>JAEWJB010000118.1 GCA_023386795.1 Pseudomonadota bacterium
GTATCAGGGAGCGACTTGGGGTAATGCGGCCCACATCCCCCATACTTCTTCGCCTCCCGGGGGACACACATGCAGACCACCACTCAGGCCGGTCCGGCCGCACGCGACGACTTCCTCGGCCACCCCAAGGGCGTCTACGTCTGCTTCTTCACCGAAATGTGGGAGCGCTTCTCCTTCTACGGCATGAAGGCGCTGCTGCTGCTCTACCTCACCAAGCACCACCTGTTCGGCGATGCCGCCGGCCTGGACCTGCTGGGCGCCTATGGCGGGCTGGTGTATTGCATGCCGGTGATCGGCGGCCTGCTGGCCGACCGCTGGCTGGGCATGCGCAAGGCGGTGACCTTTGGCAGTCTGCTGCTGGTGCTGGGCCACATCGGCATGGCGGTGGAAGGCCATGCGGTCACGCGCGTGGCCGGCGCGGTGGTACGCGACGAGGGTGCGCTGTGGGTCACCTATCTATCGCTGGCGCTGATCATCGCCGGGGTCGGCTTCATGAAGCCGAACATCTCCACCATCGTCGGGCGCCTGTACGCCGAGGACGACCCGCGCCGCGATTCGGGTTTCTCGCTGTTCTACGCGGGCATCAACCTCGGCGCGCTGTTCGCCTCGCTGGTGTGCGGCTTCCTCGGCGAGGCCTATGGCTGGAAATACGGCTTCGGCGCGGCCGGCATCGGCATGCTGCTGGGCCTGGCGATGTTCCTGTGGGGCCAGAAGTACCTGCACGGCCATGCCGAGCCGCCGGCCCCGGCGACGCTGCGCGAGCGCGTGTTCGGGCTGCCGCGCGAATGGCTGATCTATGGCTGCGCGGTGCTGTCGGTGTTCCCGATTGCCGCGCTGATGTGGGCCGCCGCCAACGGCGTGGCTTCCATCGGCGGTGAAATCAGCCTGGCACTGGTGCTCATGCTGGTCGTGCTGGGCGGCGTGCTGCTGTGGTTCGCGTGGTTCACCGGTGCCCGCTGCACGCCAGTGCAGCGCGGACAGATGTGGGCGCTGCTGGCGCTGATCTTCATGGCGCTGGTGTTCTTCACCCTGTACGAGCAGACCTATGGCTCGTGGGTCACCTTCACCGACCGCCTGCTCACCAAGGACATCGCACCCGCCCTGGTGATCCGCGATGGCACGCCGCTGCCATGGTCGATCGCCTCGCTGCTGCTGGCCCCGCTGGGCTTCGCGGTGGCGGCGACGATGTCCGACCGCCATGCGGACTCGCGTGCACCGCGCGTGCTGTTCGTGGGCGTCACCGCGCTGATGCTGGTGTTCCTGGTACGCGACTGCATCGTGTTGCCGCAGACCGCCGGCTCGCTCACCTACCTGGGTGCGCTGTTCCTGGTGCTGCTGGCGCCGCTGTTCGCCGCGCTGTGGGCGTGGCTGGACCGTCGCCGCGCCGACCCCTCCAAGCCGGTCAAGTCGGCGCTGGGGCTGATCTTCGCCGGGCTGTCGTTCGTGCCGTTGGCGCTGGCCGCCCAGCAGGTGGGCGCGACCGGTGCGATCGCCAGCGTGTGGTGGCTGGTGCTGGCCTACCTGGTGCTGGAGATCGGCGAGATGTGCCTGGCGCCGGTGGGCCTGTCTGCGGTGACGCAGTTGGCGGTCCCGCGCGTGGTCAGCCTGATGATGGGCACCTGGTTCCTCGCCACCGCGTTCTCCGAGGCGCTGGCGGCGCTGTTCGGCAAGCTCGCCGCCATCGACGTGCCGGAGGATGGGCAGATGGACGTGGTGCAGGCCGCGGCCAGCTACGCTCACCTGTTCTGGCTGATGATGTGGATCGGCCTGGCGTGCGGGGTGATCGCGCTGTTGTGCGCGCCGTTGCTGCGGCGCGCGATGCATGGGGTGCGATAAACGATGCGCGCGCCGCGACCGGCGATACCCGGTCGCGGCTAACGCCGCTCCTACGGGGAGGCGGCAGATGCTTTCGCCGGTTGGCCGCCCAGCGATCTGGACAGGAACGCCAGCAACTGGGCGTAGTACGCGCGCCGATGCTCTGGCGTATAGAAGCCGTGCGCTTCGCTGTCGTAATACAACGTTTCCACCGAAACGCCGGCCTTCTTCTTGGTCTCTCGGGATGGCGTGTAGCCCCCGGGGTGGCACCCCGGGGGTATAGCCGGCCGGTTGTCAGGGCTGTGCCGGCACGGCGGCCGCCGTCTGCCCGCCCAGGGCGCGCGAGAGGAAGCCCAACAAGCGGGTGTAGTACTCGCGCCGGTGCTCAAGCGTGTAGAAGCCGTGGCCCTCGGTGTTGTAGTAGAGCGTTTCCACCGGCACATTGGCCTTCTGCAAGGCGGCAGCCATCTTCTTGGTGTGCTCGATGGGCGCGCGCTCATCCTCGCCGCCGGCCGCCAGGAACACCGGCACCTTGATGCGGCTGGCGAGATTCACCGGCGACACGTCGGCCAGGGTCTGCGGTTCGCCCATCCACTCGCGCAGCCAGGTCTCGCCGGCGCGGGTTTCCTGCGCGGCGCCACGCGAATAGCGCATCGGCAGGTCGTAGACGCCCACGTAGCCCGCCGCGCACTTGTACAGCGTAGGCTCCTTCGCCACGCCCATCAGCGCCGCGTAGCCACCGTAGCTCGCACCGTAGATGCAAACGCGCGAGGCATCGGCATGCCCCTGCTGGATGGCCCAGCGCGTGGCGTCGGTGATGTCGTCCTGCATCGCCAGGCCCCACTGGCGGGCACCGGCCTGCTGGAAGGCACGGCCGTAGTTGCCGGAGCCGCGATAGTTCACCTGCAGTACCGCGTAGCCCGCGGCGGCCAGCAGCTGCGCTTCGGTGTCATAGCCCCAGCTGTCGTACTCGCCGAAGGGCCCGCCGTGGGGCAGCACCACCATCGGCAGCGGCTTGCCCTCGGCACCGCGCGGCCGGGTCAGGAAGCCGTGCAGCACCAGCCCATCGCGGGCAGGCAAGGCCACGCCGGTGACCGTCGCCGCCGTTTTCGGATCGATCCAGTCGCGCCGTGCGACCACGTGCTCGGCACGGCGCGCCTGGGTGTCGAACAGGAAGAACTCGCCCGGGCTGGTATCGGACCACACCTGCACCATCACCTGGTGTCCATCGCGGGTGCCGGAGGTGATGAGCACGGCCGCTCCGCCGAACGCGGCTTCCAGCGAGCGGTACTGGTGGGCATCGGGCCCCTTCTCGTCGAAGAACAGCGTATGCGGCCGGTCGGTCACCACCATCGCCCCGACCGGGATCTGCGTGCCTACGCGGTACAGGATGCGCTGCGGATCGGCAACGGCATCGCGCAGGACTTCCCTGCGCTGCCCGCTGGCGATGTCCCAGGCGACGATGGCATCCGGCCCCTGCCGGTTCTCCACGCGCAGGTAGGCGGTCTTGTTGTCCTCGGAGAAACCGACGGGCCATTCGACCCGGCCACTGTCGGCTTCATCGTTGAGCATGCGCCAGTCCTCTCCCTGCCCGCCGCGGTAGTAGAGCTTGCTGGCATTGTCGTTGCCCGCGCCGTAGGCGAAGCGCACCTGGCCCTGGTTGTCCACGCCGAAACTTGCCCGCTGCACCGGCGAGCGTGCCAGCGGCACGCGGCGTCCGGAGCCCACGTCCAGCCGCTCGGCCGTGCTGTAGGTGATATCGCGGGAAAACGGGGTAATGGACACGATGACGTTGCGATCGTCCCCAGGCACCACGCTCGCCAGTTCCGCGTAGACCTGTTCGAAACCCTTCTTGGGCTTGATCAGCGTTCCGGGGCCACCGTCGTCGACGCGGAAGCCCACGAGGATTTCCGAGCTGCCGGTATCGGCGCTCACCGCGAACAGTTCGCCGGTCGCGAAGGGCTGGTCGACGCTGCCGAACTTCTGCGCCACGTCGAGCACGACGCGCTTGTCGTTCGCCCAGTGGAAATTGCCTACATGGGTGTTCCTGCCCAAGGCGAACGTGCCGGTGACCTTGCCGTCGCTACGGCGCAGGATCGCCAACGCGGTGCGGTCCTCCATCGGCAGTGTCGCCGCGTAGTAGTCGCCGTTCGGCGAAATCTTGAGATCCCCGAACTGGTCGTTGCGCAGGAACACGTCCAGATTCACGCCCGCCTGGGCCTGTACCCGGCCGGCCAACACGCAAAGCGCCGCCATCGCGGCGACGCGCCAATGCAATTTCATTCGCTACCCCTGTCTTTGTGCCGGCATCATCGCGGCCCGCCACCTCCCCGAGGCCGCGCGCGGTGGCTCGCGCGGCGCGGCCACACTAGCAAGTTCCCCTCACCTCGCCAATGCGTCTATTCGGCACGCAGGACGGACGGGGCGCGAGCGGCACCCCGAATGTGATTCACGCCACATCGTGCAGTTGCCCGGCCGAGAGGGTCCAGGTCTGCGTCACCCCGATCGCCTCCAGGAACGCCTGGTCATGGCTGGCCACGACCAGCGCACCCTGGTATTCGCGCAGGGCCTGCTCGAGCTGGCCGACGGTGTCCAGGTCCAGGTTGTTGGTGGGCTCGTCGAGCAGCAGCAACTGCGGCGCCGGCTCGGCATGCAGGACACACAGCAGCACCACGCGCAGGCGTTCGCCGCCGGACAGGGCTTCCAGCGGAAGTTCCGCGCGATCACCCCGCAAGCCCAGCCCCGCCAGCAGGCGACCGCGTTCGGTCACCGAAAGCCCCGGTGCGGCGGCGGCGAGCTGCCGGGACACGCTGCGACCCGGCTCGGGCAGTTCCAGCCGCTGCGACAGCCAGGCGATGCGGCCCGGTCCGCGCCGCACGCTGCCCGCGTCGGGCGGCAGGTCGCCGGCGATCAGCCGCAGCAGCGTCGTCTTGCCGGCGCCGTTGGCGCCGCGCAATGCGATGCGCGCCGGGCCGCGGATCGTCAACGTCACGCCCTGCGGTCCGAAAAGCGCGCGCCCGTCGCGCGCCACCCGCAGGCCTTCGCCATGGAACAGCACGCGCTCGGCCGGTACCCGCGTGGCGGGCAAGGGCAGGCTCAGCGAGGTGGAGGCCTCCAGTGCCTGCGCGGCCTCGCGCAGCTGCGTGCGGGCCTGGGCCAGGCGATCTGCGTGCACATCGGCGGCCTTGCCTGCCGACACCTGCGCGGCACGCGCACGCTTGCCGGCGATCAGGCGTGGCAGGCCGGCGTCGGCTACCCCATGTTCGGCGCGGGCACTGCGGCGCTCGGCGCGCTCGCGGGCCTGCTGCTGTTCGTGCTGTTGTCGCCGCACCTCCGCGCGCAGCTGGCGCACGCGCTGGCCGGCCGCCTGCTGCTCGGCGGCCACTGCCTCACGGTAGCAGCGCCAGCCGCCGCCACGCAGGCGCAGGTTGTCCGGGTGCAACTCGGCGATCTGGTCCATGCCCTCGAGCAGCTCCCGGTCATGGCTGGCGAGCAGCACGCAGCCCGGCCAATCGGCCAATACGTCGCGCAGGCGCCGGCGTGCATCGTGGTCGAGATGGTTGCTCGGTTCGTCGAGCAGCAGCACCTCCGGGCGCTGCAGCAATCGCGCGGCCAACGCCAGCGACATGGCCTCCCCGCCGCTGAGCGTGGAAAGCGGGCGCTGAAGCGAGAGCGCTTCGAGCCCCAGCCGGCCCAGCAAGGCGGCGACGCGCTCGCGCAAGTCCCAATCGTTTTCCACGGCCTCGAACTGCTCTGTCGTCGCGTCGCCGCCGAGTACCGCTTCCAGCGCGCGCAGCTTGGCCGCCACGCCGAGTGCGTCCGCCACGCGCGCGGTCGGGTCCAGCGCCAGCTGTTGCGGCAGGTAGGCAAGACGCCCGTGCACTTCGATACGACCGGCGGCGGGTGTCAATGCGCCGGCCAGCAAGCGCAGCAATGTGCTCTTGCCCGCGCCGTTCGGCGCGACAAGGCCCGTGCGTGCGGCGCCGAGGGTGAAGGAAAGACCGTCGAAGACGGGGGTGCCGTCCGGCCATGCAAAAAGCAGGTGGGATACGCGGATGGGCGCAGGGGACATGGGGATTCTCCGTGGGATGCGTCGCGCACGGCGTGGCCGGTGCGGCGGGAACCGGCACGCATCCGCCTTGCAGGCGGTGCGGTCGTCCGGGTCTACGGGGAATCAGGGCTCACACGTCCGAAGGGTCTCCTCTCGATTGGACTACTTTACCGCGGCCAGGCTGAAGCGCGGCAGGCCCCGTTCACGCGTCAAGGGGCAACACGAGCGCTGCGCACAAACCGCCGCCTTCGCGATTGCCCAACTGCAGCTCTCCCCCGAGGGCCTGTGCCAGTTGCTGGGCGATCGCCAGGCCCAGGCCGGTACCGCCGCTTTCGCGGCCTCGCGAAGGTTCCAGTCGATGGAAAGGTTGCAGCACCGCGGCCAGCGCGTCCTCGGGAATGCCGGGGCCACGGTCGCGTATCTCGATGCGCAGGCGTCCATCGCCATCCCGACGCAAGGTCGCCTCCGCGCTGCCGGCGTAGGCCAGCGCATTGTCGATCAGGTTCTGCACCACGCGGCGCAGCACCTGTGGGTGCGTCGGCATCGCCGCGGCTTCTGCATCGCCCAGGCGAACGGCGCGCCCCATGTCCTGGTAATCGTCCACCACGCTGCCGAGGAAGGCTCGAAGATCCACGCGAACCGGTGCCCCCAGCGCAACATGCGCGCTACGCGCGTAGTTCACGCCTTCCCGCACGAGTTGGCCGAGCTGGGTCACATCATCAAGTAGGCGCGCCTGCGTCGGGCTCTCGTCCATGCTTTCCACCCGCAGCCGCAGGCGGGTGATGGGCGTCTGCAGGTCATGCGAAATCGCCGCGAGGATCTGCATTCGTTCGGCCACGTGCGCAGCCACGCGCGCCTGCAATGCGTTGAGGGCGCCAGCCGCCTGGGCGACTTCACGCGGGCCGTCCTGCGGCAGTGGCGGCGAAGGACGAGCAGGGTCGAGCCGCGCGGCCGCCTCCGCCAGCCGCGCCAGCGGCCGGGTCACGGCGCGCACCGCCAGCCAAGCACAGGCCAGCAGCAGCATCACCTGCAGCGCCAGCACCCAGGGCAGCCAGCGCGCCAACGGCAACAGCGAAGGCGTGACCTCGATCGTGAGCGGCTGCCCGTCGGCGAGCGTGAGTTCGATTTCGTAGCGTTCCGGCGAGGCCGATACCGCACGGGGCCGCAGGGCATAGCGGCGGCCCAGCGCATTGTCGACCAGCGCGGTGACTTGCCGCGCGCGGTCGCTCGCCAACGGCGTGCCCGGCCGCGCCGGGCGCAGCTGGTAGCGGTAGGTGCGCCGTTCCAGCCGCGGCAGCCAGGCCTCGCGCTCGGCGGGCGTGAGGCGTTCGAGCAGGGCCACGCTCAATGGCACGTCCTGTTCCATGCCGCTGAGCATCATGCCGCGCGTGGCGAGGTCGCGCTCGTGCAGCAGCAGGCCGAACGACAGCGCATGCGCCAGCAGCAGGCCGCCGGCCAGCAGCCACACCAACCGGGCACCTAGCGAGCGCGGCCACGGCATGCGCAAGCTCATGCGGAATCCCCGATCAGCGTGACCGGCTGGCAGAACACGTAGCCCTCGCTGCGCACCGTCTTGATGTAAGCCTGCTCGCGCGCGGCATCGCCCAAGCGCTGGCGCAGGCGGCTGACCAGCAGGTCTATGGAGCGGTCGAACAACTCGGCATCGCGCCCCTGCGTGAGGTTGAGCAGCTGGTCGCGGCTGAGCACGCGCTGCGGGTGGTCGACGAACACGCGCAACAGGCGGAACTCTGCGGCACTGAGGGGATAAGCGGTGTCCTGTGCATCGAGCAGGTGGCGCGCGGTGGTATCCAGGCGCCAGTCGCCGAAGCCGATCAGCCGCGCCGCCTCGCTCACCTGCAGGTTCGGCGGCAGCATGCGGGTGCGGCGGATCACCGCGTTGATGCGAGCCAGCAGTTCGCGCGGCGAGAACGGCTTGATCACGTAATCGTCGGCGCCCATTTCCAGGCCGATGATGCGGTCGGTCTCGTCATCGCGTGCGGTGAGCATCAGCACCGGCACCGCGCGATGCTTGCCGGCGCGCAGGTTGCGGCACAGCGTCAGGCCATCCTCGCCGGGCATCATCAGGTCGAGCACCACCAGGTCGACGTCGCTGGTGTCCAGCGCCGCCTTCATTTCGCGGCCGTCGGCGGCCAGGCTCACGCGCAGGCCGTTCTTGCGCAGGTAGTCGCCGACCAGCTGCCGGATGTCGCGGTCGTCATCGACAACGAGGATGTGGTCGGCGTGGGACATCTGTCTCTCCGGGAACGTGGGGGCGCGACGTGGCGCGATGGTAGCGTCTTGCGCGCAGGTGGATTGTGCGCTCAGCCACCATCGAAGCCGGGCGCGCGGTCGGCCGGCTTCAGGCCCGCCGCTTCCAGGATGGTGTCGGCCACCTCACCGGGCGCGGACAGCGGCGAGGCATGGCTGGCCGCCACCGAACGCCATTGCGCGCCGATGCGCTGCGCGGTGGCGACTTGCAGCGCGGGCGTGAGCATGCGGTCATCGCGCGACACCACGTACCAGCTCGGGCGCGAGCGCCATGCCGCGGCGTCCACCGGCTCGGAGAGCGCGGCCGCCTTCAACGGCAACTGGTGCGCCACCACCTCGGCGATACGCGCGGGCATCAGGTCCTGGGCGAAGTCTTCGGCCACGGTGCCGGGCGACAGCGAGAGGAAGCCGTCCTTCGCCACCAGCTGCTGCAGCCCGGGCGCAACCGCGAAGTGCTCGCCCTGCTGCGCGGAAGTCTGGCCGACATCGGGTGCGAAGGCGGCGACGTAGACGAGTGATTCGACCTTCGGGTCCACGCCCGCCTCGGTGATCACCGTGCCGCCCCACGAATGACCGACCAGCACCACCTTGCCCGGCGCCGCATCGATGGCGCGGCGGGTGGCGGCCACGTCGTCGGCCAGCGAGGTCAGCGGGTTGTCCACCTTCACGACCGGCACGCCGCGACGCTGCAGGCGCATGGCGACGGCATCCCAGCTCGATGCATCGGCAAAGGCGCCGTGCACGAGGACGACCGTGGGCGGTGCGGCGCCGCCGGCGTCGGTGGCGGCCGCGAAGGCGGGAGAAGCGGTGGCGGCCAGCAGGCTGGCCAGGGCAACGGAACGCAACATGTCGTGGACTCCTCGGTTCGGGGTGTCCATTGCAGCGGCGTGTTGTATCGGCCCGTTGTCGGGTGGCAGAGGAAATGTATGCGAGCCGCGGCGGCGGCCGGCCAGATACGTTCGGATACAAACACATGGCGGCTTTGTATCGGTCTGTATCGGACGGCGCGCCGATGCGGCTCGCTGACAAAAGCCGGGGCCACGGGACACCGTCTGGATACGCCGCGGGCGTGCAATGCACCCACCGCCGGCCACACCGACCGGCCCTTTCGAGGCCCACCCCGATGAACGCCAACTTGCCCTCTCCCCTTCCCGCCGCGCTGGTCTTCGGCGGCTCCCGCGGCATCGGTGCCGCCGTGGCGCGCCGCCTGGCCCGCGAGGGTTACGCCGTCGCCCTGACCTATGTGTCGCGCCCGGACAAGGCCGAAGAAGTCGTCCAGGCCATACAGGCGGACGGCGGCCAGGCATTGGCCGTGCAGGCTGACAGTGCCGACGCCGATGCGATCAGCCGTGCCGTGGCACAGGCCGTGGCCGCGTTCGGTCCGTTGCAACTGGCGGTCATCAATGCCGGGCTGTACCGCGGCAGCCCGCTGGCCGAGTTCCCGCGCGAGATGTTCGACCAGTTGCTGGCCGTCAACATCCGCGGCGTGTTCCTGGCCATCCAGGCCGCGGCCGCGAGCATGCGCGATGGCGGCCGCATCGTGACCATCGGCAGCAACACCGCCGTGCGCGGCGGCGTGGTCGGCAGCAGCGTCTATTCGATGAGCAAGGCGGCCGTGGCCGCGCTGGTGCGCGAACTGGCGCTGGACCTGGCGCCGCGCCAGATCACGATCAACAACGTACAGCCAGGCCCGGTCGCCACCGACATCACCGCCGGCATGCTCGATGCCCTCGCACAGCGCAGCCCGCTCGGTCGTGTCGGCCAGCCGGAAGAGATCGCCGCGCTGGTGGCGCATGTCGTCGGGCCCGAGGCCGGCTACATGACCGGCGCCAGCCTGACCATCGATGGCGGCTGGGTGATCTGAGTTCCCTCTTTCCTCTTCCCGATCCGACAGGAGCACGCCCCATGAACGCACGTACTCGCCGTCCCGCCTTCTGGCGCCTGGCCACCCTGCTGCTGGCCGCGCAACCGCTGCTGGCCGGCATTGCCAGCGCCGACACGCCGCCCGCGCCGCTGGTCGCCGACCAGCACGTCGTCGCCGGCGACCTGGACATCGGCTACGCCGATCTCGGCCCGAAGACGGGCGAGGTGGTGATCCTGCTGCACGGCTGGCCTTACGACATCAATAGCTACGCCGAAGTCGCACCCGCGCTGGCGGCGCAGGGTTACCGGGTGATCGTGCCGCACCTGCGCGGCTACGGCAGCACGCGCTTCCTCTCGCCCGACACGCCACGCAACGGCGAACCGGCAGCGCTGGCCTCGGACGTCATCGCGCTGATGGATGCGCTGCACATCCAGCGCGCCACGCTGGCCGGCTTCGACTGGGGTGCCCGCTCGGCCGATATCGTCGCCGCGCTGTGGCCGCAGCGGGTCAAGGCGCTGGTCTCGGTGAGCGGGTACCTGATCAGCAGCCAGGAGGCCGGCCGCAAGCCGCTGCCGCCCTCGGCCGAACTGCAGTGGTGGTACCAGTACTACTTCGCCACCGACCGCGGCCGCGACGGCTACGCGCAGTACACCCACGACTTCGCCCGGCAGATCTGGCAGCTGGCCTCGCCGCAGTGGAAGTTCGACGACGCCACCTTCGCCCGCAGCGCGGCGGCGCTGGACAACCCCGATCAGGTCGCCATCACGATCCACAACTACCGCTGGCGCCTGGGACTGGCGCAGGGCGAGCCGAAATACGCCGCGCTGGAGCAGCGGCTGGCACAGCTGCCAACGATCAGCGTGCCGACCATCACCCTGGAAGGCGATGCCAACGGCGCGCCGCACCCGCAGCCGGACGCCTACGCGGCGAAGTTCACCGGCAAGTACGAGCACCGCACGCTGCGCGGTGGCATCGGCCACAACCCGCCGCAGGAAGCGCCGGCCGCCTTCACCCAGGCGGTCATCGACGCCACCCGCCTGTAACCGGAGCGCCAGGATGAAGCCGACCTTCCTGTTCGCGCTGCTGCTGGCCGGTATCGCCACCGCGCTGGGCATCGCCTTCCTGGCCCGCGCCGACGACGCCGGCCCCGCTGCACCGATCTACGGCGTGACGCTGCCGCAGGGTTACCGGCAGTGGGAACTAATCGCCCCGGCCGAGGAAGCCGCCCCGCTGGACGAACTGCGCGTGGTGCTCGGCAACCCGGTGGCGGTGCGCGCATTCCGCGACAACGTGCGCCCGTTCCCCGACGGCGCGGTGCTGGTGAAGCTGGCCTGGAAGCGTGCGCCTTCGGCCGATTTCGCCACCGCGACCGTCCCCGGCGCCGCCACCACCGTGCAGGTGATGGTGAAGGATTCGGCGCGCTACGCCAGCACCGGCGGCTGGGGCTATGGCCGCTTCATCGATGGCCAGCCCGCCGACGAAGCCCAGCACCACACCTGCCATGCCTGCCACGCCGCGCGCGTGAAACAGCGCGATTACGTGTTCACCCGCTACGCGCCGTGACAGCCACGGCGCCCCTCGCTTCCCAGGAGACTCCCATGCAATCCATCGACAAAGTGCTGTACACCGGAAAGACCCATGTCGTCGGCGGCCGCGAAGGCCACGCCCGCAGCGATGACGGCCAACTCGACGTCGCGCTGTCGCCTCCGGGCAGTGGTCTTCCCGGCACCAATCCCGAACAGTTGTTCGCCGCCGGCTGGTCGGCCTGTTTCGAAGGCGCGATGAAGAAGGCTGCACGCGGCTTGCAGATCGCGCTGCCCGCAGGCACCGCCATCGATGCGGAAATCGACCTGGGCCTGGCCGGCGAGGACTTCCAGCTGCAGGCGCGGCTGACCGTGGCGCTGCCGGGCCTGCCGCGCGAACAGGCGCAGGCGCTGGTGGAACAGGCGCACCGCACCTGTCCGTACTCGCGCGCCACCCGCGGCAACATCGACGTGCGCATCGACGTCCTCTGACCGGAGCCCGACATGCTCGCCTACGCCCTGGCCCTCGCCGCCGGCATGGCCACCCTGCTCTCTCCGTGCATCCTGCCGGTGCTGCCCATCGTGCTGGCCACCACCGCAGGACGCGGCCGCGGCACGCCGCTGTGGATCATCGCCGGCTTCGTGCTGAGCTTCGCGGTGGGCGGCTGGTTGATCGGCGCGCTGTCTGCCTCCTCCGGCGCGTTGCAAGGTGCCATCCGCAATGCCTCCATCGGCGTACTTCTGCTGGCCGCGCTCTCGTGCTTCTGGCCGGCGCCGTTCGAGGCGCTGGTCGCGAAGCTGCAGGCCTGGCGCGGCCCTCGCACCGCCGCGCACCAACCCGGCGGTGCGCTCGGTGGGCTGCTGGTCGGCGCCTCGCTCGGCCTGGCGTGGACGCCCTGCGCCGGCCCGGTGCTCGCCTCGGTGCTGGCGCTGGCCGCGAGCGCCCAGGCACCCGGGAAGGCCACCGCGTTGCTGGGCGTGTACGCCCTCGGCGCGGGCCTGCCGATGTTGCTCATCGCCTATGGCGGGCAATGGGTGGATGCCCGCCTCTCCGTGCTTCAACGCCATACCACGCTGTTCCGCCGCGGCTTCGGCCTGCTCGCCCTGGGTGTGGCCCTGCTGCAACTGTTCCAGTACGACGTGTTCGTGTCGGCCTGGGCGACCCAATGGCTTCCCTCCCTCTCGCAAGGACTCTGATCATGCGCAAGCTCGTTCCCGCCCTCACCCTGCTGGCCGCCTGCGTGTTCGCCAGCGCCTGCTCACCGCAGGTGCAGGCCGACCCGGTCGAACCCAGCCACGCCGCGCCCGCCCCGAGGGCGCCGGATTTCCAGGGCATCGGCCAGTGGATCAACTCGCCCCCGCTTTCGCTGCCGAAGCTGCGCGGCAAGGTGGTGCTGGTGGAATTCTGGACCTACTCGTGCATCAACTGCGTCCACGTGCTTCCGCACGTCAAGCAGTGGCACGCCGATTACCACGACCAGGGCTTGGTGGTGGTGGGCGTGCACACGCCCGAATACGCCTACGAGAAACAGACCCACAACCTGCAGGCCGCGGTGCAACGGTTCGGCATCACCTACCCGGTGGCGCAGGACAACGACTACGGGACCTGGAACGCCTACGGCAACCAGTATTGGCCGGCGCTGTACCTCATCGATGCCGACGGCCGCATCGTCTACCAGCACTTCGGCGAAGGCGGCTATGCGCAGACCGAAGCGAAGATCCGCCAGCTGCTGGCCGCGCGGCGCGATGATGCGACCGCCGCCCGCTCACCTTGATCCCCACAGGAGAATTTACATGTCATCGAGATGGTTCATCACCGGCAGTTCGCGCGGCCTCGGCCGCGCCCTGGCCGAGGCGGTACTGCAGGCCGGGCACTCGCTCGTCGCCACCGCGCGCGACCCGGCGCAACTGGCCGACCTGGCCGAGCGCTACGGCGATGCGGTGCGCACCGTGCCGCTGGACGTCACCGACGAAGCGGCCGCGCAGCGCGCGGTGCAGTCAGCGGCGGAGGCGTTCGGCGGCATCGACGTGCTGGTCAACAATGCCGGCTACGGCAACGTCGACTCCGTGGAAGACACGCCGCTGGCCGACTTCCGCCGGCAGATCGAGACCAACCTGTTCGGCACGATCATCATGACCAAGGCGGTGATCCCGCTGATGCGCGCACAGCGCAGCGGCCACCTGGTGCAGCTCTCGTCGGTGGGTGGCCGCATCGGGGCGCCCGGCCGCGCGCCGTATTCGGCCGCCAAGTGGGGCGTGGAGGGCTTCTCGGAATCGCTGGCACTGGAGATGGCACTGATCGGCGTGCACGTCACGATCGTCGAGCCCGGTGGCTTCCGCACCGATTTCGCCGGCGCTTCCACCGAACTGCGCGAAGGGCGCGCCGAGTACGACGCGGTGGTGGGCGCGACGGCGCGCCGCCAGCGTGTCTACGATGGCCGCCAGCCCGGCGACCCGGCACGCGCAGCGCAGGCGATCCTGTCGCTGGCCGCGCTGCCGCAGCCACCGCTGCGCATCGCGCTGGGCAGCGACGCGGCGGATGCCATTGAAGCAGCCGACACGCGACGCCTGGAGGAACTGCGGCGTTGGCGCGCGCTCAGCGTCTCGACCGACTTCCCGGTCTAGACCCGCAGCCAGCGAGCGGACGCCGCCACACCGAGCAGCGCCACTGCCACGCACAGGAATGCGAACACCAGGCTGGAGGCGTGGGCAAGGAAACCGATCAGCGCTGGCCCGGCGAGCACGCCGGCATACCCGAGCGTGCTCATCGCCGGCACGGCGATGGTTTCCGGCATCACCCGCTGGTTGCCCGCCAGCGAGAACAGCACCGGCACGATGTTGGCGCAACCGATGCCGACGAGCGCGTAGCCACTCAACGACAGCCACCACGCCGGAACCAGCGTGACCAGCCCGAAGCCCACGCTGGCCAGCAGGCCGCCGGCGAGCACGGCGCGCTGCCGGCCCAGGCCCTGCACTGCGCGGTCGCCCAGCAGGCGGGCCAGCGTCATGCTCAGCGCGAACACCACATAACCAGCGCCGGCGCGCGAGGGCTCGACACCGCGCACCTCGCTCAGAAACACCGCGCTCCAGTCCAGCATCGAGCCTTCGGCCAGGAACACCACGAACGCGAGCACGCCCAGGAACAACACGAAACCGTGCGGCCAGGCCAGCAGCGGCCCCTCGTGGTCGATGCGCTCGCGGTGCCAGTGCGGCACCGAAAATACCGCCAGCACGCACAGCGCGATGACCGCGCCACCCGCGGCCCACAACGGCGGCACCGCGACGGCCAGCAAGGCGGTCATCACCGCCGCACCGCAGAAACCACCGATGCTGTAGAAGGCGTGGAAGCCGGACATCATCGCGCGTCCCGCCGCGCGCTCCACTGACACCGCCTGCAGGTTCATCGCGCAGTCCATCGCGCCGACGCCCGCGCCGAATACGAACAGCGTCGCGCCCAGCCACACCGGCGAGCCCGCCAGCGCGAGCAACGGCAAGGTGGCGCACATCAGCGCCAGCGAACCGAGCATGACCTTGCGGCAGCCCTGTCGCGCCGCCAGCGCGCCAGCGGCGGGCATCGCCAGCAGCGAGCCGGCGCCCAGGCACAGCAGCACCAGGCCGAGCATGGCTTCATCGAGGCCTGCGCGCGATTTGGCGAACGGCACGATCGGCGCCCACACGGACACCGCGAAACCGGGCATGAAGAAGGCTGCACGCGTGGCGTGTTGTTCGGCGCGGGCCGACGTGGCCCCGCTCACGAGCCCACTACCCGCGACAGCACCTGCACCAGCAATGCGCGCACGGTGCCCGGCGATTGATCCGGGTCGCGCACCGCGCGCATCGCCAGCCCTTCCACCATGACCCGCAGCGTCAGCGTGCGGGCATCCAGCGCGGCCTCATCGATCTTCGCTCCGCGTGACACGTCATGCTGGCGCAGCCATTCGCGCACGGTGTCGGTGGTGAGCTTGTCCTGGCGGCGCAGCACCTGCGCCACCACCGGATCACGCTGCGCTTCCGCGGTGATTTCCGCATACAGCGCCACGCTGGCGATGGCCGTGTCGTGCCGCCCCAGCGATTCGCCGCGCCCCCACAACTGGTAGCTGGCCAACAACCCCTCGACCATGTCCTGGGACAACGGCGTCTGCGCGATCGATTGCTGGTCGGCGGCGAGCTGGCGCTCGATCAGGGCCAGGATCATCGCGCGCTTGTTGTCGAAGTAGCGATAGATCAACCCCTGGCTGATGCCCGCCTCGGCCGCGATCTCGCTGATGGAGGCGGCGTGGAAACCGCGTGCGATGAAGCAGCGCTGTGCCGCATCGAGGATGCGCACGCGCTGGGCTTCGGCGCGTGCGCCGCTTGTGGGTTGGCCTGCGGAAGGCGGGGAATCTGGGGGCGTCATTGTCCGTGTGCGGTGGCCATCAAGGCGCGATGGTAATCCACCCGTCAAGAGAATGAACGGTCATTTACCTGTCATCGGCGGTGCGCAGACTGCGCCGGCTTTCTCGCTCCCGCCCACGGATCCCATGTCTCTTTCCCTTGCTCGTGTCGCCCTGCGGCCGCAGGTGCTTGCCCTTTCCATCGCCGCGGTACTGCCTTCGCTGGCTGCAGCCGAAGAGACCGCGCCGGTCGACGCCGCTGCAGAAGCACGTGATGTCGTCGCGCTGGACCAGGTGGTCGTCACCGCGCAAAAGCGCGAAACCAACCTGCAGCAGACCCCTATCTCGGTCTCGGTCGTCGATGCCGAAGCGCTGAAGGATCGCAGCGCGATCTCCCTCGGCAGCCTGGCCGACGGTTCGATCCCCTCGTTGCGGGTGACCCCGTTCGCCACGCGCAGTTCGGCGCTGAACCTCGGCATCCGCGGCATCGGCGCCTCTGGCGACGCCAACCAACCCGCGCGCGATGCGGGCGTGGGCATCTACGTCGATGGAGTATTCCTGGGCCGCTCGCAGGGCCTGGGCAGCATGCTCTACGACGTGGACCGCATCGAGGTGCTGAAAGGCCCGCAGGGCACGTTGTTCGGCCGCAACACCGAGGGCGGCGCCGTCAGCATCGCCACCAAGGCGCCGACCGGCGAGTTCGGCGGCAGCGTCACCGCCGGCGTGTCCAACTACAGTGGCTACAACAGCGCGCTGCACCTGGACCTGCCGAAGGTGGGCGATGTGAGTTTCAAGGTCGACGCGGTGCAGGCCAAGCGCGGCGGCACGGTCGACAACCCGATGCAGGGCGAGAAGGACTTCAACAGCTACGACAAGCGCGGCGCACGCCTGAGTGCGCTGTGGCAGCCCAGCGACGCATTCTCCGCGCTTTACGCCTTCGACCGCTCCTTCGATGCGACCACGCCGTACTACACCCAGGTGCTGGTGGCCGGTCCCTACCTGAGCCCGCTGCAGAAGGCCGGCGCCAGCCAGGACCGCCGCGACAGCGCCATCCTCGGCGGCCCGCAGCAGGACAACATCGGCCGTACCAGCGGCCACCTGCTCAACCTGTCGTGGGCGCTCGCCGACAACGTCGAACTGAAGTCGATCAGCTCCTATCGCGAGCTGGAACAAGGCCAGTTCGACATGGGCCTGGTCGATGCGATCTCCGCCTACGGCGGCGCCGGCACCCCGTTTGGCCGCTACAGCCTGGCGCAGGTCTACCAGCACCAGTACAGCCAGGAATTCCAGCTGATCGGCAACACCTCGCAAGTGCAGTACCTCGTCGGCGCGTTCTATTACCACGAGACCGCCGGCGACAACGCACAGACCCCGAACATGATGGTGTGGGGCCCGGGCGGCAACAGCTACACGCTCAACCCGGCGACGAACCCGCTGAACCTGGATACCGTGCGCATCGACCGCGCCAGCAAGGCGTGGACCGACAGCCTGGGCCTGTTCGGCCAGGCGACCTGGACGCCCGCCTCGATGGAGAGGCTGCACCTCACCGCCGGCGGCCGTTACACGAAGGACGACAAGAACGGCATCCTCTACATCGTCAATGGCGCTGGCACCGACCTGAGCTTCGACGACAGTTGGAGCCGCTTCGACCCGATGGTCAACATCGCCTATGACCTGGGCGAAAGCGCGATGGTCTACGCCAAGTACAGCACCGGCTTCAAGGCCGGTGGCGCGAACTCGCGCTCGACCACCTACACCGCATTCGACCCGGAAGAAGTGGCCGCCTACGAGCTTGGCTTCAAGTCCCAGTTCTGGGGCAACCGCGCGCGTCTGAACCTGGCGCTGTTCGATTCCACCCTCTCGCACAAGCAGGTGGACTTCACCCTGCCCTTCGACCCGAACAGCGGCGAGACGCGCACCACGATGGTCACCACCAACGCGCTGGGCGATGCCACCTCGCGCGGCGCCGAGCTGGAGTTCAGCGTGATGCCGGTGGATAACCTCACCGTGAGTTTCAACCACGCCTTTACCGATGCCGACGCGCTGACCGCCATCGACCCGTTTGGCGCCGGGCTGGAAGTCAGCGTTCAGCCGCTGCTCGCGCCGAGGAATGCCAGCAGCCTGGCCATCGACTACCTGATGCCGTTCGCGAACTACTCGGCACTGAAGTTCCATTTGGACGGCAACTGGTCCGACGGCTTCTACACCAGCGAATACGACCAGACGCTCACCGACAGCTCGTTCGTGGTCAACGCGCGCATCGCCCTGGTGGACGTGCCGCTGGACGACAAGGGCGCGACGATGAACTTCTCGCTGTGGTCACGCAACCTGCTCGACGAAGAACACCTGTTCTACAAGCTCAACAATGCCGCGCTGGGCCAGACCGGCATCTTCAACGACCCGCGCACCTTCGGCCTCGACGTGACCGTGCGTTTCTGAACCCAGGAGATTTCCCGATGACCACCCGACCCACCGCGCTCGCGCTTTCCCTCGCCCTGGCCGTGCCATTGCTCGCCCCGAATGCCAGCGCGCGCAATGCCACGCCGCCGCAACCGGCGAGCGCCACCGTGGCCCCGGCTGCCGCGCGCGCCAACGTGCAGCCAACCGCCGAAGATGCGCAGCGCGTGATTCCGCTGCAAGGCGCCTGGAACGTGCGCAGTTTCGCCGGGCTGGAAGGCGCGCGCGGGCCGATCCCGGCCAGCGCCTTCATCCGTACCGCCGACCTCGGCCGGCTCACCGACGCCGACCGCGACGTGCTCGCCGCGGCCGGGGTGAAACTGGACATCGACCTGCGCACCGCCGACGAGGAAGCACAGTCGCATGACCTGCTCGCCGACGATGCCCGCTTCGACTACCAGCGCATCTCGCTGATGGGCACCGAGAAGATGGATATCGAGCAGATGATGACCCACTTCCCGGACTCGCTCGGTGCGGCGTACACGCAGTGGCTGGACAGCAACCAGCCACAGTTCAAGCAGGTGTTCCAGCGCATCGCCGCGCAGCGCGACGACACCGTGCTGTTCCACTGCACCGCCGGCAAGGACCGCACCGGGATGATCGCCGCGCTGCTGCTCGATCTGGCCGGCGTGTCGCACGAGCAGATCGTGCACAACTACGCGATCTCGGCGCACTACCTGGAAGGCCAGCCGAAGGACAGCGCGATGAACGCACAGATCATGGCGCTCATCCGCCAGCATCCGGAGCTCGGCCGCAAGATGGCCGGGATGTCGGGCACCGCGCCGCAGGACATGGAGATGTTCCTGGCGGCGCTGGCCCGGCAGTACGGTGGCGCCGAGGGCTACCTGAAGACCATCGGACTGAGCGAGGCGGAAATCCGCCGCCTGCAGGTGCGGCTGGGACAGGCGGGCTGATAGGACCCAAGCGACGCGATGAGGCAGAAGTCCCGGGTGCCCGGGACTTCTCCAGGCGGCCACCGCGAACTCAGTTCCTGGCGGCGCCCGTCGACCCTCGCACCATCAAGCTGAAGTCCAGCGTTTGCTGGAGCGGCACGTCCACGTTCTCGATGATGGCCAGCAGCAGGTTGACCGCACGCGCGCCGATTTCGCGCATGGGCTGCCGGATGGTCGTCAACGGTGGAGTGAGGTAACGGGACGATGCCAGGTCGTCGAAGCCGACGATCGACAGCGCATCGGGCACCCGGATGCCCAAGTCCCGGCACGCCGCCAGCGCGCCCAGCGCCATCTGGTCGCTGAAGCAGAAAATCGCGCTCGGCGCGGGCGTGCGACGCAGCAGCTCCTTCGCGGCGGCATGGCCGGATTCAACCGAGAAATCGCCCGGCACGACGATCAGGCTCCGCAATCGACCGCGCGCCTTCCCGGCGGCCCTGGCCCCCTCCAGCCGTTGCCGGTGCAGGGGGTTCTCCGGCGGGCCACCCACCACCGCGATGCGCTCGTGCCCCAGGCCGTACAGGTGTTCCATCACGGCGCGCGCGGCGGCAGCGTTGTCGATGTGCACACTCGGAATGCCCAGCGCGGGATCGAACTCGCAGCCGTTGACCACCGGCGCGGCGACACCGAGCTGCTTGACGATCTCGTGCGCCGTCGGCGGCAGGCGGTGCCCCAGCACGATCAAGCCATCGGCTTCGTTGCGCCTGAGCATCTGTGCATAGCGCTCCTCGCGGTCGGGCTGGTGCTGCGTATCGCCCAGCAGGACGGCATAGCCAGCTGCCTGCGCTGCTTCCTCCGCGCCCTGGAGGATCTGCGCGAAGAACGGATTGGCGATGTCCGGCACGGTGACCAGGATCTTGCCGCTGCGCTGGGTCTTGAGCGTCCTGGCCACCGTATTGGGGACATAGCCCAGCGCGGCGGCGGCCTGCTCGATGCGCGTGCGCGTGGCCGGGAGGACTTTCTCCGGGCGGGAAAGCGCCCGCGACACCGTGCCGGCCGAGACCCCGACGTGTTTCGCGATGTCGTAGATGGTGGCCATGTCGTCAGTTCTCGAGGCCGCTGTGCAGTGCACAACGGGTGTTTCGGAGACCCCATGCTAGGATAATGCAATCGATTGCATCGGGGCGAATCACCTTGAAGACGCTCAAGGGTCCAGCGCTGTTCCTGGCGCAGTTCATCGGCGACAAAGCTCCTTTCGATCGGTTGGACACGCTGGCCGGGTGGGCGGCGGGCCTGGGTTATTCTGGCCTACAGGTCCCGACGAACGTGCCCCACCTGTTCGATCTGGCCCAGGCCGCGCAGAGCCAGGCGTACTGCGATGACATCGCCGGCATGCTGGCCGGGCATGGACTGCAGATCACCGAGCTGTCCACGCACCTGCAAGGGCAACTGGTCGCCGTCCACCCTGCCTACGACAGCCTGTTCGACGGATTCGCGCCGCCGGACAAGCGTGGCGATCCCGCCGCACGCCAGGCCTGGGCGGTGGAGCAGTTGCATCTGGCCGCCAGGGCCAGCCAGCGCCTGGGGCTCACGGCGCATGCCACTTTCTCCGGGGCACTGGCCTGGCCTTACTTCTATCCCTGGCCCCAGCGCCCGCCCGGACTGGTGGAAGAAGCGTTCGCCGAACTCGGCCGCCGCTGGCGCCCGCTTCTGGAGGCGTTCGATGCCTGCGGCGTGGACCTGTGCTTCGAGATCCACCCGGGCGAGGACCTGCACGACGGCGCGACGTTCGAGCGCTTCCTGGAGGTGGTCGACCATCACCCGCGCGCGAAGATCCTCTACGACCCCAGCCACCTGCTGCTGCAGCAGATGGACTACCTGGGCTTCATCGACCGCTACCACGAACGCATTGGCATCTTCCACGTCAAGGACGCGGAGTACCGCGCCAGTGCGCGCAGTGGCGTCTATGGCGGTTACCAGGACTGGATCGACCGCCCGGGTCGTTTCCGCTCGCCCGGGGATGGCCAGATCGACTTCAAGGCGATCTTCTCCAAGTTCGCGCAATACGATTTCCCCGGCTGGGCGGTGCTGGAGTGGGAGTGCTGCCTCAAGCACCCGGAAGATGGCGCACGGGAAGGCGCGGCCTTCATCCGCGACCACATCATCCGCGTGACCGAACGTGCCTTCGATGACTTCGCCGGCAGCGGCACCGACCCGCAATCACTGCGCCGCATGCTGGGGATCTGAGCCAACACCGCCCTGGGAGGGGTAGCCATGACGCACACCATGTCACGCCTGGGCGCGATGATGTTCCTGCAGTTCTTCATCTGGGGGGCGTGGTTCGTCACCCTGGGTACCTACCTGGTGCAGGGCCCCCTGCAGGCCAGCGCGGGCCAGGTCGCCACGGCCTTCCTCAGCCAGTCCATCGGCGCCATCGTGGCGCCTTTCCTGGTGGGCCTGATCGCCGACCGCTACTTCGCCGCGCAGCGCATCCTCGCGGTCCTGCACCTGGCCGGCGCGGCGCTGATGTGGCTGGCCTCCACGGCCAACAGCTTCGGCATGTTCTTCGCCTGCGTCATGGCCTACATGCTGTTGTTCATGCCCACGCTGGCGCTGGCCAACAGCGTGGCGATGCGTCACATGGCGTCGCCCGAAAAACAGTTCCCGCCAGTGCGGGTGGCCGGCAGCGTTGGCTGGATCGTCGCCGGCGTGCTGATCGGCTGGCTGGGCTGGGAGCAGGCGCATCGTCTCGAACTGACCTTCCGCATGGCGGCGTTGGCCTCGCTGGTGCTGGGCCTGTATGCCTTTACCCTGCCGCACACGCCGCCGCTGGGGCAGCAGCGCGACGCCGGGCTGGGACGGATCCTCGGGCTGGACTCGCTGCGCCTGCTGAAATCGCGCGCCTACCTGGTGTTCTTCCTCTCCTCCATCGCCATCTGCATCCCGCTGGCGTTCTATTACAACTTCACCAATCCGTATCTCAACGATCTCGGTGTACGCGGCGCGGCCGGCCTGCAATCACTGGGCCAGGTCTCCGAGGTCCTGCTGATGCTGGCCATGCCTTTCCTGTTCGCGCGGCTGGGCGTCAAGACCATGCTGGCGTTGGGCATGGCGGCCTGGGTCGTGCGCTATGGCATGTTCGCCTTCGGCGATGCGGGCAGCGGCTTCTCCCTGCTGGTGATCGGCATCGTGCTGCATGGCATCTGCTACGACTTCTTCTTCGTCACCGGCCAGATCTACACCGACGCGCATGCCGGCCCGGACGCGCGCAGCAGCGCGCAGGGCTTCATCACCCTGGCCACCTACGGCGTCGGCATGTTGATCGGCACGTTCCTGTCCGGCGCGGTCGTGGAGCACTACACCACCGCGGCAGGCCGTGACTGGCAGCAGATCTGGCTGTTCCCGGCGGGCGTCGCACTGCTCGTACTGGTGGCCTTCCTGTTGCTGTTCCGCGACCGGCCTGCGGTATCGGCCGTGCCTTCAACGCCCTGAGGACTTTCCGATGAGCAAGCTGGGAGCAGCCATCGTCGGCACGGGCATGATCGGCGCGGTGCATCGCCGCGCCGCGCTGCTGGCCGGTGCCGAGGTGCGTGGCGTGGTGGCCTCTTCGCCGCAGCGCGCCCGCGAAATGGCGCAAGCGTGGAACGTCCCGCGCGCCTATGGGGATATCGGGGAGGCCATCGCCGACCCGCAAGTACAGGTCGTGCACGTGTGCACCCCGAACCATCTGCACCGCGCGATGGCGCAGGCAGCGCTGGAAGCCGGCAAGCACGTGATCTGCGAAAAGCCGCTGGCCACGACGCTGGAAGACGCCCAGGCCCTGGCGGCCTTGGCTGCGGCGACCGGGCTGGTCGCCACGGTGCCGTTCGTCTATCGCTACCACCCTGTGGTACGCGAGGCCCGCGCGCGCATCGCGCAAGGTGAGCTGGGGCCGCTGCGGCTGATCCATGGCAGTTACCTGCAGGACTGGTTGCTGGACCCCGCCAGCAACAACTGGCGCGTGGACCCGGCGCTTGGCGGCACTTCGCGCGTGTTCGCCGACATCGGCTCGCACTGGTGCGACCTGGTGGAATGGGTGGGCGGGGAACGCTTCGTCGACGTCAGCGCCGCGTTCGCGACCGTGATCGCCGAGCGCGGCGCCCTGGCCGGGCAAAGTTTCAGCGCGCCGGTGGCAGGAGGCGCGACACAGGCGGTATCGAGCGAGGACGTGGCGGCGGCCTTGTTCAAGACCGAGGCGGGCACGCTGGCTTCGTTGACCGTCAGCCAGGTATCAGCCGGACGCCGCAATCGCCTCTGGTTCGAGATCGACGGGGCCAGGGCCAGCGTGGCATTCGACCAGGAGGACCCGGAGCGGCTGTGGATCGGCCTACCCGACCAGCGCGAAGAAATCTTCGTGCGCGGCCCGGGCGCCGGCAGTGCCGAACAACGCCGGCTGTCGGTCCTGCCGGCCGGGCACGCGCAAGGCTATGGCGACTGCTTCGAGGCGTTTGTCGCCGACACCTATCGCGCCATCGAAGGCGAGCGGCCGGAGGGCTTGCCCGGCTTCGAGGACGGATTGCGTTCGGCGCTGATCGTCGATCGCGTCATCACATCGGCCAGGACACGCGCCTGGACATCCATCGGTTGATTCCCGGGAGGACTTCTTGATGAGCATCTCTACACGCAGGACCTGGACCCTCACGCTGCTGTT
Organism: Pseudomonadota bacterium; assembly: GCA_023386795.1. Lineage (GTDB taxonomy): Bacteria > Pseudomonadota > Gammaproteobacteria > Xanthomonadales > Xanthomonadaceae > Stenotrophomonas_A. The sequence goes on from JAEWJB010000118.1 coordinate 23,932, forward strand.
CCTCCTGGCCTTGCCGGCGTTCGCACGCGAGGCTGGCGGAACGGACCAGCCGATCGCGGTGCAGATGTACACGCTGCGCAATGCCGGCTCCCTCGACCAGCAACTCAAGATCGTCCATGACGCCGGCGTCGGCGCGGTGGAGACGGTCGGCACGCAGAACGTCAGCGCGGGGGAACTCAAGCAGTTGCTGGACCGGTACGCGATCAAGGCGATCTCTTCCCATGTCCAGCTGGCGGATTTGCGTAATGACCTGGACGGCGTAGTGGCTTTCAACCGTTCGATCGGCAACACGACGCTGGTGGTGCCTTACCTGAGCGAGAAGGATCGCCCGGCCGACGCCGCGGGCTGGACCGCACTGGGCCAGGAACTGGGCCGCCTCTCCAAGCGCGCGCGGGACAAGGGCATGCACCTGGCTTACCACAACCACGACTTCGAGCTGGTCGACTTCAACGGCAAGACCGGCCTGGAACTGCTGTTCGCAGCCGCCGGTCCCGACCTGGAGACCGAGCTCGACCTGGCCTGGGTGGCCCGCGCGGGTTACGACCCGGTCGTGATGCTGGGCAAGTTCAAGGGCCGGCTGTTCGCGGTGCACGCCAAGGACAATGCCCCGGCAGGACAAGCCCAGGACGAGGGCGGCTTTGCCGCCGTGGGCCAGGGTGTCCTGGACTGGAACGCGATTCTTCCCGCCGCGGCGAGCGCCGGCGTGCAGTGGTACATCATCGAGCACGACCACCCACGCGATCCCGCGGTGGTCATCCGGGCCGGGGCGGACTATCTGCGCGACCACCTGGCCGCCCGCACGCATCGCTAGCACGCCCAGGAGCCCCATTTGAAAACGATCCTCGCAGCGGCTGCGCTTCTCGTCGGGACATCGCTTTCGACCACCGCGTGGTCAAAGGACGACCCTGCCGCCGGCGCCCGGCTTTATGCCACGAACTGCACGGCCTGCCACGGCGCGGACCGTGCGGGCGTGCCGGGCACGTTCCCCGCCCTCACCGACGTGGGCAAGCGGCTGGGACCGGCGCAGATCAAGGAAAAGATCAGGCAGGGCGGCGGCTTGATGCCGCCCTTTTCCCAACTGTCACAGCAGGATGTCGACGACATCGCCAGCTTCCTGGCGCAATAGCACGCGGCGCCGGCGCTGGCTGTGCGTCGGCGCTACAGCTCGCGCACCCAGATGTTGCGATAGCTGACCTTCGCGTCGTGTTCCTGCAGGGAGATCGGCGCGCACCCGTGCGGCGAATAGGAGGGCGCCCCGATGTACTCGGTCTTGCCCGACAGCACGGTGTCGTCCTGCACCAGGACGCCGTTGTGCAGGACGGTGATGCGCGCCGGTGATGTGAGCCCGCCCCCTGCCGAGAACCGCGGCGCCTTCCAGATGATGTCGTAGACCTGCCACTGGCCGGGTGCGCGCGAGGCGTTCACCAGCGGAATAGCCTGCTTGTAGATCGAGCCGGCCTGCCCGTTCGCATAGGTGGGATTGTTGTAACTGTCGAGCACCTGCAGCTCGTACAAGTCCTGCAGGAAGATGCCGCTGTTGCCCCGCTGCTGGCCATCGAAACCCTGCGTCGTGGTCGGGGTGCGCCACTCGACATGCAACTGGACGTCGCAGAAGCGCTGCCGGGTGCGGATACCCTTGCTGCCAGGCACGACGGTCAACACGCCGTCGGCAACGGTCCAGGGCACGCGCCCGCCCTGCTCGGACTCCCAGGCGGAGAGGTCTCCGCCATCGAACAGCACGATCGCGTCGGAAGGCGCGCCGCCGGGCGGCGTGGCCACGATCGCCGGCACGGGCTTCCACACTTCGGTCTTCGTCGGATCGCGGGCGTCCTGCGCGAATACCGGCGCGGCGGCCAGCAGGCAGGTCGCCATCAGGAGGGGTCTGGTCATGGTGATCCCGGGAAAGTGGCGCATGGGCGAAGTCTTGCGCTCCATCAGCCGGTCGCCCACGCGGGCGTGCCGGGCGCGTAGGCCAGGTCGCCATCGTAGCGGCCCGGCACGGCGACGTAACGCAGCACTTCGGTCGCGCCGACCTTGGAGGTAAAAAAGCCGAAGATGGCCAGCTGCTTGATCATCGTGAAGTAATGCGGCATCGCTGATGCGACCCTCGCGGCACCGGTGTCGGTCGCCTTGCCAGCATGCTTCCGGGCTTCGGCATCCAGCGCGCGCAGCAGTTCGGTGCGCGCCTGTGGCGTGAGCGACACGAACCGGCCGCCGGCGCGTGTGTCGATATCGGCCAGCCCTGCACGGAACGTGGCCTGCTCCTTGGCGGTGTAGCAGTCGGTGACGAATTGCGCCATGAACACGCCCACGCCGGCATCCTTCGCACCCGGGGTCCGCGTGCGCGGCAGGAGGGTGTCGGCGATTTCGTCGAGCATGGCGACATCGCCCGCGGAGAATGCGTGACTGCCCCCTGCCCCCGGGCTCTGTCCAAGGGCGAGCGCGGGCAGGCCGACCATGGCCGCGCCCGTGGCGGCGACGATCATCTTCAGAAGTTCGCGACGTTCCATCACAGGTTCCCCGCTTTGAGTTCGCGCACGGCATGGTCCGCGGCCCGCGCCGTGAGCGCCATGTAGGTCAACGAAGGATTGACGCATGCGCTGGAGGTCATGCAGGCACCGTCGGTCACGTAGACGTTGGGCGCATCCCACACCTGGTTGTGCTGGTTCAGCACGGAATTCCTCCGGTCACGCCCCATGCGGGCGGTCCCCATCTCGTGGATGCCCTTGCCCGGAGCGTAGTCGTCGTCGTGCATTTCCACGTCCTTGACGCCCGCGGCCTCCAGCATCTCGGCGGCATCGGCGGCCATGTCCTTGCGCATGGCCTTCTCGTTCGCGCGCAAGGCGACGTCCATCGCCAGCACCGGCAGCCCCCACTTGTCCTTGCGGTGCGGATCCAGGCGGATCGTATTGTCGTGGTGGGGCAACATTTCGCCGAAGCCGGTCATGCCGATACGCCAATCGCCCGGCAGGGTCAGCGCGTCCTTCAGGTCGGCACCGATGCTGAGCTCGGCGATTTCGCGCGACCAGCCCGTGCGGCTGGCACCGCCCTGGTAACCGAATCCGCGCAGGTAGTCGCGCCTGTCCGAAGCAACATTGCGGAAACGGGGAATATAGAAACCACAGGGGCGGCGACCGAAGTAGTACTTGTCCTCGTAGCCTTCGACGCGGCCCGAAGCGCCGGCACCGAAATGATGGTCCATCACGTTGTGCCCCAACTCGCCGGACGAAGACCCCAGTCCACCCTCCCACACGTCGGTGGCGGAGTTCATCAGCAGCCAGCTCGAGTTGAACGAAGAGGCGTTGAGGAAGATGATGCTTGCCGTGTACTGGTAGGTCTGCCCGCTTTCGGCATCGATGATTTCCACGCCCCGCGCGCGCTTGCGGTCCTTGTCGTAGAGCACTTCCTTGACGATGGAGAAGGGACGCAGGGTCAGGTTGCCGGTCTTCATGGCCGCCGGCAGCGTCGCGGACTGGGTGGAAAAATAGGCGCCGAAGGGACAGCCCAGGATGCACTTGTTGCGATACTGGCAGTTGACGCGGCCCTGCTCGACCTTGGGCTGGGTGATGTTCGCCGTGCGCGAGTGGATCAGGTGGCGGGTGCCGCCGAAGGCCTTCTGGATCCGCGCCGCCACGTCCTTCTCGACGATGTTCAGCGGGATCGGCGGCAGGAACTCGCCGTCGGGCAACACGTCCAGCCCTTCGCGCGTGCCGGCGATGCCGGCGAATTTCTCCACGTAGTCATACCAGGGCGCGATGTCGGCGTAGCGGATCGGCCAGTCGGTGGCGATGCCGTCCTTGAGGTTGGCCTCGAAATCCAGGTCCGAAAGCCGGTAGCTCTGACGCCCCCACATCAGCGAGCGACCGCCCACGTGGTAGCCGCGGAACCAGTCGAACCGCTTGGTCTCGGTATAAGGCGATTCCTTTTCGTCGGCCCACATGCCTTGCAGGTTCTCCACCAGGCCGTAGTCGCGCATGAGCACCGGATAGGCGGCCTTCATTGCCTGCGTCGGCCGGTTGTGATGCGGGAAGTCCCACGCCTCCTTCATCGCGTTGACGTAGTCCTTGACGTGCTCGATGTTGCGACCGCGCTCGAGCATCAGGACCTTCAGGCCCTTCTCGGTCAGCTCCTTCGCCGCCCAACCGCCACTGATTCCCGAGCCGACGACGATGGCGTCGTAGTGATTGTCTGCCATGGGTCTACTTCACCTGGGTGGATTTTGTTTTCAGACGTCGCACAGGCGGATCGCCTCGCGCAGCGAGCCGACGGGATCCGGCGCGGCGGGCATGAACTCCTGCGCCAGATAGCCATCGAAGCCGGTGCCGCGGATAGCGCGGCAGATGGCGGGATAGTGGAGTTCCTGGTCGTCCCCGATCTCGTGCCGCCCGGGCACGCCCGCGGTGTGGTAGTGCTTGAAACACGCGTGATGCTTGCCGATGGTGGCGATGATGTCGCCCTCCATGATCTGCATGTGGTAGATGTCGTACAGCAGGCCGAAATGGTCAGAGCCGATGCGCCGGCACAACTCGACGCCCCATGCGGAGTGGTCGCACAGGTAATCGGGATGGTCGACCTTGGAGTTGAGCAGCTCCATCACCAACACCACGCCCCGCTTCTCGGCGTGCCCGAGGATGCGCTTGAGCCCGGCTTCTGCATGGGCCATGCCCTGCTGGGGATCCATGCCGTTGCGATTGCCGGAAAAGCAGATGAGGTTGCGATAGCCGGCGTCGGCCACCAGGTCGATGTGCCGCGTGTAGCGGTCCACCAACTGGTCGTGGAATTCGCGGCCGGCGAAGCCCTTGTCCAGCCCCAGCTCCGCGCCGTTGCACATCGAGCTGTACACGCCATGCGCCTTCAGGGTGGGCCAGTCGGCCGGGCCGACCAGGTCGATGGCGGCAAAGCCGATGTCTTTCACGGTCTGGCAAAGCTGGGCAACCGACTGCTGCGGAAACGTCCATCGGGCCACCGAATGCTTGAGGTTGCCCTTCAGCGCGGCCGCTTCGGCGAACGCAGGCAGCAAGCCCGCGGCGCCCAGGCCAAGGCTGCCGGCGACGGCAATGCGCAGCGCATCGCGCCTGTTGAACGTGTGCGTTCGCGCGGGTCCGATCGAATGGGTAGCCATCCATCTCCCGGCCTCCCAACCGGAATCCAACACGAAGGATTCGCCGCAATGCAATCGATTGCACCATAGAGGATGAAGTCGTTTTTTTGCAAGACGCAGCGCACGAAAAGCCATGCTGCAAGGCACAACCGGTGGTGCCGAAGCGGAAGGGGATGATGAAGCCGGCGCGGCTTGCGGAGCCGGAATGCGCGGCTTGCGCGTCTCGTGACCGAGCCGGTTTGCGGCGCGCGGCCACAAAAGAAAAAGCCCTGTGGAGACAGGGCTTTGTATTCTTCGAATCAGTGCTTCGATGTAGCTGGCTTCAGAACGGAATATCGTCGTCCGCGAAATCGTCCATCGGCGGCGCGGACTGCTGCGGCGCCGGTGCCTGGCGACGCGGGGCATATTCCTGGCGCGGCGCGGACTGGCGCTGCGGGCGATCGCCACCGCCACCACCACCGCCGCCACCTTCACCGCGGCCACCCAGCATCTGCATCTCGTCGGCGACGATGTCGGTGGAGTACTTCTCCACGCCATCCTGGCCGGTGTACTTGTCGTAGCGGATCGAGCCTTCCACGTAGACCGAGCTGCCCTTGCGCAGGTACTCGCCGGCGATCTCGCCGAGCTTGCCGAAGAACACCACGCGGTGCCATTCGGTGCGTTCCTGCTGGTTGCCGTCGCGGTCCTTGCGCACGCTGGTGGTGGCCAGGCTGCAACGGGTCACGGCCATGCCGCTCTGGGTGTACTTGACCTCGGGGTCGTTGCCGAGATTGCCGACGAGGATGACTTTGTTGATGCCGCGGGCCATAGCGTTTCCGTCTGAATGAGGCGATTGGGGCGTGGCGGGCCGCGGGCGGGGAGCCGGGCCGGCCGGAGGGTGCTGCCCGAGGGGCAGCCCGATGCCCCATCTTACCAGCACCTCCCCCCACGGGCCGTCCTTGCCTGGCCCGGCGCCGTGTCGGGCGAAGCACTTCAGGCGTGCCCGCGCGGCGGGGGCCACAGCCCCCTGCGCGTGGGGTATCCGCTGGGGCGGTCAGCGCACGGCGAGTTGGGCCGTGAAGTCGACCTTCTCGCCACGCCGCGCCGAAGCGCGCATCTGGTAGACCTGCACGATGTATTCGCCGCTGGCAGGCAGCTTGCCTTCCCACGGCGTGCCCACGCCCCCGCTGCCGATGGCCTCGGCCGCACCCGGCTCATCGCCCGGCTTGTACACATTGAAACTGGCGTTGTTGCTGCCGCTGACGCTCACGCGCATCACCTGCCCGGCATTGGCGTCGAGCGTGTAGTGCACGCTGTCGTAGCCGGTGAAATGCCCCTTCTGCGTGGCGCTGCTGGCGCCGTGCTTGAAATGGACCGGGACCGTGGTGACCTGGTCGGCGCCCGAGGCGGACACCGCCAGGCCGACCAGCAGACAAGCGAGCGCCAGGATGGCGATGACATGCTTCATGCTTCCTCCGGGTTGAAAGAACAGCGCAGCAAGACCAACCGCCGGCCGTGGGGACCGGTGTGCAGCGGTGGAACGCGTGTTTCCCGAAAAGCGAGACTGCCGCGCCGATCCCCTCCCAGGGCTGCGAGCAGTCGGGCGAAGCCTATCCGATCCGGGCAGGGGCGCATCCTGCAGCGCAGCAAGGGTGCGGGGTTCGGAACGGGCCATCCCCGCCCGGCGACAACGTAAACACGGGCAGTCGCCTATAATTCGGCGACGCTTCCAGCCCGATCCGCATGAGCCTCGCCGAAGACCTCCGCCCCGCCCTGGGCCTGCCCCAGATCCAGCAGCTCGCCGCCCCCGACATGGCCGCGGTCGATGCCCTGATCCGCAGTCGCCTCGCTTCGGATGTCGTGCTGATCAACCAGATCGCCGATCACATCATCTCCGCCGGTGGCAAGCGCTTGCGCCCGATGCTGGTGATGCTGGCCGGCCGCGCCCTGGGCGCCGGCGGCCCGGAGCACCACCAGCTCGCGGCGATCATCGAGTTCATCCACACCTCGACCTTGCTGCACGACGACGTGGTGGACGAATCGGACCTGCGGCGCGGCCGCAGCACCGCCAATGCCCTGTGGGGCAACGCGCCGAGCGTGCTGGTGGGCGACTTCCTGTATTCGCGCAGTTTCCAGCTGATGGTCGAACTGGACCGCATGCCGGTGATGCGCATCCTGGCCGATACCACCAACCGGATCGCCGAAGGCGAGGTGCTGCAGCTGCTGCACGTCCATAACCCCGATACCGACGAAGCGGCCTACCTGCGCGTCATCGAGCGCAAGACCGCGGTGCTGTTCGCCGCCGGCACGCGCCTGGGCGCACTGGCCAGCGGCGCGGATGAAGCGACGCAGCAACGGCTGTACGACTACGGCATGCAGCTGGGTTATGCGTTCCAGATCGCCGACGACGTGCTCGACTACGCCGCCGATGCCGCCGACCTGGGCAAGAACCTGGGCGACGACCTGGCCGAAGGCAAGGCCACCCTGCCGCTGATCCACGCCATTGCACACTCCGATGCCACCACGCAGGCGCGCCTGCGCGAGATCGTCGAACAGGGCGATGCGGAGGCGATGCCGGAAGTGCTGGCGGCGATCCACGCCACCGGCGGCCTGGAGTACAGCCGCCGTCGCGCCGAGGAATATGCGCAGGCCGCCGAGCAGGCGCTCGACGGCCTGGAAGAGAACGATGCGGTGGCCGCGCTGCGCGGCCTGGCACGCTACGCGGTGGCGCGCACGCACTGACGCGCGCCACCCGCCTCCGCGCTCAATCCCCGAACCGCTCCTCGAAGAAGTCCTCGAGCATCCGGTAAGCCCGCTTCGCCGCACGCGGGTGGTAGACACAGCCCGGCGGGCTGTTCGCATCGGCCTCGGCGAAGCAGTGCACCGCCCCGCTGAAGTTCACGAACTGCCAGTCCGCCCCGGCGGCATCCATTTCCTTCTGGAACGCGGCGATGTCCTCGGGGGTCACGCTCTTGTCGGCCGCCCCGTTGAGCACCAGCACGGGCGTCTTCACCGCACCGGCTTGTGCCGGCATATCGGTGGAGATGCCACCATGCAGGGTGACCACGCCGGCCAGCTGTGCGCCCGAGCGCGCCAGTTCAAGCACCGTCGTGCCGCCGAAGCAGAAGCCCACCGCGCCGATGCGCGAAGCATCCACCGGCGCCTTGCCGGCCTGCGCCCTCAGCACCTCCACCGCCTTGGCGGCGCGCGCGCGCAGCGTTGCCCGATCCGCGCGCAGCTTGCCGGCCACCTGCCCGGCCTCCTTGTCGTCCTTGGGGCGCACGTTCTTGCCGTACACATCGGCCACCAGCACCACGTAATCGTCGCCGGCGATCTTCTTGGCCTTCTCCACCGCCGACGCGTTGACCCCGCGCCAGTTCGGCACCATCACCAGGCCCGGGCGCTTCGCATCGCCGGCATCGTCATACACCAGCACGCCACTGAAAGTGTCCTGGCCGATCTTCCACTCGACCGGCCTGGCCTGCATGGCAGCCGAAGCGGACAGCGGCAGCGCCGCCAGGACCAGCATGCCCACCGCCCACTGCCAAGGATTGTGCCTGCTCATCGGACTGCCTCCGGCTGGATAGTGGCGGCGAGTGTAGCCCGCCCGCGTGACCGGCGCGGTTGTGCACATCCCATGTGGATGGCTGCGGGAGAAGCCTGTGGACAATTGTGCAGGCGCCTTGCGGCGCAAGCATCTCCATTGCGATGGCGAAAATATCGCCACAGAAAAAAAGCTTCTCCACAGCCCATGTGGATGATCCCCGGAGAAGTTTGTGGATAACCCTCCACACGGCTTGTGCCGCAAGGCTTCGCCATTGCTTGGCGAAGATTTGACCACTTGCTTTTGATCGCCGATCCGCCGCCGGAAAGCATCGGGCGCTCGGGCGAGGACACCGAGCAACGGAAATCAGGCGACGCCCAACCCCGGGATCGCACTGATCGCCTCCGGATCAAACCCGGCAAGCGAAGCAAAATGGCGGCCACGCGCCACATAGTCGGCATATGCGCCAAAACTCGGCGCGCCCGGCGAAAGCAGTACCACGCCGCCCGCCTCGCCCAGCGCCGCCTGTGCCAGCGACACCGCCTCGGGCAGGTCCTTCGCCGCATGCAGCCCGAACCGCCCGGCCTGCGCCGACGGCAGCAGCAACGCATGGATGCGCGGCCCGTTGGCACCCATCGTCACGATCTCGATCGGTGCTTGCGCATCGTCGGCCATGTGCGCGGCGAAATCGTGCCAGTCCAGCCCGCGGTCGTGGCCACCGACCAGCAGCGCCACCCGCTGCCCTGGGAAACAGGCCAGCGCCGCCAGCGTCGCGTGCGGCGTCGTGCTGATCGAATCGTTGACGTAGCGGATGCCATCTCGCGTGCCCATCGTCTGCAGCCGGTTGGGCAACGGCTGGAAGGTCAACGCCGCCGGCGCGAGCGCCGCTGCATCCAGCCCCAGCGCCTCGATCGCCGCCAACACCGCGCACAGGTTGCCGCGATTGTGCCGGCCCGGCAGCGGCACGCGCGCCGTATCGAACACCGCCACCTCGCCGCGATGCACCACCTCGCCGCGCAGATGCCAGCCTTCGGCATGGTTGAACCAGCGCACCTCGCTGGCCGTCAGGCTCGGCGCCAGCGCCACCAGTCGCGGGTCTTCCGCGTTGAGCAGCGCGATCCGCGGCGCCGCCTCGGTCACCAGCGACAGCTTGTCGGCGATGTATTGCGCCTCCCCGCCATGCCAGTCGAGGTGTTCGGGAAACAGGTTGAGCACCAGCGCCAGCTGGGGCCGCACGCCACTGCGCGCCACCTCACGGGTCTGGTAGCTCGACAGCTCGATCGCCCAGTACTGCGGCGGCGGCACCGGCGCCAGCAGCTCCAGCAGTGGCAGGCCGATATTGCCGGCCAGCGCCGTGCGATGCCCGCCGGCGCGCAGCAGGTGCGCCAGCAATGCCGTGGTGGTGCTCTTGCCCTTGGTGCCAGTCACGCACACTGCGCCCGGCACGATGCCGCCCGGCTGCGCATGCGCGCCGAACCACAACGCGGTACCGCCGACGAAATGTGTTCCTGCCTGCGCGGCGGCCAGCGCCTCGGGACGGTTCGGGCTGATGCCCGGCGACTTCACCACCACCGCGAAGCGCGATAACGCAGCGGCGCTGGCTTCGGTCTCGACCGACAGGTGCGCGTCGCCCAGTGCCTGCGCTTCAGCCACCTCGTGCGCGGCGCAGAACAGCGTCAGCGGCTGCGCCGGCAAAGCGGCGCGGATCGCCCGGTAGGCCGAGCGGCCTTCGCGCCCCCAGCCCCACAGCGCGACCGCTTGTCCCTCAAGCTGCGAAATTCGCACGCACGCGCTCCCACAGCGCCGCCGGGATGCGGTGCTCCTCGCCAATTTCCAGCTGCGGTGCCAGCAACAGTTCGTCGGCCGGCAGCTGTGGCTGGATCTCGCGGGCAAAACGCTTCACCAGCACGTCTTCCTTCCACTCCGGGCGCGCTGCCAGCGTCGCCATGGCCGCGCGCGATTCGCGCCCTTCGCCCACGCACTCGAACGGCTTGTGGTCCTGGAACTCCAACAGTGCATCGAAACCGCCGGCCTGGCTGGCGTCGTCGAGCAGGTTGCGGCCGAAGATCTTGACCAGCCGCGTCTTGGGCATGAACGGCGCCAGCGCCAGGAACACGAAATGGCACTTCGGGCACACGCCGCACCAGCGGTTCACCGGGCGCTCGCCCATGATGTGGAAGTTGCGGTTGCAGCTGGAGAAATGCGCGTCGTAGTGGTCGGTCTTGGCGAACTGGCGCGCCACCGCCAGTTCCGAAAGCGGTCGCAGCAACGAGTAGTAATGCAGGTCGCTGGCGACATGGCGCTCGACGTACTCGCCCAGCGCCCGCTCCAGCGCCCAGCCCTTGGACCACTGGTGGTTCACTTCGCCGGTGCCCGGTATCTGGCTGCCGTAGCTGGCCGAACGTTCGTTGGAGAACACCACCTGATCGGCGCCCGTGAGCAGCGCGGCCAGCAGCATGATGACCGAGTTCACCGCGGTCACCGGAATGTGCCCGTTGTAGGCCCCCTGCCGGTTGAGCTCGAACAGTTCCGGTGCCAGCGTGCGGCCCAGGTTGAGCGTGGGCAGGCCAGTGCGCTCTGCGCAGGCACGAATCAGCTGCGAACCGCCGATCCAGGTGACCGTCTGTTCGACGCCGGCCGCGCGCAGGGCCTCGATGCTCACCAGTGAATCCTTGCCGCCGCCGATGGCCACCAGCGCACGCGCCGGCAAGCCGACCGCAGCGGCCGTCGGTGCGGCGTGTGCGCCGACCGGCAGCTTGAAGCGGCCGCGCAGGTTCAAGCCATTGCGGTAGGCGAACTCGCCCAGGCCGTGCAGGTACAGGTCCTCGACCAGCGCGGCGGTGGCCGCGTCGATCTGGTAATCGTCGATCACCACCTGCGGCGGCACCGCCGCCTTGTAGTAGCTCACCCCGGCGAACAGGTGCAGCAACCGCAGGGCACGCTGCACCGCTTCGGCGCGGGCGCCATCCAGCTGGAACGGCGCGCCCGGCACGGTGATCGTCTCCACCATTTCCGGGCCCTGGTCGAAGGCGTAGACCAGCGAAGCGACGCCGCTGGCGGCGTCGAAGCCGCAGCGCACGAAGCGGAAGCAGGAGACCTGGGTCTTGTCGAAAGCAGTCATGGAATTTCCGGGGACAGGCAGCCCGGTTTTCGCGCGAGGGGGTGCGCGGCCGGGCGGATCATGTGGGGGGTATGGGTGAAGCGATCAGCCGGCCGGCGCATCGATCACATCCTCGCGTGGAAGTTCGCGCTGGTTGTAGGTGCTGGCCATCGAATAACCATAGGCGCCCGCGTCGGCGACGAGCATGACATCGCCCGGCGCGGTCGCCACCGGCAGCTGGCGGCGCTTGCCAAACACGTCGGAGGATTCGCAGATCGGCCCCACCACGTCGAACGCGCCCAGCGCGGTGTCATCCAGGCGCGAGAGGTTCTCGATGTCGTGCCAGGCGTCGTACAGCGCCGGGCGGATCAGCGTGTTCATGCCGGCATCCAGGCCGACCCGGTGGATACCGTCCTTCTCGATCACCTGCGTCGCGCCGGCCAGCAGCACACCGGATTCGGCGACCAGGAAGCGGCCCGGCTCGATCGCCAGGCGGAAGGCCGGGTGCACCGCGCGCACCTCGGCCAGTCCGGCGCCCCAGCGTTCCAGGTCGAACGGCTCGTCCTCGGCGCTGTAGGGAATCGGCAGGCCGCCGCCGATATCGATGATCTCCACCGTGCCGATGCGGCGCGCGAAGCCGGCGAGTTCGTCGAACATCAGCCGCCAGTGCTGGCTGGTCTCCACGCCGCTGCCCAGATGGGCGTGCAGGCCGGTAATGGTGATGTCCAGTGCGCGCGCGGCGTCGACGAACTCGTCCACGCGTGAGGCCGACAGACCAAACTTCGACTGCTTGCCGCCGGTGTTGACCTTCTCGTGGTGGCCATCGCCATGGCCCAGGTCGATGCGCAGCCAGATCTGCCTGTTGCGGAACACCTCTGGCCAATGGCGCAACGCCTCGACGTTGTCGAGCGTGACGGTCACGCCCAGCGCGAAACCGGCCTCGTACTCGGCCTTGGGCGCGAAGCTCGGGGTGAACAGCACGCGGCGCGGCGAGAGCTCGGGCAGGGTGTCGAACACCCGGCGCAGCTCGCCATGGGAGACGCATTCCAGGCCGAAGCCTTCCTGTACCAGCGCCTGGAGGATGGCCGGATGCGAGTTGGCCTTGATTGCGTAGTAACGCTGGTCGATGGCGGGAATGGCCATCAGCGAACGCGCGCGTTCGCGCACCGTCGGCAGGTGGTAGACGTAGCGCGGCGTGCCGGCCTGGGCCAGGCGCAGCAGGTGCTCGCGCTCGCCGCGCCACCACGGCACCGGGCGCGGGCGCACCGAGCCGGTGATTTCGCGCCAGCGCGGGCCGAACACCTCGCCCTCGCCCACCGGCATCGCGCCGCTGTCGATCAGCTCGGCGTGCAGGATCGGCAGCAGGCCGTCGGCATCGCTCTCGTCGATCACGAAGGTCAGGTTCAAGTCGTTGGACGACTGCGAGATCATGTGCACGCGCTCCTTGCCGAACGTGGCCCACACGTCGGAGAGCTTGTGCAGCAGCGAGCGCATGCCGCGGCCGACCAGCGTGATGGCGGCGCAGGGCACGATGATCTTGACCCGGCAGATTTCCGACAGGTCCGCCGACAGCGCCGAGAGCACGTCGGTATTGACCAGGTTCTCGGACGGGTCCAGCGACACGGTGACGTTGGTCTCGGCCGAACCAATCAGGTCCACCGACAGGCCGTGCTTCTTGAACAGGTTGAACACGTCGGCCAGGAAGCCGACCTGCTGCCACATGCCGATGCCTTCCATCGACACCAGCACGATGCCGTTGCGGCGGCTGATCGCCTTCACGCCCGGCACCGGCTCGGCGGTGCCGTCGATACGCGTGCCCGGCAGGTCCGGGCGCTCGGTGTCGAGGATGGCCATCGCCACGCCGGCATCGCGGCAGGGCTTGATCGAGCGCGGGTGCAGCACCTTGGCGCCGGTGGTGGCGATTTCCTGCGCTTCGTAATAATCCAGGCGGGTGAGCAGGCGCGCATCGGGCACTTCGCGCGGGTTGGCGCTGAACATGCCGGGCACGTCGGTCCAGATCTCCACGCGGCTGGCGCCGAGCAGCGCGCCGAAGTACGCCGCCGAGGTGTCCGAACCGCCGCGGCCGAGGATGGCGGTGCCGCCATCGCCATGGCGCGAGATGAAGCCCTGGGTGATCAGCATGCGCGTGGGCTGGGCGTCGAAGCGTGCCTTCCAGGCCGCGTCGGACTGCCACTGGCACGACACTGACAGGCGCCGCGACCACTCGCTCTGGTTGGGCTGCGGCGGCAGGGCATCGAGCCAGTCGCGTGCGTCCGCCCAGCCGATGTCCAGCCCGCTGGCGCGCAGGTAGGCCGCACCGATGGTCGAGGACAGCAGTTCGCCCTGGCCCAGCACCTCGGCCTGCCAGTCCAGCGTGCGGGTCGCCGCGCGCGGGTCGTCGAGCAGCCCGCGCAGCGCGGCCAACCGCTTGCCCAGCACGGCTTCCACGTCGAGCTCCAGCTCGGACAGGAAATCGCGATGGCGCTGTTCCAGCGCGGCCACGCGCTCGCGGCTGTCGGCGGCGCCGTCGGCCAGGGCGGTGAGCTCGTTGGTGACGCCCGACAGCGCCGACACCACCACCAGCACGCGCGCGCCGGTTTCGTCCGCGCGTTTTTTCGCCAGTTTCCCGATCGTGTCCCAGCGATGGCGACGCGACACCGAAGTGCCGCCGAACTTGAGGACGATCCAACGATCCACGGAAGGGGAAGCTGACATGGTTAAAGGTTGTCTACGATAGGGGGGATGCCGCGCCGCGAATGGACGCGGAACCCCCGATTCTACTGCCACAGGCCCCGATCATGACCGTTCGCCGATACCTCCAGCTCGATGTCTTCGCCGCCCGCCCCGGGGCGGGCAATCCGCTGGGGGTGGTGGTGGACGCCGACGGGATGTCCGAGTCGCAGATGCAGGGCCTGGCGGCGTGGCTGAACCTGTCCGAGACGGTGTTCTTCCTGCCGCCGGAAGAAGGCGCCGATTACCGCATCCGCATCTTCACTCCGAAGATGGAACTCCCGTTTGCCGGCCACCCCAGCGTGGGCGCGGCGTGGGCCGCGGTGCACCTGGGGCTGGCAACGCCGCGCAACGGCGCGCTGGTGCAGCAATGCGCGGCGGGTTTGTTGCCGGCGCAACTGAACGGCCCGCGACATGACCTGCGCGCCCGGGTTCGCAGTCCACGCGCGCAGCTGCGCGATGTCGCCGCCCCGCCACTGCCGCCTTCGCTGGCGGCCATCGCCGCGCCGCGCCCGGTCCAGCTGTGGAACAACGGCCCGGATTGGTGGCTGCTGGAAGCGCGAGATGAAGCCTCGCTGCGCGCACTGGATCCCGATTTCGCGGCAATCGCCCAGTGGCCGGGGCACGGCAAGCTGGCCGCCTTCGCGCTGTGCGACGGCAGCCAGGGTTACCAGGTCGCGGTGCGCGCGTTCGCGCCAGGCGTGGGCGTACCGGAGGACCCGGTGACCGGCAGCGCCAATGCGCTGATAGGCGCCTGTCTGGCCGCGCAGGGGCGCGCGCCGGGCGAAGGCCGCTACCTCGCCAGCCAGGGTCGCGAGGTCGGTCGCGACGGCCGCGTGCGGGTGGAAATCGACACGGATGGCGAGGTGTGGATCGGCGGGCAGGTGCAGTCGGTCATCGACGGGCGGATCGACTGGTAAGCTGCGCGCCCCTGTTTTTCCGAGCCCCGCCGATGACTTCGCGCCGTTTCCTGCAACTGGATGTGTTTTCCACGAGCGCCGGTGGCGGCAACCCATTGGCAGTGGTGCTCGATGCCGAGGGCTTGGACGAGGCGGCGATGCAGGCCATCGCCCGCTGGACACGCCTGCCGGAGACCACCTTCGTGTTCCCCTCGACCGACGAAACGGCGAGCTACCGCCTTCGCATGTTCTCGCCACAGAAGGAAGTGCCTTTCGCCGGCCACCCGAGCGTGGGCACTGCGCACGCGGTGCTCGAACTGGGACTGGCGCAGGCGCGCGATGGCTTGCTGGTGCAGGACGGCGTTGCCGGGCAGCTGCCGCTGCAAGTACACGGGGACGGTGCTGATCGCAGCATCGCCATCCGCACGCCACGTGCCACGGTGGGCGAAGTGGTGGCCGCGGATGATCCACGCCTGGCCGAGGCATTGCGCGGCTGGCGGCTGGGCACGTTGCCGCCCGCGCTGCTGGAGGGCGGCCGCCGCTGGTGGGTGGTCGAAGTCGCCGACGAGGCGACGCTGCGTGCGCTGTCGCCGGACTGGGAGGCGATTGCCGCGCTGGCCGAACAGACCCAGGCGATGGGGGTATTCGCCTACGCGCGCGCCGAAGCGGATGCGCAATGGGATCTGGCGGTGCGTGCGTTCGTCGGGCTGGGCCGGCGTTTCGAGGATGCGGCTTCGGGTGCAGCCAACGCGGTGCTGGCGGCGTGGCTGGCCGATCGCCGCGCCCTGCCCGGCCACGGCGGTCGCTACCGGGTGAGCCAGGGCCGCGAGATCGGGGCCGATGCGCGGCTGGAGCTATTCGTGGACGCCGACGGCGAGGTGTGGTCCGGCGGCCAGGTGCAGACGGTGATCCGCGGCACGCTGGATTGGCCGGGCGCCTGAGCCGGCCCTATTCGGGCGCGGCTTCCACGCGTACCCGGATGCGGTCGCCGGGGTTGTAGTCGCTGCGCGTGTGATACGTGCGGCCACCGTATTCGTAGGTGACGTCGTAGCCATCGACGCTTTCGCGCGGTTCCGGCGCGGGATCGCAGACGCGCACGTAGCCTTGGCGCTCCTGCGGGTGGTTGGCGTCGTAGACCGATTGACCTGCCAGCCCGCCGGCGACCGTGCCGACCGCAGTACCCAGCAACTGCCCGCTGCCGCCACCGAAGCGGCTGCCAACCACCGCGCCGGCGACGCCGCCAATGACAGTGGCCAGGCTACGGCCGGGCGCGTTCACCGTGGGCGTGCTGTCGCCGTAGTAGTCGCCGCCACCGCCGCCGTAGCTGCCTTGGGCGGGATGGTCGTAGCAGCGTGCCGGTTCGCGGTTCTGGTCGCGCACGATGATCGGATCTACCCGGACCACCCGGGCGTAGTCGTAACCCACGTCGCCATTGCCCCGGTCGTCGTAATAGCGACCGTCATCCCGATAGTTGCCGTCGTCGCGATAGCGCTGTGCATGCGCGCTGCCTGCCGCGATTGCCAGCCCTGCTGCCAGCATGCCCAGGACCCAAGGGATGGATTTCATCGCGGCGTACCGGCGTGGGGGGAGTTGCTGCGGATGCTGGCTTTGAGGCGGTGAAACGGCACTGAATGGAATGAGGGGTTTTGCCGCTGGGGCGGGCGGGCGTTGCTGGCGGTCTGATGGTTGCGGCGGCCTTCGAGGTTGATCGGCTTCCATGGATCGCGCGGGGCCTGCGGGGGAGGGGACGCTTTCGGGACACGCCGTGAATCCATCCATGGAGGCTCGTAGGCGACATCCATGTCGC
>JAEWJB010000120.1 GCA_023386795.1 Pseudomonadota bacterium
GCGACATGGATGTCGCCCTACGAGCCCCGCAGGGATGCGGAAGTTGGCGTCCCCGCCAGGGCATCCCCCCGGGCGCCCGCGCGATATCAACGAAAGCGCCGCAACACGCAAAAAAACCAAAGCCCCACAAAAGCAAAAGGCCGCCATGAAAAAAGGCGGCCTTCTGGTCAAAATTTGAAACTGGATCAGGAGGTCATCCGATCCCAGAACCCCTTCACCCCATCCATGAAAGTCGCGGACTTCGGCGAATGCTTGCGCGCCTCCTCACCGGAGAAGGTCGCCTCGAACTGTTCCAGCAGCTTGCGCTGTTCGGCCGTCAGGTTGACCGGTGTCTCCACCACCACCCGGCAGTACAGATCGCCCGGGTTGCGGCTGCGCACCGAACGCACGCCCTTGCCCCGCAGGCGGAACAGCTTGCCCGTCTGCGTCTCGGCCGGGATGCGGATTTCCGCCTCGCCGCCCAGCGTGGCCACGCGCACCGTGTCGCCCAACGCCGCCTGGGTGATGCGGATCGGCACCTCGCAATGCAGGTCGTCGCCATCGCGGCTGAAAATCTCGTGCTCTCGCACGCGCACTTCCACGTACAGATCGCCCGGTGGCGTGCCGGCCGGACCCGCCTCGCCCTCGCCCGCCAGGCGGATGCGGTCGCCGTTGTCCACGCCGGCGGGAATTTTCACCGACAGGACCTTCTCATCCTCGATGCGCCCGGCACCGTGGCAGGTCTTGCACGGATTCTGGATGATCGTCCCGCGCCCGGCGCAATGCGGGCAGCTCTGCTGCATCGCGAAGATGCCGCGCTGGATGCGCACCTGCCCACGGCCCTGGCACGTCGCGCAGGTCTCGACCTTGCCGTCCTCCGAACCGCTGCCGTGGCAAGGCTCGCATTCGACCAGCGTCGGGATCTCGATGCGGCGTTCGATGCCGCTGACCGCCTCTTCCAGGTCCAGTTCGATCACGTAGCCGATATCGGCACCGCGGCGCGCCGCGCGCGGACCGCCGCCGCCACCGAAAATGTTGCCGAAGATGTCCCCGAAGATGTCACCCATGTCCGGGCCACCCGGGCCGCCGCCACCACCCATGCCGTGCTCGAAAGCCGCATGGCCGTGCGCGTCGTACATCCGCCGCTTGTTGCCGTCGGAAAGAACCTCGTAGGCCTCCTTGCACTCCTTGAACGAAGCCTCCGCCGCCGCATCGCCCGGATTGCGGTCGGGGTGGTACTTCATCGCGCAACGGCGGTAGGCCTTCTTCAGTTCATCGTCGCTGGCGCCACGGGCTACGCCCAGGACTTCGTAATAATCGCGCTTGCTCATGGAGGACTACGGGAACCTGTGTAGGGATTACGGGGAGCAGATGAGGCGAAGGAGCGATGCCGGGGCACCGCTCCTTCGCTTTATCGACAGGACGACTTACTTCTTGTCGTCCTTGACCTCGGTGAACTCGGCGTCCACCACGTCGTCGCCACCGCGACCGGCGGCACCGGCGTCCGGGCCCGGGCCGGCGGCCCCACCCTGCTCGGCGGCGGCCGCAGCCGCGTACAACGACTGGCCGGCCTCTTCCAGCGCCTTGGTCTTGGCCTCGATCTGGCCCTTGTCGTCGCCCTTCATCGCCGTTTCCAGGTCCGACAGCGCCGATTCGACGCGGCCGATCACATCGCCGCCCACCTTGCTGCCGTGCTCGGTGATGGCCGTGCGGGTGGCGTGGATCAGGCCGTCGGCCTGGTTGCGCGCCTGCACCAGCTCATGGAACTTCTTGTCTTCCTCGCGGTGCGCCTCGGCATCGGCCACCATCCGCTGGATCTCGTCGTCCGACAGGCCCGAACCGGCCTTGATCTCGACCTTCTGTTCCTTGTTGGTCTTCTTGTCCTTGGCCGACACGTGCAGGATGCCGTTGGCGTCGATGTCGAAGGACACCTCCACCTGCGGCAGGCCGCGCGGCGCCGGCTCGATGCCGGAGAGGTCGAACTTGGCCAGCGACTTGTTGAAGCGGGCCTGCTCGCGCTCACCCTGCAGCACGTGCACGGTCACGGCCGACTGGTTGTCCTCGGCGGTGGAGAACACCTGCGAGGCCTTGGTCGGAATGGTGGTGTTCTTCTCGATGATCTTGGTGAACACGCCGCCCATGGTCTCGATGCCCAGCGACAGCGGGGTCACGTCCAGCAGCAGCACGTCCTTGACGTCGCCGGCCAGCACGCCGCCCTGGATCGCCGCGCCCAGTGCCACGGCCTCGTCCGGGTTGACGTCCTTGCGCGGTTCCTTGCCGAAGAACTCGGCCACGGCCTGCTGCACCTTCGGCATACGGGTCTGGCCGCCGACCAGGATCACCTCGTTGACGTCGCTGGCGCGCAGGCCGGCGTCGTTGAGCGCGGTGCGGCACGGTTCGATCGACTTGCGGATCAAATCTTCCACCAGCGCTTCGAGCTTGGCGCGCGTCAGCTTGATGTTCAGGTGCTTCGGGCCGGAAGCATCGGCGGTGACGTACGGCAGGTTGACCTCGGTCTGCTGCGCGGAGGAAAGCTCGATCTTGGCGCGCTCGGCAGCGTCCTTCAGGCGCTGCAGGGCCAGCGGGTCCTTGCGCAGGTCGATGCCCTGGTCCTTCTGGAACTCTTCCACGAGGTAGTCGATGACGCGCTTGTCGAAGTCCTCGCCACCCAGGAAGGTGTCGCCGTTGGTCGCCAGCACCTCGAACTGCTTCTCGCCGTCCACCGAGGCGATCTCGATGATCGACACGTCGAAGGTGCCGCCGCCCAGGTCGTACACGGCGATCTTGCGGTCCGCGCCGTCCTTGTCCAGGCCATAGGCCAGGGCCGCGGCGGTCGGCTCGTTGATGATGCGCTTGACGTCCAGGCCGGCGATGCGGCCGGCGTCCTTGGTCGCCTGGCGCTGGCTGTCGTTGAAGTACGCCGGCACGGTGATGACCGCCTCGGTGACCGTCTCGCCCAGGAAGGCTTCGGCGGTCTTCTTCATCTTCTCCAGCACCTGCGCGGAGATTTCCTGCGGCGCCAGCTTCTTGCCGTCGGCGGTGGCCACCCAGGCGTCGCCGTTGTCATGCTGGACGATGCTGTACGGCACCAGGTCCAGGTCCTTCTGCACTTCGGCGTCGGTGAACTTGCGGCCGATCAGGCGCTTCACCGCGTAGAAGGTGTTCTTGGGATTGGTGACGGCCTGGCGCTTGGCCGAGGCACCCACCAGCACTTCGCCGTCCTTGGTGTAGGCGACGATCGAAGGCGTGGTGCGGTCGCCCTCGGAATTCTCGATGACGCGGGCCTTGCCGCCATCCATGATCGCCACGCAGGAATTGGTGGTGCCCAGGTCGATACCGATGATCTTGCCCATGAGGGATGACTCCTGAAGAGATGCTTGTTCGTTTTCTTGCCGGCGCCATGCCGGCGGCTGGTTCGGATGTGGGGATGGCCCCAACGCATTCAAGCCATCACCACGAAACTGCGTTCCGTCCGGCGCCAGCCAGGTTCAGCCCTGGCCGCGCCGGCATGGGTCAGTCGTGCTTGGCCACCACCACCAGCGCGGGGCGCAGCAGGCGGTCGTTGAGCAGGTAGCCCTTCTGGAACACCTGGGCGACGTGGCCCGGGGCCACGGCGGCGCCCTCGATCTGGCTGATGGCCTGGTGGTGTTCGGGATTGAACGCCTGGCCGGTCGGGTCGAGCAGGGTCAGGCCGTTGTCGGCGGCGACCTTGAGCAGCTGCTTGTAGGTCAGCTCCAGGCCATCGCGCAGCGGGCTCGGTTCGGCACCGGCGGCCGCCAGTCCGGCATCCAGGCTGTCGAACACCGGCAGCAGTTCGCCCAGCAGTTTTTCGTTGGCGAAGCGGCGCGCCTGCTCGACGTCGCGGGCGATGCGCTTGCGCTGGTTCTCCAGGTCGGCCCGCTCACGCAGGGCGTCGGCCTTGACCAGGGCGACCTCGCTGCGCAGCGACTCCAGCTCCTCCTGGAGCGGGTCGGCGGGCGCGGCGGCCTGCTGGGGGTTCTCGGAATCGAATTCTGGGTGGTCTTGGTTCATTTGCGCGTCCATGGGCAGGCGACACCCCGCCCCTGCTCGCGCTATGTGGGCGGGAAGGGATTGTTTCAAGCGCTCGATCGGGACAATCGTCGCCCTCCATGGCCAACCCGCAGATGGCCTCAGCCCGCCGGGGGCTCCATCGCCGCGCCCAGCTCGCGGGCTGCCGTCTGCACCAGCGGGATCACCCGCTCGTAGGCCATGCGCTTGGGGCCGATCACCCCCAGCACGCCCAGCACCCGGCCATGGGCGGCGTAAGGCGCGGTGACCAGCGAGACGTCGCCCAGCGGCACCATCCCGGTTTCCTCGCCGATGAAGATGCGCACGCCCGGCGCCTGGATGGTGCGCTCGAGCAGCTGCAGGATCTCGCGCTTGCTGGCGAAGGCCTCGAACAGCTCGCGCAGGCGGTCCAGGTCCGAGAGGTCCTGCACGCCCATCAACCGGGTCTGCCCGGCCAGCACGATGTCCTCGGCCGAGGCCGGCACCAGCACCTCGCCGGCCAGCTCCACGCTGTGCGCCAGCAGTTGCTCCATTTCATCCTTGGCCGTGCGCAGCTCGCGCATCAGGCTGGCGCGGATATCGGCCAGCGCGCGCCCGGCGAAATGCGCGTTGAGATAGTTGGCCACCCGCTCCAGCTCGGCCGGCTCGTAGGCGCGGCGCGGCTCGATGACCCGGTTCTGCACCTCGTTGTCAGCGAACACCAGGATCGCCAACACGCGGCGCGCGTCCAACGCGACGAAATCGATATGCCGGAAGGCGAACTGCTCGCGGCGCGGGGCACTGACCACGCCGACGAAATGGGTCATCGCCGAGAGCATCTCCGAGGCGCTGCCCAGCAGCGACTGGGTGCCGGCACCGCTGGCCAGCTCGCTGCGCAGGCGGCGCACCTCCTCCTCGGCCGGCGGCTGCATCTGCACCAGGCTGTCGACGAACACCCGGTAGCCGTGAGCGGTGGGAATACGCCCCGCCGAGGTATGGGGCGAAGCCAGCAGGCCCAGGTCCTCCAGGTCCGCCAGCACGTTGCGGATGGTCGCCGCGCTGATATCCAGCCCGGCGTGCTGGGCCAGGGTCTTGGACCCGACCGGTTCGCCATCATGGATATAGCGCGAGATCAGCGTGCGCAGCAGGTGCCGGGCGCGGGGATCGAGCGAGGGAATGGAAGGGGGGCGCATGGGATCAGCCAGTGAGACGCGTCACTAGATAATGACTGCGCGGCGGCTTGGCAAGCACCGCCCGCCCTTTCCTGCCGCCGGCCCGACCGCCTAAGCTTTTACCGTTCATCGACCACCGACCCCATGCTGACCCATCTTTCGATCAAGGATTTCGCCGTTGTCCGCGCCACCGAGCTGGAGTTCGGCCCGGGCATGACCGTCGTGTCGGGCGAGACCGGCGCGGGCAAGTCGCTGATGGTGGACGCGCTGGGCTTCCTGTCCGGGCTGCGCGCCGACAGCGGCGTGGTCCGCCATGGCGCCGAACGCGCCGAATTGTCGGCCGAGTTCGCCCTGGCCGACGCCAACCCCGCCCGCGACTGGCTCGCCGAACAAGCGCTGGACGACGACGGCCAGTGCCAGCTGCGCCGGGTGATCCGCGCCGATGGCGGCTCGCGGGCGTGGATCAACGGCCGGCCGGTGACGCTCTCGCAGCTGGCCACCCTGGCCGCCTTCCTGGTCGAGATCCACGGCCAGCACGAACACCAGGCCCTGCTCTCGCGCGGCAGTCAGCTGTTGTTGCTCGACGCCTACGCCCGCAACGGCGAGGCCCGCGCGGCGGTACGCGCGGCCAGCGACCACTGGCAGGCCCTGCTGGCCGAACGCGACGCGCTCTCGGCGCAGGGCGATGTCTCCGACCGCATCGCCTTCCTGGAGCACCAGCTGGCCGAGTTGGAACGCGAGGACCTGGCCCCGGCGGCGATCGCCGCGCTGGGCACTGCACACCGCCGCCACGCCCACGCGACCGCGCTGATCAGCGCCTGCGAGCGGGTCGCCAGCCAGCTCAACGGCGAGGACGGCCAGTCCGTGCTGGGCCTGCTGCAGTCCGGCCGCCACGAACTGGGACGGGTGGCCGAGCACGAACCCCGCCTGCGCGACGTGGACGCCTTGCTGGATGGCGCGGCCATCCAGCTCGACGAGGCGCTGGCGCTGCTCGACCGCATCGGCGACGACCTGGAAGCGGACCCGGAACAGTTCGAGGAGATGGAGCGCCGGCTGGGCCGCCTGCACGACCTCGCCCGCAAGCACCGCGTCCCGGCCGAGGGCCTGGCCGAACACCGCGACCGCCTCGCGGCCGAAGTGCAGACCCTGCGCGGCGCCGACGAGCGCCTGCAGCAGATCGACCGCCTGATCGCCACCGCCGCCGGCCAATGGCGCGAGGCGGCCGCCGTGTTGACCGCCAGCCGCGCGTCCGCGGCCGAAGCGCTTTCGCGCACCACCACCGGGCTGATCGGCGAGCTCGGCATGGGCGGCGGACAGTTCCTGATCGAGCTGCAGCCGCAGCCGGGCGACCGCCCGGACCCCCAGGGCGCCGAGCGGGTGGAGTTCCTGGTCGCGGCCAATGCCGGCCAGCCGGCGCGGGCGCTGCGCAAGGTGGCCTCCGGCGGCGAGCTCTCGCGCGTGTCGCTGGCCATCGAGGTGGCCGCCCTGGGCCTGGACGCGGTGCCGACGATGGTGTTCGACGAGGTCGATTCGGGCATCGGTGGCGCGGTGGCCGACATCGTCGGCCAGAAGCTGCGGGCCCTCGGCGAGCAGCGCCAGGTGCTGTGCGTGACCCACCTGCCCCAGGTGGCGGCCAAGGGCCACGCGCACTACCGGGTGAGCAAGGCGCCGGTGGAGGGCATGACCCAGAGCGCGGTGGAATTGCTGGATGCCGGCGCGCGCCAGGAGGAACTGGCCCGGATGCTGGGCGGCGTGGAAGTCAGCAAGGAAGCCCGTGCTGCGGCGAAGAAGCTGCTGCAGGCGGCGGGGTAAGGGGCGCATTGCAGGCGCGCGGTGGCGAAGCGCTCCGGGTGCCCGGACACGAAAAAGGCGGCCATCGGCCGCCTTTTTTCTTCCTGCCGCCGGCCGAGCTCAGCGGCTGCGCTTCTTGCGCACGTACAGCACCAGCGAATGCTCCTCCAGCTCGTAGCCGTGCTTGGCGGCGATCTGCCTTTGCAGGGCTTCGATCTCTTCGCTCTCGAATTCGATGATCTTGCCGGTATCCACGTCCACCATGTGGTCGTGGTGGCCGCCGCGGTCCAGCTCATAGACGGCCTGGCCGCCCTCGAAGTTGTGCTTGAGCACCAGACCGGCGGCCTCGAACTGGGTCAACACGCGGTAGACCGTGGCCAGGCCGATCTCGTCGCCATGCTCGAGCAGCTGGCGGTAGATGTCTTCGGCGCTGAGGTGGTGCTGCGTCCCGCGCTGCTCCAGCAGCTCGAGGATGCGCATGCGCGGGTGCGTGACCTTCAGCCCCACTTTGCGCAGGTCATGGGATTCCATGGCAGTCTCCATTCATAGGCAATTTAGCGCCAGCTGCCTCGGGATGGGTCGCGGCGACCGCCGGGAGTGTATCATCGGCCTGATTTCACTCGCCTCCCGTACCGATGCGCAATCTCCTGCTGGTCGCCGTTGTCGCCCTCTCCACCGCTGGCTGCGGCATCATCTACAAGCAGCCGATCTATCAGGGCAACCTGATCAAGAAGAGCGCTGTCGACCAGTTGCAGGTCGGCCAGAGCAAGCAGGCCGTCGAGGCGCTGCTCGGTACGCCGTCGATCCCGGATCCCTTCCACGCCGAACGTTGGGACTACACCTCGACCCAGCGCGTGGACCGCTTGGCCCACGTGGAGAAGAAGAACTTCACGGTGTTTTTCGAGCAGGACCGCGTGGTGCGCTGGGAGGGTGACTACTTCCCCGAGCAGGACCTGGAACTGGCCAAGGCCGCGCCGCGCCAGTTCGGCCGCAACCTGGCCAAGGACAAGAAGGGCCAGCGCGGCCGCTAACCGCGCTTGACGCCCGGCATCGGGCTGGCCCGGCGACGCCGGGCCTCTTTGGGGTCGGCCAGCAAGGGCCGCAGCAGTTCCACCCGGTCGCCGTCGTGCAGCACCTGCTGCGGGCGGGCGATGATTCCATGCACGGCCACGCCATCGGCCTCCCCGGCTCCCGGCAGCGCCGCTTCGGCGATGGCCTCGGACACGGTCGCACCCTCCGCCAGCTCCAACAGCCGGGACTGGTAATGGTCCGGCCAGGCGATGAGCACTTCCACGCGCATGCGGCTTAGGCCTCCCGGTCGGCCACGCGCACGAAATCGTTGACCATGCGGTCGGCCAGCCCTTGGAAGCCCAGTGCCAGTGCCGGCCCCAGCAGGCGCGAGCTGGGCTCGAACTCCAGGCTCAGCGTGACCTTGCAGGCGTCCTCGTCCAGCGCATGGAACTCCCAGCGGCCGTGCAGGCGCTTGAACGGGCCATCGCGCAGCTGCATATCGATGCTGTGCGGGCGACGCAGCGTGTTCTCGGTGGTGAACCAGGTGCGGAACGAGCCCAGGCCCAGGTCCAGGCGCGCGACCAGGCGGTCGGCATCCTGTTCGATCAGCTGGGCCTGGTCGCACCAGGTGAACCGCCGCGGATAGGCGGCGACGTCGTTGACCAGGTCGAACATGCGCGAGGCGCTGTGTTCGACCAGGGCACTGCGGCGAATGGTAGGCATGCGAGGCACTGCGGGACCGGACGGCGGGCCGAACGGTCGCGAATAGGAGACAATAGGATGATGAGCAAGAAACCCGGCAAGGATAAAGCAAACGGCGCGACGGCCCACAAGACCATCGCGTTGAACAAGCGCGCGCGCCACGAGTACCACCTCGAGGAGCGCTACGAGGTCGGCCTGGCCCTGCAGGGCTGGGAAGTGAAGTCGATCCGTGCCGGGCGGGCCAATATCGGTGACGCCTATGCATTCGTCCGCCAGGGCGAAATCTTCCTGTACGGCGCGCAGTTCACCCCGCTGATCACCGCCTCCACGCATGTGGTGGCCGAGGAACGACGCGACCGCAAGATGCTGCTGCACCGGCACGAGATCGACAAGCTGATCGGCCGGGTCGAACGCGACGGCTACACGTTGATCCCGACGGCGATGTACTGGAGCAAGAACAAGGTGAAGCTGGAAATCGCACTGGCCAAGGGCAAGCAGGCGCACGACAAGCGCGACAGCGCCAAGGAACGCGACTGGCAGCGTGAGAAGCAGCGTGCGATGCGGGCGCACAACAAGAATGCCTGAGCCGCGGGGGGAGCGCTCCAGGCGGGACCGGACCGAACTGAAGCCCACCCCAGCCGGTTCACACGCGCCCTTGTGAACCCCCTGCCCCGCCCCTACACTGTGATGGTCAGCGTTTCACGCTGATCCCCGGGGGTGCACTGGTTTCGACGGGGGTCGCGAAGTCGCTTGGCGCATGCCGAGGGGGCAGCTTTCCTCGTAAATCCAGCCGCAAACTTATAGTTGCCAACGACGACAACTACGCTCTGGCCGCTTAAGGCCTAAGCCCCGAAATCGCTTGTGTCCGTGCTCGCGACGTAGGGTCATCATCACGGAATCGCCTGTGGTGGCTGCCTGTCAGCCATGGGTTAAACAAAGCGGGCTGGCTCCGGGATGCGCTTCGCACATCGTGCTGTTCCGGGGTGAGATTCAACGATGAGCTAAGCATGTAGTGCCGGGGATGGAGAGCCTTCGGACGGCGGTTCGATTCCGCCCACCTCCACCAATGCAAGGGCCGACGAGGTCCGAGAGAGGCCGGAAACATCTGCAATAGCAGGGTTTCCGGCCTTTTTCATGTGCGACGGAGTGCGACCGCGAACGTATCAAGCCACGCGACGGTGGGGGTACATATTGGGGGTATCTCCTCCTCTGACCATCCTGATACCCCCAATGCCGCTCTCCGACCTCTCGATTCGCAAGGCGAAGCCTGCGGAGCGCCGCCAGAAACTATCAGATGGCCGAGGCCTGTACCTGCTGGTCGCCCCGAACGGTGGCCGATACTGGCGATTCAAGTACCGCTTCCTGGGCAAGGAGAAGGTGCTGGCACTTGGCGTATACCCTGACGTCTCGCTGGCCGTCGCCCGCCAGCGTCGGGACGAGGCGCGGCAGATGCTCGCCCAGGGCCTCGATCCCTGCCAGCAGAAGAAGGCAGCGGCAGCAGCACGCGCCGAGCTGGGCGCCAACACGTTCGAGGTGATCGCCCGGGAATGGCTCGGGAAGCGCGACTGGGTCGACGGCTACCGCGTGAAGGTGGTCGCCTGGTTCGACAACGACGTTTTCCCCTGGATCGGGAACAGGCCTGCGGCCGAGCTCGAGGCACCCGACTTTCTGTCCGTGGCGAGAAGGATCGAGAAGCGCGGCGCCTTCGAGTCGGCCCACCGGATCATGCAGAACTGCGGTCAGGTGATGCGGTACGCGATCGCCACCGGCCGTGCCACGCGCAACCCGGTCGCCGACCTACGCGGCGCCCTGACGCCGGCACCGGAGCAGCACCACGCTGCGATTACTGACCCCCGCGAGCTCGCCCCCTGCTAGCCGCGATCCAGGGCTACAGCGGCAGCATCGTCACCCGATGCGCGCTGGCGCTGCTGCCGCTCGTCTTCGTGCGACCTGGCGACTGCGCATGGCCGAGTGGAAGGAGTTCGACCTGGACGCTGCCCGGTGGGAGATACCCGCCCCTCGCATGAAGATGAAGATCGCCCACGTCATTCCATTGTCGCGGCAAGCCCTAGCAATTCTGCAGGAGCTGCAACCGCTGACCGGTCGAGGTCGCCACGTCTTCCCCAGCGCCCGCTCGGCGCAACGCCCGATGTCGAACAACGCTATTAACGCAGCCTTCCGACGCATGGGCTACGAGGTGGGTACCGTCACAGGCCACGGCTTCCGCGCTACGGCTCGGACCATCCTCGACGAGGTACTGGGCTTTCGGCCCGACATCATCGAACACCAGCTCGCGCACGCGGTGCGCGACCCCAATGGAAGGGCCTACAACCGCACTTCGCACCTGCAAGAGCGCACTCGCATGATGCAGGTTTGGGCGGACTATCTCGAAGCACTAGCCAGGCGGTGAGCTGCAGCAGATTTGCAGTCCGGCCTGGAAACTATACTTCACAGGGCGTTTGCCCATATGGCCGTTCCGCAAATCGAATACTCCCGCGCTTACGAAACCCTTTCCGCGGAAGGGCGCCCCCACCTTTTGGGAAGCGCTTTTCAGATCAACGCCGCGGAGGCGGCAATGTGCCACGGAGGACCAGGACCCATGTCACCTCACCTCGCGCCCAAGGCACACGCACGGTGCAGATATGTGCAGGCTGTTTGGATGGACTGACGTCCTGCGGCGAGCCTCTAGCCGGTAACCTCTGCGGGGCGCGCTGCGCGCCGTTGAGCCGCGTCTTCTGGGCGAAGAGTTCCTTCTCCAAGGACGTGGCCTCCTCACCCCGCCACGCCACGATGTCGCGCCAGATGTCGTGCTCTGCGGTGTTCGTCCACTCGGCGAAGGCGTCATCCATGGCCTTGGGCGTCTTCGGTCGCGCCTTGCCCGGGTCGTGGAAATAGAGCTTGGCGAAGTCGTCCAGCGACATGATGGCGCCATAGGTGCGCACCAGCTTTCGGTAGTCGGCCTTCACCTGGGCGGAGTAGCACATGGGTCAGGCCGCCTCGTCGATCGGCGGCACCAGCCTATGGCGCGCCAAGATGGCCAAGCCCTGGTGCTCGACCCAGTCCCGATCAGCGCCCGGAGCGGCGGCATCGGCAATCGTCTCGGCCATGGCCGCGAAAGCATCGATGAAATGGTGGTCCTGGCTATCTACCAGCCCGGGAACGGAATCGTCCAGCTGATCGAGGTGCGCCTGCAGTTGGTCTCGGGTCAGAGGCATGGCTCGCCCTCCGGTTGGCATGGATTTCGCCAGGGCGATGCACCAGCGGATGAAGGCGCGGGAGACCGGCAATGGCTGACGCCGCCCGCAGCCTGCCACGCCAGGCGCCGCACAACGGCATGGCCTGTGCCGGCCGCCCCATCCGCGTCCCCCTCGGCAAGGCCAGCGTCCGCCAGGTGCTGCGCCGCCACCTGCGCGAGGACGGCCGCCGCATGCAGGACCTTGCCGCGCCGTGGCAGTGCGCGCCCCGAACCGTCTACGACATGTTCTGCAGCGCCCGCACGTTCTCGCCCCAGCACATCGACGCCGCGATTGCCTGGCTCGGCCTGGACGACTTCGACGCCGCTGAGCTGCGCCTGCTCGGCGCGCGCGAGGCCGGCTGGGCTATCGATATCCGCTACATCCTGGAGAACAACCCGTGATCCCGACGAACGCGCCGCAGCGCCTTCTGCGTCTCCCCGAAGTGCTTCAGCGCGTGGCGCTGTCTAAGTCGACGCTCTATGCCCGCGTGCGCGAGGGAAGCTTCCCCCGGCCGGTGCACTTGGGATCGCTATCTGCATGGGTGGAGTCGGAAATTGATGCTTGGATCGCCGTGCAGATCAACTCTAGGTCGGCCGCATAGAACATGGGCCACCAACTTCGATTCGATGCTGCAAGTCAACTTAGCTGGTTGTGCAGGCCTAAGACGGGCGGCCGCTTGCCGCCCGTCTTAGGTTTTCCTACTTACTGAACTTGGCAGCACCAGATACAGGCACCGGTGACGCCATCCCTCTTCCCGCCGAGTACAGGGTGGCACAGAGCGCAATACTCGCAACCGTTCTCGTACTGCTTCGCGCCCGATTGGATACCGAGTGCTTGCGCAGAGCCGACTGCGACGCTCCCCATCATGAAGAGCACGAACAGCGAGCGACCAATATTCCTTCTGATCATTGCTAGTTCCTCTCAGAGCTTCGCCTGCAGCGAATCCTTTCGCATAGACGCCTGTAGAACTCCAACTCCCTCCATGTCAGAGACAATCTTTCCCACGTGGGTGTACTCGATTTGGCCTTGCGGAGACAGCACCAATAAGGTCGGACTCATCCGAAAACGGAGCGCCCCGAGCGTTTTCCGTTCAGGCACGGAGACCACGGGAAAGTCCATGCCATTGGTCGCCATGAATCTCTCCACATCCGACCGATTGGTCTCCGGAGTGAACGCCACCATTTCAATTCCCTGCCGTTTAGCAGCGCGCGACAGTTCAGCAATGAACTTCGCGGAGGATTGGCAGTAAGGACACTTCGTAGAGAAATGCAGGACGATCTGTCGTCCTGAGGTACCTTGGCCGATACGGACCGGCCGGCCATCCATCGCGGTAAAGGTCTGCTCCGGAATCCATTCGGTCTTCTTGGGGTAATACTCTTCCGCCTGAAGGCGCTGCTTCTCGAAGGTGAGCTCCTTCTTCTGCCAAGACAGCACAACAACCAGTATCGTCAGCACAGCGCAAAACGAGTACACCGTCCACTTCCACGTTCCTTGGAAATTCATGGATCGATCCTCTCTCCTGGTTCGCTGAAACTCCCACCACTTCCCGGGGGGGCGCAATGACCAAAGATCCAGAATGTGACTCGCTACCTTCGGGTAGGAATTTTCTGACACTCGCTGGGCCGGGCAAGGCCGCGGTCGTGGGGTAACAGCCGAGGGGGCATCAACGGGGGTACCTTCGAGGAGAGGCGGATGAAATCACCAGCGTTATCAGCCGCTTATGCGGCTATTAGGGTAGAGCCCACCTCCACCAATGCAAGGGCCGAGGAGGCCCGGGAAAGGCCGGGAACTTCTGCAATAGCAGGGTTTCCGGCCTTTTTCATGTGCGACGGAGTTCGACCGCGAACGTATCAAGCCGGGAGACGGTGGGGGCATATTTTGGGACATCTGCCCCCAGCCTCGACCCAGATGCCCCCACTCACCGACCAAACCTTCCAGCAAGACCCAGCGCCTCTTCGATGGCGGCGGCATGTACCTCGAGATCTCGCCGTCAGGCGGCCGCTGGTGGCGGCTGAAGTATCGGGTTGACGGAAGAGAGAAGCGGCTCGCCCTGGGCGTATACCCCGGACGTGTCCCTCGCCCTCGCCCGCCAGCCGCGACCAGGCCGGCAGCCGAGCTTGAGGCACCCGACTTCCTGTCTGTGGCGCGAAGGATCGAGAGGCGCGGCGCCTTTGAGTCGGCCCACCGCATCATGCAGAACTGCGGCCAGGTCATGCGGTACGCGATCGCGACCGGCCGTGCCACGCGCAATCCGGTCGCCGACCTGCGCGGCGCCCTGACGCCAGCACCTGAGCAGCACCACGCTGCGATTACTGACCCGCGCGAGCTCGGCCCTCTGCTAGCCGCGATCCAAGGCTACAGCGACAGCATCGTCACCTAATGCGCGATGGCGCTGCTGCCGCTCGTCTTCGTGCGACCTGGCGAGCTACGCATGGCCGAGTGGAAGGAGTTCGACTTGGACGCTGCCCGGCGGGAGATCCCCGCAGCGCGGATGAAGATGAGGATCGCGCATGTCGTGCCGCTGTCCCGACAAGCGCTCGCGCTTTTGCGGGACCTGCAACCCCTGACCGGTCGAGGGCGATACGTTTTCCCCTGCGCCCGTTCGGCGCAGCGCCCGATGTCCAACAACGCCATCAACGCGGCCCTCCGACGACTTGGCTACGAGGTAGGCACGGTTACCGGCCACGGATTTCGTGCGACAGCTCGTACCATTCTCGACGAGGTACTCGGCTTTCGGCCCGATATCGTCGAGCACCACCTGGCGCACGCGGTGCGCGACCCCAACGGAAGGGCGTACAACCGGACCTCACATCTACCTGAGCGCATTCGGATGATGGAGGTATGGGCGGACTATCTCGAATCGCTGTGTCCGGCGCCTCAGCGCTCCGACCTACGTATTCAACGCCCAGCTGACAGCAATCAATAAGCCTAGGAGCAGCATTGCGAGGCCGCCGAAGCCCCAAATGCACAGGTAGAACCAGTAAGAAAGCGGCTCATCTCGGCGAGATACGAATGAAAAGCGACTGTAAATTTCCCCGTATACCCACCCCAAGTAGACGGCCCTCAAAAAACTGCCGCCCAGAGTCGCGAGACCAGTTCCCACCATCACCCCTCGATGTGGCACAGGGAACAACATCGATGCAGCGATGCCGAGAACAGCGAGAACACCGACCATCATTGCAGCAGTAGTCTTGTCGCGGAAAATAGATGCTTCTTGCATCTGATCGAGCTCCGTCCGTTCTCACGCCCGTTGACTTGATCGCGACCCTACCATGTCAAGGTCCTGGAAGATCAGCAATCAAGGACAAAGGCGATCCGAGCTGATAGCGTCTTGGTCTTCACGCGGCAAGGCCATGCTCCCAGAAGGGACGCCGCTTGTGTTCGATTGGGATTGAGGCATGCGTCCAAGTGCCCGGGCGTGAAGTTAATGCGTGCGGTCGCAGCGCGTCCAGCATATCGGTACCTGCGATGCAGATCGCGCTGGAACAACCGCGTCACCGCAAGGCTACGTTGAGCCAATCCCATCGACGGCAGGCTCATGCTCCCCGATGGCCGACGAGGCTCTCCTTGGAGAATCAAGGTCGACAATCCCAGAGCGGAGGCGCGGCTCATGTCAAAAAGCGTGAACGCCGCAAAGAGGCTGCCAAACACTGCGCCCCCGATAAAAGTCCACCGGTTCACAGCCCATGCCCCTGTACCGCCCTTCCGCAACTTACGCTCGAATGTCGCTGCCGCACTGGGTCTGCACTCGGCAGCCCCAGGGGGCGCTCTGTACTCGATCTAACCATTAGGAGGGCAGCCCCTAACTACCGGAGGGAACGAAGCCTTCGGCGCTGACCATGCGTTCCGCGCGCTCGGCGATAGCTTTGGGATCGATGTCGCCCGCCCGGCTCACAAGGACGACCGTAGTCCGCTGCCTTGGCGCATCATGACGCAGGTACGAGGTGAAGCCCGCAGTTCCCCCGCCGTGGCCCACGATGCCTCGCGCGGCGTCAATGACTTCCCAGCCAGCGCTCCACCCGGCAGTCCCACCGCCGCGAAGTGGCGTGTCGGTCCACATCGCGGACAGGCTTTGTGTAGGGAGGATTCGGCCACCCTGCAGGCCCACAGCAAGACGCTCCATATCCCGGAGGCTGGCGAGCAGACTGCCAGCCGCCCAAGCAGACCCCGCCCCTATTGGCTGCGGCCGTAGCCAGTGTCCATCCAAGAATAGATGACCCTCAGCCAAGGCACGTGCATCGGGTTCCGTGGGTGGACCGGCGTCCTCCATACCCAGTGGTGACAATAGCCGTCCACTAAGGCACTCCCAGTACGACACCCCAGTGATGCCTTCGATGGCCAGCCCAATCAGGATGTAGTTAGTGTTGGAGTAAGCGTGCTGCGTCCCAGGCGCGAAGTTCAGCGGGCGGTCCTTCACCATCGCCAGCAGCGTGCGCGGCTTCGGGCTAGTAGGCATCAAACCGATGAAGTTTCCAGCATCCAAGTAATTCGGAATGCCTGAGGTATGGCTTAGCAGTTGGCGTACCGTCACCGACTGCCATCGCGGCGGAAGGTCACCTACGTAGTGCGCAATGGGAGCATCCAGCAAAAGTAGGCCTTCGTCGCGAAGCTGGAAGACCAACATGGCCGTCAGTGCCTTGGTGACTGAGCCAAGTTCAAATGCCGTTCTTTCGTCCACCGCCAACCGGCGTGCTGTATCGGCATAGCCAACCACGGCACGGGCGATCACAACCTCATGCTCCACGACCACCGCGGCAATGCCCGGCTGACGCTCCGCCACCAGAGCATCCCGTAATGACGCGCCAGGGTCGAATACTTGCGCGCCCCAGGCCGTGCGGCTTATCAGAGGTGCGGAGCTTAGCGCCAGAAGCCAGGTTAGGCACTGCCGGCGGGAGAGCCCATAAGGCAAGTTGTTCGGCATCTGATTTCACTCTCGATTTCGGGGCCTCAAGCGCGCCTGTCATTACATCTCAGAGCAAGTCCCAGCCCTCAGGGGAGGGCAAGGATCTTGTGCGACAAAGCATCAGGTCGAGCATCCCTAGGCCGGTCCACCTCGGCGCGACATCCGCTTGGGTCGAGTCAGAGATTGACGGTTGGATAGCAGCTCGGATTTCGTCGAGAGCTGCATAGCTCTTCGTCTTTTCGATGTTGCACCGAGGCGGCATGCCGCCTCGGTGCAGATTCTCAGACGCCAACTGCGTTGTATATGAAGATCACGTCCTGCGCTTGCTTACAGGTCGGATACCCTGTTCCTCCCAAGCTTCGCTCGGTCTTGGATTCCAGCCGCGCCGGACCCAGCCGGACGCCTTTCCACTCGACAGACACGTCTACCGGATACCTCTCGCCGTTCTGAACCCAGAGCTTCGCTTCACCGTTCACTACCTCACACCGCATACCCACAAGGTTCGGAAAGGGGCCATCAGTGGGAATCGGGCTGTCGATCTTGACCTGCGGCAGATCACGTACCGTGATCTCTGGCCCTTTAACCGTCACTTGAGGAACCGGGCCGCGCCACTTCACCGTGACGCTCGGGGGCTTTGCGGTGACCTTTGGGACCTTGGTGACAACACGGATGCGCACCTTGACCTTACAGCAACTCAGGCCTTTCTCCACACCATCAGCCGCGGACTCTTCCAAACGAAGCTCGCTGGTGCCCGCGTCGTCCACAGCGGAGGTGACTTCAAGAGTTGCGTTATCACCGCGCAGCGGACCGAACACCTGCCACTGGTCGTTGCTGCCGCTGTCTCTTGCACGGATCCAGTATGTTCCAAACTGCGAGATCCCTGATAGATCAGCCTCCCCACCCAAGCCAAGCTGCGCATCTCGCCACGCCTTATCATCAATGGGTGGCTCTTGATTCTTTACTGCGTACTGAACCTTGGTCGCGGGCGCTCCAAAGTCCTGGGCGACTGCGATCGACGTTACGCACGAAATAAGCGACAACACCAAAGCTCTGATCCACATAAGCTTTCCCCTTCGTGTTGAGACGACGCCGGCGTGGCGCCGTCTTCTCCCGGAATCCGTCCGGAAGCCCCTCCGACTCTCGTCGGTGCCCAACTGGTATCGCTACCTCCCAGCCGGCGAATGACCCATAGTGACGAACTGTTCAACCGCTGGCTATCCCACCGAAGCGCAGACTGGGTTGCGCTGTGATACCGACTGCGAAGCCGTCCCCCCCTGATGCGCTACCTGCAGAGACTGGCACGGCCTTTTTCATGTGCGACGCTGCGATCCAGGCGCGTCGAGGGCCGCAGCAGCCACCCGCGCCGCGCGCCGTCATTAGCGGCGAAAAGCAGTAAGCCTTGCCCCGTCATTGGTCGTAGGTATTTTCCCGACATCCCCGACACTCAAGTTTGACGACTTAAGGCCGCTGCCGAATAGAGTCATCCCCTGCCATGTGGATCTTCACTTGGCGCCAGGGCGCTGATGACGGAGCGCCGTGATGTTCGACCCCTCAAATTTCCAGCACTTCCTCCAAGCAAGCCCACTCCCCATGTGGGTCTATGACATTCAGACACTTCGCTTTATCTGGGCCAACGCCGCCGCCATCAGCCACTACGGCTACAGCCAGGCGGATTTCCGTCAGATGAGCATTCTCGACATACGGCCCGCTGAAGCACGGCCGGAAGTAGTGCTGCTGGCCGGCAGCAAGGATCGGCTGGACGCGAACAAGTCCCGGGTTTGGCAGCACTTGACCAAGGACGGGACGCTACTGGATGTCCGGGTCACCACCGTCGACCTGTTACCGCAGGGATGCGGCCTGCGCCTGGCCTTGGTGGAGGACGTAAGCACCTTCACCTCCATGGCCAAGGAACTGGAACACATGGCGAGCCACGACGCAGCGACGGGCTTGCTCAACCCGCGCTCGCTTGCCCATATGCTCGATTCCGGGCGCCTGGGCTCCGATTATGAAATTGTCAGCCTGCGCCTGCAGGGCCTGGCTGAAGTCTCTGAGCTATTCGGGAGTAGCGTCTCGCAAGCGGTCGCAAAGGAGATCATCGCCCACTTGCGGCCTGCAGAAGCGGAAGACCTGTGGGGATTCCAGCCTCCCAACTGCATCCTGGTGGCCAGCGCTCGTCCGGAAGGCTTGCGAAGACTCGTGGTCAAGGCCAGCGAATTTCTCGAAAAACCGGTTCCCGCTGAGGGGGGCCAATGGCAACTGGCATTGCGAAGCGGCGTATCGCGCTTTCCTCAGGACGGGAGCCAAGCCGAGCAGATCATTGCATGCGCTGGGCTGGCAGCAAGGTCACGAAGCAGCGATAGCGACCCGTCCCTACCCTCTGGCTATACCGCCGAACTCGGCGACCGCTCGCGGCGCCGGCGCCGACTGGCCGTGGAGTTGCGACGCGCGATACGAGAGGAAGAGATTGAAGTCTGCTTCCAACCGATCGTTCCTGCCATTGAAAGCTCCTGGACTTCACGTGCCCGCAAGTACGAAGCGCTGTCTCGATGGAAACTGGATGGCGAGCCCATCCCGCCTTCTGAGTTCATCCCAATCGCTGAGAGCGCCGGGCTGAGCAGGGACCTTCTTCGCCTCGTGATCAAGCGTTCATGCGAAACCATTACGACTGTCCGTTCGCGCGGGTTCAGCTGCCTTGTCACCATCAACGTGCCGGCCATCGCTTCCGTCATCGCAAACCTGCCCGGTGACCTTCTGGAGCTGAGCGAGCTGCATGGTGTCGGTCCAGACTGCATCGGTATAGAGGTCACCGAATCTGCACTGATCGACGACGATGCCTTGTGGCGAAAGAGCTTCGCCTACCTGCGCTACT
This sequence comes from Pseudomonadota bacterium, assembly GCA_023386795.1. Taxonomy (GTDB): domain Bacteria; phylum Pseudomonadota; class Gammaproteobacteria; order Xanthomonadales; family Xanthomonadaceae; genus Stenotrophomonas_A. The sequence goes on from JAEWJB010000120.1 coordinate 19,672, forward strand.
TGGGAGTCCATGTCGCCATTGATGACTTCGGGACCGGCTTCAATTCGCTGTCTTATCTGGACCGGCTGCCAGCAGACGTGATCAAGCTCGACCGCACATTCATCGGCCAGATATTCCTTAATGATCGGCAAGCTTTGATTTGCGCGTCCCTGATCCGCCTGGCCCATGGACTCGGGCTGAAAGTAGTGGCTGAAGGGGTAGAGCATGAGGACCAGCGTCGATGGCTGTTGAGCCATGAATGCGATGAACTTCAGGGGTACCTTACGGGACGCCCTGTTTCGCTTGAACAACTTGTTGACTCCTTGCCATCCAGCTTCGAGCTTGAACATTCGGCAGTCAGCCACGCATGACGAAGGCCGTCGTTCTCCAGCACGTTGATTCGAGGCTGGGCGACGCAAGTCGACCTCCCGTTTATTTGTAGCATCGCCAAGTGTTCTGGCCTCGCAGCAAGCGAGGCCTCACCGATTTCCCCCGGACTGGGTGATCGGCCACACCACCGGCCTTAGCCGCGGGCGCCGACCGCCTCATCGATCAACGCGCGAAGCTGGTCGACCACCTGCTCCGTCTCGCCCGGCTCCACGTCGAAGACAACGTGCCGCAGCCTGGGACCGGCTACGTGGAAGTCGCAACGGGAGTGGTCGGCGAAGCAGTAGCGATGGATCACGTATCCCCCGCGCACTTCGACGATTTCGTTGCGCGCACTCAGACCACCGGAGATCGATCTACGTTCCACCTGCCACCCCGGCCGGGGCTTTGCTCCGCCACCGTGCCTGCGTGGATTCCTCGGGCTTTCGGAACGGGGTATTTCCCAGCCGTTCGATTTCACCCCCGGTGCGCAGGAATTGGTCGATGTCCGCGCGCAATTCTTCGCTACCCAGTCGTGCAGGAATGATTCTGTCGGAGGTGAAATCTCGGTCTCGAGGCTGCATGGAGCACCTTATCTGGAGAAAGATCGGCAGGTGCAGGCGCGAGCCTTCAACTGTCATGCGTCCCGCGGCGCGGACGTTGTCCACACGGTATTCGCTTCACGCCGGATCGTCGTGACGAAAGCCTCACGCGCGTTGCCCTGCTGTCGCCGCGGCCCCCCCGCCCGCCGCGGCCCCCCCCCG
>JAEWJB010000011.1 GCA_023386795.1 Pseudomonadota bacterium
GGAGCAACGGGCCCCGCGCGGGCCCGCGGGGGCGGGACCTGTCGGTCTACTTCACCTGCAACGACGCGCTGGCCGGCAGGCTGCCGCCACCGGCCAACCGGCGCAGATGACGCCACTGTGCGATGCAGATACCCACGAAGAGCACCGCGATCACGCCCACGCACATCGCCAGCTGCGGATCGTCGGGGCTGTCGAACAGCGGCGCGTCCACCGGCAAGCGGGTGAAGGTTTCGGTCAGGCCAGGGATGAAGTGGAAGAACAGCGCCACGGTGTAAAGCAGCGATGCCACGCGCAGGCCTTGCCAGCGGCGGGCGCCGCGGCGTTCCTGCCACATCCCCAGCGCCAGCACCGCCAGCGTGGCGAGGCTGAGCACATGCGGCTTGCCGAAGCCGCCGTGGTGATAGATGAACAGGCCAGTGAGCGCCGACAGTGCGGTGAACCACACGAAGACCCGGCCGGCCCGGGTATCACGGCCAATGCGGAAACGCGCGAACAGGGCGACGAACCCGGCGCCCATGCCGATGAGGCTGATGACGGTATGCAACATGCCGAAAGCGGTGATTCCAAGCATGACGAGACTCCCGGACGAGGTGGGGAAGCACGGACAGCACGGAAGGAAACCGACAGCGGCAGCAGCATAGCGCCACCGGCCCCGCCCAAGGGCAACGGCGCCCGCGAGGGACGCCGGCCAGTTCCTGCACGCGCCCACCACGCCGCACCCACGCCCGGTTGATCGCCCGCCGCCTACCGTCGTGCTCCCGACGCACAACCGGAACCGACATGAGCCAACCCGACGTCATCGCCGTCCCCGCCCTGGACCTGCAGCGCTATCTCGGCACCTGGTACGAGATCGCCCGCCTGCCCATGCGGCACGAGCCAGCCAATGCCACCGACGTGTCGGCGGGCTACTCGCTGGACGAGGAAGGCAAGGTGCGCGTGCAGAATCGGTGCCGGGTGGACGGCAAGGTCGAAGAGTCGATCGGACAGGCCACGCCGGTGGACAGCGGCAACGCCAAGCTGGAGGTGACATTCCTGCCGGAAGGCTTGCGCTGGATTCCCTTCACCAAGGGCGACTACTGGGTACTGAAGCTCGACCCGGACTACCAGGTCGCACTGGTCGGCACGCCGGACCGCCACTACCTCTGGCTGTTGGCCCGGCAGCCGCAACTGGATGCCGCCTCGCGCCTGCTGTTCCTGGAAGAGGCACGCCGGCAGGGTTTCGATCTGTCCAAGCTGATCGATACGCCGCACACCGGCGTACCGACCGCCTGAGTGCTCAGCGGCGAGGGGGCGGCGTCAGCGTGTCGAGTTCGCGGGCGGCCGCTTCGGCAGCTTCAAACGTATCGAAAGCCACGCCGGTATCGCCGACGACGTACTTGTCGCGCGACTGCCCCCCTGCCACCTCGGTGACCCGGTAGATCGGATTGGTGTCGCTGCCACCTACGCGCTGCCTTTCCATCGTCGCCTCCCGTTTCTTGGGGTCAGGCTACGGAGCGCCGGGCGGCGATGGCGTGAACGCGCCAGCCCCAGGCAGCCCAGGCGAATGTGATCACGCCGCACAGCGTGAACAAGTAGGCCAGCGCGGCAAACGGCAGGCTCGCGTCGGGCCGGAAGCCATCCACGTCTATCGCGGGCTGCCTCCAGGCCGCGGCGCCCCACGCACCGGCCGCCGCCCAGAACGCAGCGGCCGCGAGCCACCAGCGCAGGCGCGGATACGCGGCACGCAAGGCCATGAAGGTGGATACCGCGCCGCATGACAGCAGCAGGCCGGCAGCCGTGACGAAGGCAATGAAGTCCATGGGCGAATCCCGATTGAAGGAGACCGCACCCTGGATCGCTTCGGTGAAGTCGTCATGAAGTCGTCGAGACAACCCGCCCAGGCATGCGACTTTTCCAAGCCCTTGCCCGCCGCAGTGTTTGCACACAACCCATGACCGCGTGCTCGGCTATCCTCGGGCCATCTCGACCGGCAAGGAGCAGGCAGTCATGCGTTATGGGCTTTCCGCGGGTGTGTTGGCGCTGTGCCTGTTGGCGGGCAGCGGCTGTTCAAGCGATGCGGGCGCGCGGGTGGCGCCCACCAGCCAGGTGACGGTGTCGATGCCGGCCACGCGTCTGCCGGGTCTGCATTACGCCTGGGTACCGATGCCTGGCCAGCTGCCGGCGGAGTCCGATCCGCGCGTGCTCGACCCGCAGTTCCGCAGCCGCCTGCAGGCCGCGCTGGACCGCGCATTGCAGGCCAAGGGCTACCAGCTCGCGCCCAGCGCGGCGCAGGCCGATTTCCTGGTCGCCTACCGCGTCGGCGTGCGCGACGGGGAGGAAGTCATGCTGCGCAACGAAGGCGTCGGCAGCCAGCCCACGCCCCAGGCCGCGGTGGAATGCAACAGCAATGGCTGCTCGCAGATGGTGGTGCCCGGTGGCGATGGCGCACCGGTGATGGACCTGCGCCGCGCGCGGTACGTGGAGGGCGCGCTGCAGGTGGAGGTGATCGAGCGCTCCTCGATCAAGGTGGTGTGGCGCGCGCTCAACCGCGGCACGGTCAGCCGCAGCGACGGCAGCGCTGCGCGGCTGGACGCCATTGCCAGCGAAACGCTGGCGCAGCTGCCCGCCGCCGCGCGCTAGCGGCGAACTCAGGCGCCCTGCACCAGCGGCTGCGGCGACGGGGCGCGGCTGGGCAGGGCGTGGCGCAGGATGCGCCAGGCCACCTGGCCGAACTGCCGAGGCAACGAACCGGTGTTGTAGTGCTGGCCATAGCGCGCGCAGATCTCGCGTACTTCGCGGGCGATGGCGGCGTACCGGTTCGCCGGCAGGTCGGGGTAGAAGTGGTGTTCGATCTGGTGGCTCAGGTTGCCGGTCAGCACGTCGATCACCGGACCGCCGCTGATGTTCGACGAACCACGCAGCTGGCGCAGGTACCAGTGGCCACGCGATTCGTCGCGGATGCATTCCTTCGGGAACACTTCGGCATCGGCGGTGAAGTGGCCGCAGAAGATCACCACGAAGGTCCACACGTTGCGCATGCCATTGGCGACCAGGTTGCCCAGCAGCACCGGGAGGAAGAATGGGCCGGCCAGCAAGGGGAACAGCACATAGTCCTTGAGCAGCTGGCGCGCGGCCTTGCGGCCCACCGGCCGGGCGATGCGCAACAGCTGCCGGGTCTTCATCTTGCCGCTGAACCAGCGGCCCACGCGCAGGTCCTGGATCGCCACGCCCCACTGGAACAACAGCGCGAACACCACCGCGATCGGCGGCTGCAGCAGGTAGAACGGGCGCCAGCGCTGTTCGGGGAAGATGCGCAGCAGGCCGTAGCCGATGTCGTCGTCCATGCCGCGCACGTTGGTATAGGTGTGGTGGCGGAAATTGTGCGTCTTGCGCCAGTTGTCGCCGGTGGCGACGATGTCCCACTCGTAGGTGGCGCCCTGCAGGTGAGCGTCGCCCATCCAGTCGTACTGGCCATGCATGACGTTGTGGCCCAGCTCCATGTTCTCCAGGATCTTCGACAGGCCCAGCAGCAGCGTGCCGGCGATCCACGCCGGCCACAGCAGCATCGGCACGAAGGCACCCAGGAACAGCAGCGCGCGGCCGGCCACGCCCGTCCAGCGCACGGCGGCGACGACGCGGCGGATGTAGCGCGCATCGGTGGCCCCGAGGTCGGCGGTCACGCGGCGGCGCAGGGCGTCGAGCTCCTCGCCGAAGCGATCCAGTTCGGCCGGCGTCAGCACGCGGTTGGTGGCACGGGTCATGCGCGGATTCCTCAAAGTTCCAGGATCAGGTCGGTGCTTGGCGCCTGCACGCACAGGCGGACCGGAGCGGCCAGTTCGTCGTGGCGCTGGCCGCTGAGCAGATGGCGGGTGGCGCCGGTCTGGCGCTGGCAAACGCAGGTGTTGCAGATGCCCATGCGGCAGCCGTGGCGCGGCTTGAGACCATGCGCCTCGAGCCCTTCGAGCAAGGAAACAGCGCGCGGCAGGCGCAGCGTGCGGCCGCTGCGCGCCAGCACCACCTCGACCTCGCCGTCCTCGGCCAGGGTCTGGACCGGCGCGGTGAAGGCTTCGGCCTGGAAACCGGCGACCTGGTCCTGCAGGCGCGCGCGCGCAGCCTGTACGAAGCCACCCGGTCCGCAGGCCAGCACGTGGGCACCGGACAGCGCCGGCCACTGCGTCTCCGGCAGGGCATCCACACGCGGCACGCCTTCGCCGGTGACATGCACGTGCACCCGCAGGCGCGGATGGGCCTCGGCCAGCGCGAACAGTTCCTGCGCGAAGCAGGCGTCCTCGCGGCGGCGCACCCAATACATCAGGGTGACATCGCGGTCGAAGCCGCGCTCGGCGTGGGCCCGCAGCAGCGCGCGCATCGGCGTGATGCCACTGCCAGCGGCCAGTAGCAGCACCGGCGAGGTGCCGGCCGGCCAGGTGAAATCGCCGAAACCCTGGCCCAGTTCGAATACTTCGCCGAGCGGGACCTGTGCCAGATGCGGGCTCACGCGGCCTCCGGCGGTCGTCTTGACCGTGATCTCGAAGCGACCGCCCCCCAAGGACGTGGGGCTGTAATGCCGGCGCAACCAGCTGCCCTGATGCTGCACGCCGAGTTCGACGTGCTGGCCGGGCTGGACCCCGCGCCAATGGCGGTTGGCCTGCAACAGCAGGGTCACCGCGCCCTCGCCTTCGGCCCGGCGCGCCAGCAGGCGCGCTCGCGGGCGCTCCCAGGTCCACAGCGGGTTCAAGCGCGTGGTCCAGAAGTCGAAGAAGGCGGGGTCGAGCCAGCGGCGGGTCGCGTCGAAGGCCGGATCAGGGGAAGTGGGAGCTGCCATGGAGCGCACTATACGCATGCGCGCACACCTGTGTATACAGTTGTATATTCCGGCAGGCGCTATGATTCAGCCTGCAACCCGCCGGAACCGCCATGCCTGCCAGCGTTATCGCCACCGACCTGCCCGACACCGCCCCGGCCCGCAAGCCGGCGATCTCGCGCGAGGACCTGCTGGCCGCGGCGCTGAAGCTGATCGGACCGCATCGCAGCCTGTCGACCCTGAGCCTGCGCGAGGTGGCCCGCGAGGCCGGCATCGCGCCGAACAGTTTCTACCGCCAGTTCCGCGACATGGACGAACTGGCCGTGGCCCTGATCGACCTGGCCGGCCGTTCGCTGCGCACGATCATCGGACAGGCCCGCGAGCGCGCGACCTCCACCGAGCGCAGCGTGATCCGCGTGTCGGTGGAGACCTTCATGGAGCAGCTGCGCGCGGACGACAAGCTGCTGCACGTACTGCTGCGCGAGGGCGCGGTGGGTTCGGACGCGTTCAAGCACGCGGTGGAGCGTGAGCTGAACTACTTCGAGGAAGAACTCCAGCACGACCTGGTGCGCCTGGCCGCGGCCGACGGCGCGGTGCTGCACGAACCGGCGCTGGTCGCCAAGGCCATCACCCGGCTGGTGTTCGCCATGGGCGCCACCGCGATGGACCTGCCACCGGCGCGCGACGATGAACTCGTCGAACAGATTTCGCACATGCTGCGGATGATCATCGTCGGCGCGCGCCAGCTGGGCGCGGCGGCGCACTGAATCAGGCGAGCCCGCGCGCGCGGGCATAGGCGTAGGCTTCCGCGTGGCTGCGCAGGCGCAGCTTGGCCATTGCCGCGCGTTTCTGCCGGCTCACCGTCTTGATGTTGCGGCCGAGCCGCTGGGCCACTTCCGATACCCGAAGGCCGCGCACGAACAGCTCGAACACTTCGCGTTCGCGCGGGGTCAACGGGCGGTCGGGCACTTCTTCGGCCTGGCGTTCGCGCTCGCGGCGCGCCACGCGCAGCGCGGGGCTGTAGTACGGGCTGCCGGCGTGGACCTGGAAGATCGCCCGCGGCAGTTCCCGCAACGGCGTGGTCTTGAGCAGCACGCCCCCCACGCCCGTGGACGAGAGCATGTCCATCAACGACAGATGGTCGCGCACGGTGAACACGAGCACCGGCAATGCCGGCCATTGCGTGCGCAGGTGACGCAGCATCGACACGCCGTCCGGATGACGGCTGCCGGGCATGTGCAGGTCCACCAACGCCAGGTCGCATTCGCGCGTGTGCAACAGCGCGTACAGCGCATCGACCGAATCGGCCTCCCCCACGACGCGGATGCCCGGCGTGCCGGCCAGCATGCGGCGCACGCCTACGCGCACCAGCGGATGGTCGTCGGCCACGACGATCCTGATCACGGGCACCTGCACGCTCCTGGTCAAGAGGGGCGCGAAGGCTAACGCGCCCTCGCCCGCCGCGCGGACCCATCCGTCGCCAACCCGCGGATCGCGCGAACGATCCGCGTGGCGTGCCAACGCCTGGCGCGCAAGTGCTGTCGCACGGCGCGCGCGCGGCTCGACGATGCGTCAACGCCAGCGCGTCTGACCTGCCTTGCGGCTCAGGAGGGCGTCCACTGTGCGGCGTTGACCAGCCGCTCGACCATCGCGTCAGGCGGATCGGTGTCCACCCGCACCGGCGGCAACGGGCGGTCCACGCCCATCAGCGCATAAACCGCCGCTTGCGCGGAGCGCACGGAGTACTCGATGGTCATCGCCGCTTCCTCGGCCAATTCGACGTACTGGCCAAGTAGGCCCAGGTTGCGCGAGCCGGACGGCACCGGCGGCGGACGATCACCGTCGGCGCGCGGCATGAACGGGCTGGTGACATAGGGCATCGTGCAGGGAATGCAGTTGGAAGCGGCCAGGATGTTCTCGCGCTCGCGCTCCGGGCTCTGCAGCTGGAACAGCACCTCTTCCAGGATTTCCCCGCCGGTGCATTCGCGCATCGGCTTTTGCACGAAATCGCCGGGCCTGTCGTGGGCCAGGCCGTAGCCCCACCATACCGACACGCTCTCGGGCTGCTCGACGAAGAACGGTTGCGGATACAGCGCCAGCGTCAGCAGCCAGCCCGAGCCGTTGAAGCGGATCAGCTCGCCCTGCGTGCCGGCGTTGTCGCGGAATCTTGCCAGCAGGGCAAGGAACGCCGGGTCATCGGTGGTCACGGTGAACGAGGTCCACTGCGAGTCGTTGACCGCGCCACAGAAGGCCTGCGGGTTGCCCAGGCCCGGGCGGCGCACTGCCAGTTGCCGCCACAGCGCCCAGGCATCGGCCGCCGGATTGTGCCCTGCCGCCAGCGGCGCCGGTTCGATCATCGAACCGAAGGTGGTATCGGAGGCCATCGACCCCAGGGTGACGAACACCCGATCGCCCTCGTCCAGCGCCTGCCGCCGCGCGATGCCGTCCTCGATCAGGTGCAGCGCGGTGACCTGCAGTGCATCCGGGTCGTCGGCCAGTACCAGGTCGGCCACCGTCGTGCGCATCTGGAAGCGCACGCCCTGTGCGATAAGCCAGCGATGCAGCGGCAGCGCCAGGCTCTCGTACGGGCAGTACAGCGTGCGATAGATGTCGCTGGGATCGGCATGGCCACTCAGGTGCGCGGTATGCCGGCGCAGGTAGCGACGCCATTCGGCCGCGCTGTGCCAGCGACGCAGCGCGAAGGTGGTGGACCATTCCAGCCAGAACGCGGTGGAAAAGAAGTCCTCGTCGAAGCAGTCGACGATGCGCCGGCCCAGCAGCGCCGATTCGGGTTCCTCGAGCACGCGCACCAGGGCGTCGCGATGATGCTCGCTCAGGCCGGTGGTCCACGCCTTGGCGGCCTGCCCGCGCGGCGCGACCAGGCGCAGGCGGGTGACGGCGCGGCCGCCGGTAGCGCGCAGGCTCTCTTCCTTCACCGAGATGTGCGGGTTGCTGACCGAAGGAATGGCGTCCATCAGGTCGGAGGTGCAGTCGTAGCGGCCGGAGAGCATCCGGCTGCCATACATGTGGTAACCGGTGGCTGCGTTGCCATGCGCATCCATCGCGCCGCCGAATACCGGGGCCGCCTCGAACACGACGATATCGGAGCCCGCCACGCCCGCGTCCCGGATCAGGAATGCGGCGCCCGCCAGCGACGCCATGCCGCTGCCCACGAAGTAATGCCTGCTCATCCGCCCAGTCCATGCGAAGGGTATGGGTCGCCGCCCAAGTGCTCGGCGCGCGCCAATCGCGCGAGGTTAAGGCCAGATGATGCTAGCGCGGTGTGAAGCCGGTCGCGATCACGCATTCCAGGCGGAAATGCGGAACTGCAACCGGCCCCTGACGCCCGGCCGGGTAGGCACGCGCTGGCCTTGTGCATCGATGCTGAAGCTCTCGAACGGGATATCGATGTTGAGCGCGCGCTGGCGCAGCTGGTCGGAGGACACGTCCACGTCCTGGGTCGGGCTGCTGACGCCCGCGTCCTGCCACGCGTAGCGCACCTTCCACGCAGCGCCGGCACGCGCTGGCGGAATCATCGACAGCACGATCGAGTTGCGGAACAGATAGCCACCCTCGTAGTGCTGGTTGATCCACAGCTTGCGCTCGATCTCGTAGTCCGGCACCCGGATACCCAACGTCATGCCGTAGGAGAGCGAACGGTCGCTGTCGTCCACCTTGGCCGCGTTGGAAAGGAACACCGAGGATAGATAGTGCGGCACTTCCTTCTTCCATGTCGCGTGGCGCACACAGGCCACAGAGTCCTCCTCGGCGACGCGACGGGTGAGATACCACAGCTTGCCGCGCGGCGACGCGAGCATCTCGATCTGGTACAGCGCGTCGATCTCGCGCCCCTGGTCCTTGGCCTGCTGCACCTTGTCCGGCAGGCGGATCTCGTCGAGCTGCATCCAGACGTCCACGCGCACGTCGCCAAACAGGAAGCGCGCCAGGTTCTGGAACGCTTCCTCGCTGTTGACGATGCCGTAGAAGCCCGAGTGGGAGCGGTACGCGTAAGCGCGCGCAGCGTAATCGCCCAGGCTGCCGTCGGCATTGACGCCTTGCAGCGTGGCGTTCTCGATCTTCACCAGGCCGTCGCTGCCGTTGCCCACGAAGGTGCGCGACAGGCCTGCGGCCGCGTCGTAATCCGTGCGGTTGGTGCCGACCATGCAGAACACCTTGCGCGAAGGGAAAACGGCTTCCGGCAACAGGTCCACGCGCCCGTCGTGCTTTCGGGGCAGGTCGCCCAGCGCCAGGTACTGCGGCATCCGCTTGTCGCGGTCGAAGTTGTCGATGTCGAAGGCGGTGAGCCAGCTGGGCACGTTGCCGCCGGCCACGTCGATGCCATTGTGCGGCGTGGCATAGGTGAACAGCTTGTCCACGCAGGACTGCGTCCGGGCGATGTCCAGCGCAGGGTTCTGCAGGAACGCGCGGCTGACCAGGCCGCCCATCGAGTGGGCCACCAGGTAGCAGCGGAAATCCGCCGGCTTCACCTGGTTGGCGGGATTGGCACAGATCAGCTCGCGCACGCGCGCGATCAGCTGCGACAGGCGCTGCGCGGACTCCTCGATACTCGGCGTCTTGCCTCCCCCGAACAGCGAGGAAGCCGGATCGTAGTAGCGATGGATCACCACCGAGCGCGAGCCGAGCTGGTTGCCCGTCGGCTGGCCATCGGCGCTCGATTCCCAGCCTGGGTCAAGGATGTCCTGGCCATCCTCGTAGACGTCGCTGTAGTCGAACTCGGACATCAGCCGCACCACCGGCGACTCGAAGACGTACTTGCGCGGCGCACGTTCGCGGTCGGCGACGGCGCGGTAGACGGTGGACCCGAGGTTGAAGCCGCAAAACGGGTCAGCGCTGGTCTGGTCCATCTCGCCGCGCGTCATCGCGTATCCGCGCACGTAGACGATGGGGTAGTACGGCGGCGTCCAGGGGGTCTTCTTGAGGGCGGCCTTGGCCATGGCGGCATGCTCCTGGTGGGGCGGTCGTGGGGAACGCTTAGGAGACAACGGCGGGTCATTCCCGCGCAGGCCACAGAGTGTGCCCAGCCCCCGTCCCAGGAGCCGAGACGGAGGTCGCGATTGGACAAAGGCATCTCGCATCGGCGTGCCCCTCGCGGAGGGACCCGCCGATGCGGCGGGCGGTCAGCCCTCGCGCAACCACCGGGCGATATCGGGCGCGAAATAGGTCAGCACGCCATCGGCGCCGGCGCGCTTGAAGCCGATCATCGCCTCCATCACGCACTTGCGCTCGTCCAGCCAGCCGTTGGCGGCGGCGGCCTTCAGCATCGCGTACTCGCCGCTCACCTGGTAGGCGAACACCGGCACGCGAAACTCCTCCTTCACCCGGCGCACGATGTCCAGGTACGGCATGCCCGGCTTGACCATCACCATGTCCGCGCCCTCCTCCAGGTCCAGCGCGATCTCGCGCAGTGCCTCGTCGCTGTTGGCCGGGTCCATCTGGTAGGTCTTCTTGTCGGCCTTGCCGAGGTTGCCGGCGCTGCCCACCGCATCGCGGAACGGGCCGTAGAACGCGGAGGCATACTTGGCCGAGTACGCCATGATGCGAACGTTGGTGTGCTGGCCCGCATCCAGCGCGCGGCGAATGGCCCCGATGCGCCCGTCCATCATGTCCGAGGGCGAGATGACATCCGCACCCGCTTCGGCATGCGACAGGGATTGCTTCACCAGCGCCTCGACGGTGATGTCGTTGAGCACGTAGCCGGTGTCGTCGATGATGCCGTCCTGCCCATGCGTGGTGTACGGGTCCAGTGCGACGTCGGTCATCACGCCCAGCTCGGGGAAGCGCGACTTCAGCGCACGGATCGCCCGCTGCGCCAGGCCTTCGGGGTTCCAGGCCTCGGCCGCATCCAGGCTCTTGCCGCGCGGGTCGATCACCGGGAACAGGTCGAGCACCGGGATCCCCAGCTCCATCGCCTGCTCACCCACGCGCAGCAATTCGTCGATGGACAGCCGCTCCACGCCAGGCATCGAGGCGATCGGCGCGCGGCCGTCGAGTTCATGCACGAACACCGGGTAGATCAGGTCGTCGGTGGTCAGCGTGTGCTCGCGCATCAGCCGGCGCGAGAACTCGTCTCGGCGCATGCGGCGGGGGCGGTAGTGGGGATGGGCCATGGAAGGTTCCTCTAGCGGATAGCGGGATTCATTGCAGGACGTAGTCGCGCGCTTGCAGCGGCTCGGGCAGCGGTCGCTCGCCGAGCGCATCGCGCAGGTCGATCTCGATGCCGCGCACCAGCGCGTCGAGCGGCAGGTCGTTGGGCGCCAGGCCGAATGGCTCTTCCAGTTCGTCGCCCAGATGGTCCAGGCCGAAGAACGCATACGCCAGCACCGCCGACACCAACGGCGTGAACCAGCCCAGCGAGCCGGCCAGGCCGAAGGGCAACATCACGCAGAAGATCCACGCGCCGCGATGCAACAGCAGCGTGTACGCGAACGGCAGCGGCGTGGAGGCGATGCGCTCGCACGCGGCCTGGATGCCGGTCATCGCGGTGACGCGCGCTTCAATGAGGCCGTACTGGATGGAATCGATGCTGCCGGCGCGCTGCGCCTGGCCGAGCGTGTCGCCGATCAGGCCAAGCAGCTGGTCGGGGACGTTGAGGCGTTCGCCCAGACGGGCGGCATCGTCGGGTTGCAGCCAAGGGCGCGCGGCCTGCCGGGTGTCGCGGCCGCGCAGCCTGGCGGCCAGCGTGGCGGAAAAGCCGATCGCCAGGTACACGAGCCGGCGTCGCAGCGCGGCATCGTCGGGCCAGAACACCTGGCATTGCCGCGCCAGCGTGCGCGACTCGACGATCAGCTGGCCCCACAGCTTGCGCGCCTCCCACCAACGGTCATGGCACGCGTTGTTGCGGAAGCTCAGGAAGATCGACAGCACCAGGCCGAACAGGCTGAAGGGCGCAATGGACAACGCGCTGGCCGCGAACGGGTGGTACGCCTCGGCGAAGGCACACACGGCCACCGAGAGCAGCACGATCGCCAGTACCTTGAACGCGATGGCAGGCAGGATCGAACCACGGATGATGTAGAGCAGCTGCCAGCCGTGGGGGCGCGGACGCAGGATCATCGGGGTGGCCGCCAGCGTGCGCGCGGCACGGGCGAGAGCTTCGATGGTGGAAGGGTGACGCCATTCTACGCCCGGCCCGGCCACCCCCGCTGCGACCGCCGGTCGCAGGCTGCGGCACGGCGTGTTCCGCCGCCGTGCCGCTTTCGATGTCAGATGACGCCGCCGCCCAGGCCCAGGCGCAGCACGCCCACCACGATCACCACCACGTTGAGCAGCAGGCCGGCCTTGGCGCGGCCACGGTTGGCCGGTGCAGTGAACAGGATGCCGATGGCCGCGATGATCGCGCCGATGCCGGCGAACGGAATCACGAACCAGTTGCCCCACCCCAGCAGCGGGATGAAGGCCACGATCATCCACAACAACGCCACGATGCCCCACAGCAGGCTGATCAGCCCCATGCCACGCTCCTTCCATGCAGGTCAGGCTGCACGATAGCGCGGCTGACCGCTTCAGGCCCAGGCCATAAGTTGACCCACCGAAGACCCCTCCTTGGCGTGCCCATCACGGTGCCGGTTGCAGGCTGCGAAGGCGGCGCAAGTCCGGCACGATTCAGTCCGGAGGCGGGATGATCCGCCCAATGATCGAGGGAAACGCCATGAAGACCACCATCGCCGCCGCCTGCCTCGCCCTTGCGCTGGCCGGTTGCGCCAGTTCCTCCAAGGTGATGCTCGGCAGCGCACGGCCGCCGGTCGACCCGGCCGTGGTGCAGGTCTATTCGAGCACCCCACCCGGCGCGGTGGAGATCGCGCAGGTGGAGGCCACCAGCGCGGTCGGGTTCGGCACGCAGGGCCAGACCGACGCAGCGCTGGTGCGGCTCAAGCAGGAAGCGGCCAAGCTGGGCGCCAACGGCATCGTGCTGGTCGGCGTGGGCGGCAACGGGCGCTCGCCGGCCTCGGTGTCGGTGGGCGCCGGTTCTTGGGGTTCGCATGTCGGCGGCGGGGTGGGCATCGGTATTCCCACCCAGCAGAAAAGTGCGGCCGGCGTGGCGATCTATGTCCCGCCTGGCACGCCCGCGCAGCCGGTGCCGATGCAGAACCCGCCACCGGATCAATAAGCCGCCACCTCCATCAAGCAGAAGGGCGCCTTTCGGCGCCCTTCTGCGTTTCCATGCCTGGGCCGGCTCAGCCCTTCTTCGCGGCCGGCTGGCGCGTCGGCGCCTTGCCCAGCTGCGCGGGAATGAACACCTCTTCCACCGCCTTGGCCAGCTGGTCCGGCGGCAGCAGGCCCTGGTCGAGCAGGAAGTTGTTGAACTTCAGGCGGTCGAACTTCGGCCCCAGGGCCAGCTCGGTGCGCATGCGCAGTTCCAGGATGCGGCTGTAGCCATAGAAATAGCTGCCGGCCTGGCCGGGGGCACGCACCATGTAGCGGTCCAGCTCCTGGCGCGCCATCGCCGGCGACAGGCCCACCTTGTCCTCCAGCACCTGGCGTGCGCTCTCGCGGTCGATCAGGCCGAGGTTGAGCATCGGGTCGAGCATGGCGCGCGCGGCCCGCAGCAGGCGGAACTGCAACGCGATCAGCTGCCCGTCCAGCGGTTCGTAGGGCACCATCTCCGCCTCGGCGTACAGCGCCCAGCCTTCAACGTTGACCGAATTGAAGGCGTACATGCTGCGCGCCAGCGACACGCCGCGCTCCACCATCGCGGTGAACTGCAACTCATGGCCCGGACGGCCTTCGTGCGCGCTCAGCGTCCACGCCGCCGAACCGAAGTTGAAGTCGTCGTACTGCTCCTTCTTGCCGCCATCGGCCTGCGGGTTGCCCAACGGCAGCACGAACTGGCCCTGCTGGCCGGTGTTGCCCACCAGCGGCGCGGGCAGGAAGTGCGGCGCCGGCTGGGCCGCGCTTTCGGCCGGCGAGCCCAGGCGCATCTGCATCGGGCGCTGCGGCACGTCGACGATGCCCTGCTTGCGGATGATCGGGTCGATCTGGTCGATCACGCCGCGGTAGTAATGCTCCAGCTGGTCGTCGGCGATCTTGTTGCCCTTCAGCGCGCGGATCACGTCCACGTAGTCGCCGCCTTCCGGCAGGCCCTTGGCCTTGGCCACCAGCGGGGCGAGCTGGCGCATCGCCGAGCGCGTTTCCATGAACTCCACCTGCGCGCGGTCCATCAGCACCTGCGGTTCGACGCCGATGCCGACCTGCTTAAGCTGGAACGCGTACAGCGGCGCAGGCAGGCGTGCATCCTCGCGCGCCTTGGGCAGCACTTGGCTGCGGGTCCAGTCGGCATAGGCCTGCAGCTGGGCGGCGGTGGCCTTCAGGGCCTCGTCGGCGCCGGCGATCTTGTACTTGCCGAACAGGTCCTTGATGCCCTCGATGTAGGTGTCCACGTTCGCCAGCGCCTGCTCGACCTCGCGCCGCGTCGGCTGCAGCAGCTGCGGGTTGGACAGGCGTTCGGTGTAGCGTGCCTTGGCCAAGTCCACCATCGCGGTGCTGCCCGGGGCCAGGCCGGTGTAGGCCTTCAGGCGGCCCAGGGCGCTGGCGCGGCGGGCGGCCGGGGTCTGGTCGGACAGCAGGTTGTTGATGCCGCTGAAAACGGCCTGCGGCACGTCCACCCACGGCAGCAGGTAGCGCTCGTTGAGCTCGCTGCCCTCGATCTCCTGGTCGATGGCGTGGATCAGGATCGCCAGGTCCTGGCGCACGTCGTTGTCCTTTTCCACCGCCAGCTTGGACTGCAGCTCGGTGCGTGCCTTGGCCAGGGCGGCGCGGTAGCGCGCATCGTGGTCCGGGCCGAGGTCGGCGACCTTGTCGTCGTAGCCCGGCACGCCGAAGAAGCCCACCAGCTCCGGCTGGAACGGACCCTGTGCGTCGAGCAGGATCTGCGTGAAAGCATTGCTGCGGGCGACCCAGGCCGGGGCGGCCGGCGTGGTGGCCTTGGCGGGCGCGGCCTGGACGGCCAGCGGCAGGGGCGCGAGCAGCGCGAGCGAGACAGCGAGGACCAGTGGCTTCATCGGGTGGTTCCTGGAACGAGGATGACGGCACGCTACGCGTGGCCGGGGCGGCGGGCAATCTCCCGAAGGTCATGCGCCCTTCCGGCCGGGGTCGCCTACTTCAGGCAGCGGTCGATGAAGGCCTCGGCCGTCTTGTAGCGGTGCAGCGCGTTGCTGCCCGACAGGCCGTGCTTGGCGCCGGGGTAGGTCATCAGCTCGAACGCGGTGCCGCGCTTCTGCAGCTCGCTCATCAGCGAGGTGGAGTTGGTGAACAGCACGTTGTCGTCGGCCATGCCGTGGATCAGCAGCAGCTTGGCGGTCAGCCCATCGAGATGGCTGGCGATGCGCGCTTCCTGGTAGCCGGCCACGTTGGCGTCGGGCAGGTTCATGTATCGCTCGGTGTAGTGGGTGTCGTACAGCGCCCAGTCGGTGACCGGGGCGCCGGCCACGCCACAGGCATAGGCTTCGCTGTGCTTGGCCAACAGCATCAGCGTCATGTAGCCGCCATTGGACCAGCCCTGCACGCCGATGCGCTTGCCATCCACCCAGGGCTGGGACTTCAGCCACGCCACGCCGCGCAGCTGGTCATCCACTTCCACGGTGCCTTGCTTGCCGTACAGCGCGCCGCCGAAATCGCGGCCGCGACGCGGCGTGCCGCGGTTGTCCAGCGAGAACACCACGTAGCCCTGCTGGGCGAGGTACTGGTTGAACAGCGCATCGCCCTTGGCGGCCCAGGCATCGGTCACCGTCTGCGCGGCCGGGCCGCCGTAGACGAACACCATCACCGGGTAGCGCTTCTTCGGATCGAAGTTTTCCGGCTTGATGAGGCTGTAATGCAGCTCGGTGCGACCATCGGCCGCCGTGAGCGTGCCGAACTCCACCGGGCGCTGGGCGTCCCGGTACTTGGCATAGGGATGCTGCGGGTCGGTGAGGTCGTTCTTCAACAGCGTGGCGAGCTTCGTGCCGTCGGCACGGAACAGCTCGATCTGCGGCGGCGTGGTGGTGTTGGACCAGTTGTCGACATACACGCTGGCGTTGCGCGCGAAGCTGGCCGCATGCGTGCCATCCACCTTGGACAGGCGTTCGACCGCGCCGCCCTCCAGCGGCACGGCATAGACGTTCTTCTGCAGCGCAGAGTCCCGGGTGCCGGCGAAGTAGACGCGGCCGGCCACTTCGTCCACCGCCAGCACGTCGTCGACGATCCATTCGCCGGAGGTGAGCGCGGTCATCGACGCGCCGTCTTCCGAAGCCAGGTACAGGTGCTCGAAGCCGCTGGGCTCGGATGCCCACAGGAAGCGGCCATCCTTGAGGAAACGCAGGTTCTCGTGCAGCGGCACCCAGGTGTCGCTGGTCTCGGTGGCGAGTACGCGCTGGCGGCCGCTGGCCAGGGTGTCCTCGATCAGTTCCAGCCGCTTCTGGTCGCGCGACTGGCGCTGGAAGGTGAGGCGTTGCGGATCGCGCCAGTCCACGCGGGCCAGGTAGATGTCCGGGTTCTTGCCCAGGTCGACCCAATGCGGCTTGGCGCCGGCCTTGGGCGCGATCGTGCCCAGCTGCACGCGGGCGTTCGGCTGGCCAGCCTGCGGATAGCGCTGGGCGACGACGTCGGTATGGTCGGCATAGACCTCGTAGCGCTTCTGCACCGGCACCGGGGACTCGTCGATGCGGGCGAAGGCGATGGCCGAATCGTCCGGGGCCCACCAGTAGCCGGTGTGTCGGTCCATTTCCTCGTCGGCGACGAACTCGGCCACGCCGTTGCCGATGGTCTCGCTGCCGTCGCGGGTGAGCTGCAGCTGCTTGCCGCTGGCCAGGTCGATCACCCACAGGTTGCGCTCGCGCACGAAGCTGACATAGCCGCCCTTGGGCGAGATTTTCGGATCGGTGGCGAAGCCTTCGCCGTGGGTCAGCTGGCGTACCGCCGCGCTGCCTTGCTTGCGCAGGTCGTACAGGTACAGCTCGCCACCGAGCGGGAACAGCAGCGCGTGTGCGTCCGGCGACCACTGGTAATCGACGATGCCGGAGAACGCGGCGATGCGCTGGCGCTCGCGACGGGCCTTCTCCTCGTCGCTCAGTGCTTCGCCGCCGGGCAACACGACCTTGGAATCCACCAGCAGGCGGGTCTGCCCGCTGGCGATGTCGTATTCCCACAGGTCCAGCTGGTTGCGGTCCGTCTCCTTGCCGCGCAGGAACGTGACGCGCGAGCCATCCGGGGCGACCTGCGGCTTCATCAGCGTCGGGCCGGACAGGGGCAGCGGGCCGGTGATGGCCTGCAGGGTGAGTTTCTCGGCGTGAACGACAGGGGCGGCGGTGGCGAGCATGAGGGCGAGCGAGGCGAACAGGTGGCGCATGGTCGGATGGGTTCTCGGATACGGCGGTGCGGACGTGCCGCGAAAGAACTGCCCTGTAGGCGCGGCTTCAGCCGCGACGCGGGCGTATCGGGTCGCGGCTGAAGCCCGCTCCTACAAGCGTGTCAAAAGTGCGGTAAGCGGGACGGGTGATTACTTCTGGCCGAACAGGTGCTTGCGCTCTTCTTCGCTGAGCGGCTTGCCGGCGTTCGGGTTGACCTGCTGCTTGAGCGCGTAGGCGCGCGCGGTGGCCGGGCGTGCGGCAATGGCCGCGTGCCAGCGCTGCACGTTCGGGTACGGGGTCATGTCCAGCGGCGCGCTGTCGTAGGCGTTGATCCACGGGTAGATCGCCATGTCGGCGATGCTGTACTCCTCACCGGCGACGAAGGCATGGTGCGCCAGCTGCCGGTCCAGCACGCCGAGCAGGCGCTGCACCTCACGGGTGTAGCGATCGATGGCGTAGGCAATCTTCTCCGGCGCATAGACGGTGAAGTGCCCGTACTGGCCGGTCATCGGGCCGAGGCCGCCCATTTGCCACATCAGCCACTGGTTGACCGCGACCTTCTGTCGCACATCGTTGCCGAAGAAGCGCCCGGTCTTGTTGGCCAGGTACAGCAGGATGGCGCCGGACTCGAACACGCTGATCGGCGCACCGCCATCGGCCGGCGCGTGGTCGACGATGGCCGGCATCTTGTTGTTCGGCGAAATGGCCAGGTATTCGGGCTTGAACTGGTCGCCCGCGCCGATGTTCACCGGCTTGACCGTGTAGTCCAGGCCCGCCTCTTCCAGGAACAGCGTGACCTTGTGTCCGTTCGGCGTGGGCCAGTAATGGAAGTCGATCATGGCGGGCTCCGGCGAAAGTGAGCCGGCAGTGTAGCGCCCGTCCCGGGTTGGCAGGGCCGCATGGCGACCGTTACCCTCGCCGCTTCCCTGTCACGAAGCGTTCCACGCATGTCGCCCTCGCCCCGCCTCAGTCCCGTTCCCACCCTGATCTTCGCCTCGCGCTGGCTGCAGCTGCCGCTGTACCTGGGGCTGATCCTCGCCCAGGGCGTCTACGTGTTCCTGTTCGGCAAGGAGCTGTGGCACCTGATCCACGAGGCGCCGAGCCTGGGGGAACAGCAGATCATGCTGATCGTGCTCGGCCTGATCGACGTGGTCATGATCTCCAACCTGCTGGTGATGGTGATCGTCGGCGGCTACGAGACCTTCGTCTCGCGCCTGCGCCTGGAGGGCCACCCGGACCAGCCGGAATGGCTGAGCCACGTCAACGCCTCGGTGCTGAAGGTGAAGCTGGCCATGGCGATCATCGGCATTTCCTCCATCCACCTTCTCAAGACCTTCATCGCGGCCGGCGCGCTGGGCGGCATCCCGCTGTGCGCGGCCGACAAGATCAACGTGGCGGCCTCGCAGATCGGTGAGGCCAGCTGCTCGGCGCTCACCGCCGACGGGGTGATGTGGCAGACCATCATCCACTGCGTCTTCATCCTCTCGGCCATCGGCATCGCCTGGACGGACCGCCTGATGTCCGGCGCCGGTACGCACGCCGCCAGCGCCCATCCGGGCCAGAACGGCCACTGACCCGCACCATGCGTGCGCCCGGTCACAGATCGGGCGGACGCGTGGCTTGCGCTTTGGCACGCGGGCAATGCTAGATTGCCCACTTGGCCGCCACCTTCGGGAGGGAGGGGGGCGGCTCCGCATCATTCACCAGAATTCCGGGGTCAAGGGGGACACATGTTGGATCTGAGTTCGCGTCGAGCGGCACGCCTGGCGGTGCCGGTGCTGCTGCTGGTGGCCTTGGCCGCCTGCTCCAAGAAGGAAGAGGCCCAGCCGGCCGCAGCCACCACGCCGGCCGCCGCCGGCGACGCGGCGAAGCCTGCCCCGTCCGCCACCACCCCGGCGCAGGCGCCGACGCCCTCGCCCGATACCGCCGTCTCGGCGCAGGTCCAGGCGATGTCGGTGGACCAACTGCGCGAAGCCGCCTCGCTGGCGCTGCGCGAGAACCGCATGTACGCGCCGACCGGCAACAACGCGGTCGAGTACTACCTGGCCCTGCGCGACAAGCAGCCGCAGGACGCCACCGTGAAGAGCGCGCTGACCGACCTGACGCCCTACACGCTGATCGCTGCCGAGCAGAGCATCAACCGCGAGGACTTCCCGGAAGCGCAGCGCCTGATCGCGCTGATCGAGAAAGTGGACGACAAGGCCCCCGCGTTGCCGCGCCTGAAGGCTGGCGTCACCAACG
The DNA here is from genome assembly GCA_023386795.1 of Pseudomonadota bacterium. GTDB lineage: Bacteria > Pseudomonadota > Gammaproteobacteria > Xanthomonadales > Xanthomonadaceae > Stenotrophomonas_A. The sequence goes on from JAEWJB010000011.1 coordinate 19,369, forward strand.
GCGTGCAGAACGCGGCCACGCGTACCGCGCAGGAAACCGAGAAGCTCAAGAAGCAGGCCGAGGAAAAGGCCCAGCAGCTGGTCGAGCAGAAGAAGCAGGCAGACCAGCAGGCCAAGGAAGCCGAGGCCGCGCGCCAGATCGCCGCGCAGCAGGAAAGCGCCCGCGCCGAGGCCGAGCGCCAGGCCGCCGCCAAGCGCGAGGC
>JAEWJB010000043.1 GCA_023386795.1 Pseudomonadota bacterium
GCACGTTCGAGGCCACGGCCGCGCGCATCGCCGCCACCGGCGCGGGCGACGCGCCGGAAGGTCCTGCCTATGGCGTGGTCGCCCTGGCAGGCGGCACTGCCACGCTCAACGCCGCTACCGATGTCACCGGCAGCAATGGCGTGTTCGCCGCGGGCGGCCGGGTGACGGCGACGCAAGCGACCATCACGGCGACCGGCACGCCGGCGGCCGGCGACACGCAGGTGCGCGGGGCGGGCCTGTCGTTGGCGCCGGGCGGCGTGGCCGAACTGACGAACAGCACGATCCAGGCCAGCGGCGAAGGCGTGCGCTTTGGCTACGACCCGCAGGCGGCGGACCAGGTGGCCACGGCCACCCTCACCGGTGGCAGCGTCACCGCTGCCGGCGGCCCGGCTGTTCGCCTCACCGGCCACGGCGGCGAAGGGGCGGTCGGTCAGCTCAACCTTCGGCAGGGCGTGACCTTGCAAGGCGCGGACGACCGGCTCATCGAAGTGGGCGGTGACGGCAGCCGGCCGGCCGAGCTGCGGGTGTTCGCCGAGCAGGTCGCGCTGAGGGGCAACCTGGCCGCTTCGAGCGGCGCGCTCCTCGACCTGCGGCTGGCCGCCAGCAGCCTGGATGGCGCGATCAGTGGCGGTAGCGCGATGCTGCTCGATGCCGCCAGCCGTTGGGACGTGGCCGCCAGTTCCGACGTCAAGACGCTGGCCAACGCCGGCGCCATCGCCTTCGCTGCACCGGCGCAGGGCGGCTTCAAGACCCTCACCGTCAACGGCGACTACACCAGCGACAACGGCACGCTGTCGATGAACACCGTGCTGGCCGACGATGCCGCGCAGACCGACCGCCTGGTCGTGCACGGTGCCACGTCGGGCAGCACGCGCCTGAGCGTGAACAACGTCGGCGGTGCCGGCGCGCAGACCGTCAACGGCATCCAGCTGGTGCAGGTGGATGGCGCGTCGGAGGGCGTGTTCGCACTGGAAGGTCGCGCCGTCGCGGGCGTCTACGAATACCAGCTGTTCAAGGGCGGGGTGGCGACGCCGGCCGACGGTGGCTGGTACCTGCGCTCGCACGACACCACGCCGCCGCCGGAGCCGGTGACGCCGGAACCGACGCCAGAGCCGACCCCCGAACCGACGCCGACGCCCGAGCCTGCACCGGTGCCGAACCCGAACCCGGCACCAGGCCCGACCCCGCTGCCGCCGGTAACCCCTGCGCCGACACCGGGCAACGGGGGCGAGCCGACGCCCCAGCCTCCGGTGGTTCCGGCCCGGCCGCTGTATCGTCCCGAGGCCGGCGCCTATCTGGCCAACCAGGCCGCCGGCATCGGCCTGTTCCAGCACCAGATGCACGACCGCATGGGCGAGGCGGATTTCGCTGGCGCCGCCGAGCGCGACCCGGCGGTGTGGACCCGCGTGCTGCGCCGCCAGCAGGATGGCCGGGGTGGCTTCGACCAGCTCGACGTCGCCAGCGACACCTCGATGTTGCAGGTCGGCGGCGAACTGGCGGGCGGCCTCGTCGGCGAGGGGCGCTGGCACGCCGGTGCCATGGCCGGTGCCGGCCGCACCGACAACAACGTCGGCTCGCGGCTGAGCGGCTACCGGGCCAAGGGCAAGGTACGCGGCTACAGCGCGGGCCTGTATGCGACGTGGTTCCAGGGCGCAGCCACGCAGGGCGGCGCCTATGCCGACGCCTGGGTGCAGTACGGCCGCTACGACAACCGCGTCAGCGGCGACTACCTGCCGCAGGAAGACTACGACGCGGACAGCTGGTCGGCTTCGCTGGAAGGCGGCTACACCTTCGCGATGCCCTCCGGTGAGGCCTACGAGTGGTTCATCGAACCGCAGGCGCAGGCGATCTACACCGACTACGACGCCGATGAGCACATCGAAGCCAACGGCACCTGGGTGGGTTCCTCGCTGGCCGGCGCCTGGACCACGCGCGTGGGCGTGCGGGTCTTCGGCCATGCTGGCAGCGCCGCGCACAACCTCGTGCAGCCGTTCCTGATGCTCAACTGGTGGCGCGGCGACAAGGCCAACGAGATCGCCATGGACGGCACCTCCATCGCGTTGGGCTGGCCGCGCGACCGCTACGAAGCCAAGCTCGGCGCCCAGCTGCAACTGGGCGGTGGCTGGACGGGCTGGGGCCACGCGGCGTGGCAGACCGGCAGCGACGGCTTCCGCGACATCGGCGGACAGGTCGGCGTGAACTACCGCTGGTAATCGAGGGCAAAAAAGAGGCCGCCTCCAACCCGGGGGCTGCCTTGTCGATCGAGCCGGGCCCGTTGCCGCGGCGTGGCCCGGTCACCCCATCATCTGGAACAGGGACATGGACTGCATCTGCTTGAACACGGTCTGTGCTGCCTGCAATGCCGCCGTCTCCAACTGGTACTGGCCGATCGCCTCGGCATAGTCGAGGTCGCGGATCGAGGACAGCGTGGTCTTCAACGTCACCTCGTTGGAGGCGCGCAGTTCGGCGGCGTTGTCGATCGCCGCCAGTTGCGCGCCGCCCGATGCGCGCGCGTCGATCATCTTGGCCGATGCCAGCTTCACGTCGCGCATCGAGGTCTGCAGCGCGTTCTGCAGCTGCGCGCGGTCGGCATCGTTGGCCGGGTCGGTGTTCAGCGCATCGATCAGGTCGGTCAGCGTGGAGAACACGTCCTTGTTCTGCGAAGGACCCACCTGCAGCGTGTCGCCGGCGGCGGGGGTGCCGTCCACGCGCAGGCGCACGCCGTTGAAGCTGATGTCGTCGCCTGCCTTGTAGGTGCCGCTGCTGAGCACGTTGCCATTCGCATCCAGCACGTCGTAGGCATCGGCGGCGGTGAATTGCACGGTATAGCTTTCGCCGGCGTAGGTGCCCGACGTCGGGTCGCGGCCGAAATCCAGCAGCAGGGCGGTGCCGGTGTTGCCGGCGCCGGCATGCGCGTCCATCGTGCCGTCGCCGGTGCGGATGCGCATGAAGATCTCGCTGCCGGGCAGCGCGTCGGACACGTAGGTGTCGGCGGCCACTTCCACCTGTCGCTGGGTCTGGTCGCCGTTGTAGACCACGCCGCTGCCGCTCTTGGAGAACGGCGCGGTGCCGTCCACGGTGCCGCCGAACAGGTAGCGGCCGTTGCCGTCCGTGCTGTTGGCCATGCTCAGCATCTGGTCGTGGATGGCTTGCAGTTCGGAAGCGATCGCCTTGCGGTCGTCGGTGGTCAGCGAGGCATTGTTGGCCTCGATGGTCAGCTCGCTGACGCGGGTCATCAGGTCGCCGGCCTGCGCCAGCGCGTTCTCCTGCAGGCCCAGGCGGTTCTGCACGTTGTTGGCGTTGCTGCCGAACTGCGCCAGCTGCGCCACCGCGCGGTCCAGCCCCACGGCCGTGCCGGCGGCGACCGGGTCGTCCTTGGCGGTGACCAGGCGCTGGCCGCTGGACAACTGCTCCTGCAGGTGCGCCAGCTTGGACTGCTTGGCCAGCATGGTCACGACCGACTGGCTGTACATCATGCCGGTGGAGATGCGGTTGCTCATCAGCGGATCGCGCCCAGGATGCTCTGGAACATGGTGTCGGCGGTGGAGATGATCTGCGAGGCGGCCTGGTAGGCCTGCTGCAGGCGGAGCATGTCCGAGGCTTCTTCGTCGAGGTTGACGCCGGAGATCGAATCGCGCGCGGACTGCGCCTGGTCGTTGATGACCTGCTGCGCCTGCGCGGCGTAATCGGCCGAGCGCGCGGCCGAGCCCACCGAGGTGGTCAGCCCGGCGACGGCGCCGTTGAGGCTCATCGTGCCGCCGTTGAAAGCCTTGAAGTCTTCCACCGATGCCAACCGCTTGGCGTTGCCGTTGTCGGCCGAGCCGGCGCCGGTGGAGCCGATGGTGAAGCTGTCACCGGTGGCGGGCGCGCCGTCGAGGGTGAAGCTCCAGCCGTTGGCGGCGATGGTCTGCCCGGCGGTGTAGGGATACGGGCCGGCGCCGTCGATGGTGTAGTGGGTGGCATCGGTGAAGGCGATGGTCGAGCCGGCCAGCAGGTTGGCGTTGCTCGAATCGGTCACCTGCACGTTGCTGAGCTTGCCGGTGCCCAGGTTGGAAAGCGTGGCGCTGCCCTTCACCGGGGTGGCGGCGGCAATGCGCGAGGGATCGGTGATCGCCACCGCGAGGCTGCCGGCGACGTTGGCGGTGGGCTGCAGCAGGAAGCGGTCGCCCGCGGCGGCCGCGCCGCCCACCACCACCTGCACGCCGTTGACCACCAGCGGGTCGGCGGCGGTGCCGGTGCCGGTCAGGGCCACCGAAGCGCCGGTGTCCGAGCGGGTGGCGGTCCACTGCGTGCCATCGAACTTCAGCAGCAGGTTCTGCCCGTCGAGCTGGGTCAGGTCGCCATAGGAGGCGGTCAGGCTCGCGGTGCCGGTGTTGGCCGGGTTGCTGGATACGCTCGGCGAGGCGTAGCTGAAGAAGTCCCCGCCCATCGCGCCGTACAGGTCCATGCCCTCGGCGTGGGCATCGTTGAAGCTGCTCGCCAGGCCAACCGCGATACGGCCCAGTTCGGCCTGCGTGGGTTCCAGCACATTGCTGCGGAATTCCAGCAGCCCGCCCATCTGCCCGCCGAGCGCGCGCGAATCCAGCGACACGTTCATGCCCTGGGTTTGCAGCGCAAGCTGCAGCTTGCCGGGCTGGTAAGGGTCGGGCGTGGTGGTGAGCTTGGACGCCGTGGTGCCGACGACCAGCGCCTGGCCGCCAGCGGTATAGACGTTGACGAAGCCGCCATCCTGCTGCACGGCGGTGCCGCCGGTGTAGCCGACCAGTTCCTTGATGAGCTGGTCGCGCTGGTCGAGCAAATCCGGCGCGGCGCTCGCGGAAGACGTGCCGATTTGGCCGTTGATCTGCGCGATCTGCTGCGTCAGCCGGTTGACTTCGCTGGTCGCCGAAAGCAGGCCGTTGTTGACCTCGGTATTGAGGCTGTCGAGCTGGCCGCTGAGCTGCTTGAAGCGGGTGGTCAACGCGTTGCCGCTGTCGAGCAGGCTCTGCCGGTTGGCGGTGGAGGAGGCGTCGGAGGACAGCGCGCTGGCCGAGTCGAAGAAGTTCGACCACAGCCCCGAGACGCTGGTGGCGGTATCGGAGAACAGGCTGTCCACGCGGTCCGAAAGCGAGGACAGCTGGTTGAGTCGCGCCAGTTCGCCGTTGCTGTCGAGCAGGCGCGAGATCGCCAGCTGGTCGGCCACACGGCTGATGTCGCTGATCTGCGTGCCGCTGCCGACGTAGCCGTAGCCGTAGTCGGTGGGGTTGCGGGTGGCGAAGCTGACCTTCTGCCGGCTGTAGCCCTCGGTATTGATGTTGGCCACGTTGTGGCTGACCGTGGCCAGGGCGCGCTGGAAGGCGATGAGGGCGCCGGTACCGGTGGACAGGACATTGGACATGCGTCGTTACCTCAGCTGGCCCACGCCGGTGCGGCTGGCGAAGGTGCGCGAGAGGTCCGCGCCCGTCGACTGCCCGGCGTACTGGCTGATCGCCGCCACGGCGCGATCGATGGTGGGCCCGTGCGCGATGGCGGCGATCTTTGCCGCATAGCCGGGGTCGGTGGCATAGCCGGCCTTCTGCAGGCCGCGGGCGAAGCCCTTGATGTCGGTACCGGCGTTGAGCGCCTGCTGGTAGCGACCGCTGGTCTTCAGCAAGCGCACGTAGTCGGCGAAGCTGTCGGCGGCCGAGGAGTAGGCGCGGAAGCTGGCGGTCTCGGAGGTCTTCACCCCGTTGACGTATTCGTGGGTGCCGGCGGTCACTGCATCGCCCTTCCAGCCGGTGGCCTTGATGCCGAACAGGTTGTGGGAGTCGCTGCCGTTGCCGCGGCTGATGCCGCGCTTGCCCCAGCCGGTTTCCAGCGCGGCCTGGGCGACGAGCGCGCGCGGGTCCACGCCGAGTTCCTGCGCCGCCTTCTGTGCGTGGTGCCAGATGCTGGCCACGAAACCTTCCGGCGTGCGTTCGCCCAGCGCGCTGGCTGCGGCGCTGCCGGCGCTGGCCGCGGCGCTGTCGTCCACGGCCACGCCGCCGGTGCCGAGCCAGCGGTCGTCCAGCGAACTCCAGTCCTCGGCGGCGATGTTGGCGTCGGCACGGCTGCCGGTCCCGATGGCGGTGCTGCTGTCGCGGCCGGCGATCAGGTCCAGCGTCTGTGCGGTGACGGCCTCGCGCGATTGCGCCAGTGCGGTGTCGCCGCCGCCGGCCACGGCCGGTGCGCCCGCCTCGCGGCCGCGCGCGATGAGCGAGTACGCCTTGGCCGCCTTGGCCTGCGCCAGCGGGTAGGCCTGCGAAGAAGCGCCCGCGTCCAGCGAGGTGTTGACCTGGCCGTTGCCGGCCGCGTCCTGGCTGCCGCCGCCGAGCTGGCGGGCGATCATCGCCGACAGGCCCAGTCCCTTGCCCTCGGTCAGCGCCTTGGACATCTGCTGGTCGTACATGTCGCGGAAGGTCTGGTTCTCGCCGGGGAACAGCGAGTCGCCGAAGCTGGCCTCGCGCATGCTCTTGACCAGCATCTGCGCGAACTGGCCCTCCAGCTGGCGCGAGACGGTATCGATCTTCTGCGGATCGTTCTGCGTCTTGGGCGCAAGCTCCAGCGGTGAGCGGGTGATCTGCATCAGATCACCTCCAGCTCCGCCGTCAATGCGCCGGCCTGCTTGAGGGCTTCCAGGATCGCCACCAGGTCGCCCGGCGCGGCGCCCACTTCGTTCACCGCACGCACGATCTGGTCCAGCGTGGTGCCGCCGGCGAACTTGAACATGCGGCTGCCCTCGGCGCTGGCGCTGATGGTGGACTGCTGGGTCACGGTGGTCTGCCCGTTGGCGAAGGCACCGGGCTGGCTGACGTTGCTGTTCTCGCTGATGGTCACGGTGAGCGAGCCGTGCGCGATGGCCGCCGGCATCACCCGCACCTGCGAGCCGATCACCACCGTGCCGGTGCGCGCGTTGACGATGACCTTGGCCGCCGCCTCGCCGGGCGAGAGCTCGACGTTCTCGATGCGCGCCAGCAGGCCGATGCGCGCGCCCGGGTCGGTCGGCGCGCGTACCGCCACGGTGACGCCATCCACCGCGCGTGCGGTGCCGGTGCCGAAGGTGTTGTCGATCGCCGCGACCATGCGCGAGACCGTGGTGAAATCGTTCTGGTGCAGGTTCAGCGTGATCTCGCCGCTGTTGTCGAACACGTCCGGCAGCGCACGCTCGACGGTGGCGCCGTTGGGGATGCGGCCCACGCTGGGCACGTTCACCGAGACCTTCGAGCCATCCTTGCCCTGCGCGCCGAAGCCACCCACCACCAGGTTGCCCTGGGCGATGGCATACACCTGGCCGTCGGCGCCCTTGAGCGGGGCCATCAGCAGCGAACCGCCGCGCAGCGAGATCGCATTGCCCAGCGAGGAGACGGTCACGTCGATCGGCTGGCCCGGCTTGGCGAACGGCGGCAACTCGGCGTGGATCGCCACGGCGGCCACGTTCTTCAGCTGCGGGTTGACGTTGGCGGGCACGTTGACGCCCAGCTCGCCGAGCATGTTCTTCAGGCTTTGCACGGTGAAGGGCGCCTGGCTGGTGCGGTCGCCGGTGTTGTCCAGGCCGACCACCAGGCCATAGCCGACCAGCGCGTTGCCGCGCACGCCGCCCACCTGGGCGAGGTCCTTGATCCGCTCGGCGGCGGCCGGGGCGCAGGCGCCCAGCGCCAGCAGCAGGACGGCGGACACGCGCAAGGTGGCGGAGACGAGGTTCATGGCGATGCCCTGTAATGACTCAGTACGGCGACAGCGCCGAATTGAAGAAACGGCCGAACCAGCCCATCGCGTTGGACTGCGCCACCGCGCCGCGGCCACCATAGGCGATGCGCGCGTCGGCGACCTTGCTGGACGGGATGCTGTTGTCGGTGGCGATGTCGGCGGCGCGCACGATGCCCTGGATCTGCACCAGCTCGTCGCCCTGGTTCAGGCGCAGCTGCTTCTGGCCCTGCACGACGAGGTTGCCGTTGGGCAGGCGCTGGATCACCGTCACCGTGACGCTGCCCTGCAGCCGGTTGCTCTGCGCGCTCTGGCCCTTGCCGTCGAAGCTGCGCTCGCCCTTGGCGGTGTTCTTCAGCAGCTCCTGGCCGTTGTAGGTCACCGGCAGGCCGAGGATCGTCGGCGAGGCCATCTCGATGTCGCTGTTCTTGCTGATGCCGGTGGTGGCGCTGGTGGTGGCGGCAGTGCTTTCCACCAGGTTGATGGTCAGCAGGTCGCCAACGTCGCGCGCGCGGCGGTCGCCGTACAGCTGCAGGCCGGGGCCGGCGGCATAGATCGCGCCGGCGCTGGGCGGTGCCTGCGGCGGCATGATCGGCTGCACCGGCGCCATCGCCGGGAACGGCCGCACGTCGCCGGCGATCACGCAGCCGCCGAGCAGCGCGCAGGTCGCGGCGGCGAAGGCCAGGCGGGCGAGGGAGGGCAGGGTGTTCATCACGGTCACCGCGAAGGATCAGACGTTGGTGTTGAGGTAGCCGAGCATCGAGTCGGTGGTGGAGATGGCCTTGGCGTTCATCTCGTAGGCGCGCTGGGTTTCGATCATGCTCACCAGCTCTTCGACCACGTTGACGTTGCTGCCTTCCAGCGCGCCCTGCACGGTGGTGCCCAGGCCGTTGAGGCCGGGCGTGCCGTTCTGCGCCGGGCCCGAGGCGGTGGTCTCCACGTAGAGGTTCTCGCCCTTGGACTGCAGGCCGGCCGGGTTGATGAAGTCGGTGAGCGTGAGCGAGCCGATCTCCAGCGCGCCGGTCTGGCCGGCGACCTGCGCGGTCACGGTGCCGTCGCTGCCGATGGTGATCGACTCGGTGCCTTCCGGCACCTGGATGCCCGGCTGGATCGGGTAGCCGCTGTTGGTCACCAGCTGGCCCTGGTCGTTGATCTGGAAGTTGCCGTCGCGCGTGTAGGCGGAGGTGCCGTCGGGCATCTGCACCTCGAAGAAGCCGCGCCCGTTGACCATCACGTCCAGCGCGCGGTCGGTCTGCTGCTGGCTGCCCTGCTCGAAGGACTTGGAGGTGGAGACCACGCGCACGCCGGTACCCAGCTGCAGGCCGGAGGGCAGGTTGGTCTGGGCCGAGGTCGCGCCACCGGGCGCACGGACCTGTTGGTACAGCAGGTCCTCGAAGCTGGCGCGGTCGCGCTTGAAGCCGGTGGTGTTGGTGTTGGCCAGGTTGTTGGAGATGACCGACATGCGCGTCTGCTGCGCATCCAGTCCGGTCTTGGCGACCCACAAAGCCTGATTCATTGGGCGATTCCTCGTTTGGCGCCGGCCCGCTGGCCGTCCACGCCGGGGGTGATGCATGCCGCGTGCCAGAACCGCGCCGGAAAGCCGGCGCGCGGCGCGTCAGCCGCTCAGCTTCAGCAGCGTGTTGGCCGACTGCGCGTTCTCGTCGCCGTGCTTGATGACCTTCACCTGCATTTCGAACTGCCGCTGCAACTGGATCATCTGCACCAGCGCGCCGGCGGCGTCGACATTGCTGCCTTCCAGCGAGCCGCTGTTGACCGACTTGCCCTGGGCCTGGGGGAAGGCCTGCTGCGGGTCGGTGCTGGTGTTGCGCATCAGCCCGTCCAGGCCGCGGGTGAGGCGGGTGGAAGGGGCGTTGACCACGCGCAGCCGGCCGACGTTGGCCTGCGTGGCCGCGCTTTCGCCGAGCGGGGTGATCGACACGGTGCCATCGCTGCCGATCTCCAGCGCCTGGTGCGGCGGGATCACCATCGGGTTGCCGTTCTCGTCCAGCACCGCGCGCCCGCTGGAGGTGACCAGCTGCCCGTTCGGGGTGAGCGAAAGTTCGCCGCCGCGCGTATAGGCCTCGCTGCCGTCCTGCGACTGCACGGCCAGCCAGGTATCGGGTTGCAGCGAGATGTCCAGCGCGTTGCCGGTGACCTTCTGCGAGCCCACGCTGGCATCGAAGCCCTGGTCGATGTGCATGGCGTTCACCCGCGAAGGAAAGCCGTCGCCGCGGATCGGCATCGCCTGGGTGTTGGCCAGCGCGGCCTTGAAGCCGTTGGTGTCGGCATTGGCGAGGTTCTGCGAGACCGTGCCCTGTGCCTGCAGCGAGGCACGGGCGCCGGTCATCGCGACGTAGAGGGCTTTGTCCATGGCGGTCTCCGGCCGGCCGTCGCGCCGATCCGCACGGGCGGATCAGCGCACGGCGTTCACGATCAGCGGATGTTGATGACGGTCTGGGTGACCTGGTCCTGGGTGGAGATCATCTGCGCGTTGGCTTGGAAGTTGCGCTGCGCCACGATCATGTTCACCAGCTGCTCGGTGAGGTCCACCGTGGAGGATTCCAGCGAGCCCGATTCGATCTGGCCGAAATCCGAGCTGCCCGGCGCGCCGGTGCGCGGCGAGCCGGAGGCGTAGCTCTCGGCCCACATCGTGCTGCCCTGCTGCGAGAGCCCCTGCGGATTGGTGAAGGTGGTCAGCGCGACCTGGCCCAGCGGCTTGTCGGCGCCGTTGGAATAGCGCGCGTACACCACGCCGGTGCCGTCGATGCTGATCTCGTTGAGCTTGCCGCTCGCGTAGCCGTCCTGGCGGGTGTCGCGCAGGGCGAACGCTTCGCCGTATTGGGTGGCTCCGCTCACGTTCAACGACATGTTGAGCACGCCGGCGCCGGTGCTCGGAGTGTAAGGATCGAGCGCGATCATGCCGTCGGCGGGCGTGGTCAGCGCACCGCTGTCGGAGAACTGCAGCGTGGTCGGGGTGCCGACCGAGGTGCCGTCCACGTAGTTGTAGACCTGCCACTCGTTGGCGTTGGCGGTCTTCACGAAGTACGAGGTCTGGGTGTGGCTCACGCCCAGCGAGTCGTACACGTTGATGCCGCCGGTGGAGTAGTTGTAGCTGTTGGAGTCGGCCGGATCGAACGTGGCCACGGTCGGCTGGGAGGCGTTGCCCGGCAGGGTGAAGCCCAGGTTGACCGTGGTGGTCTGCTTGGGCGCCGCATCGGTGGTGAGCAGCTGCAGGTCGGTCAGCCGGCCGACATCGAAGCCGTTGCCGTTGGTGTTGGGCGCATACACCTGCAGGCGCGCGCCTTCCGGGTTGACCACGTAGCCGTTGGCGTCGGTCTGGAAGTTGCCGGCGCGCGTGTACAGGCGCTCGCCGTTCTGGGACATGGTGAAGAAGCCTTCGCCGGAGATCGCCAGGTCCAGGCTGCGCCCGGTCGGGTCGATGTTGCCTTGCGAGAACTGCTGGGCCACGTTGCTCACCCGCACGCCCGAGCCGACCGCGTTGCGCGACAGGCCGTAGGCGGTGCTCTGGAACATGTCGGCGAACTCGGCGCGCGACTCCTTGAAGCCGGTCGTGTTGACGTTGGCGATGTTGTTGGAAGTGACGTTGAGGTCGGCGTTGGCGGCGTTGATGCCGGACAGCGAAGTATTGAAGCCCATGGGAACTCCTGGTTGCGCGGGTGCCGGCTCAGCTGACGCGGAGCACGTAACTGATCGGGGCGGTGCCCAGCCCCTTGAGGTTGAGGTACAGGCCATCGGAGCCGACGGTGACGCTTTCGACCGGTGCCTGGATGTAGGTGGAGATGGTGCTGTTGGTGCCGCTGGCATCGGTGTGGGTGGCGGCGATGGAATAGCTGCCCGCGGCCAGGCGGTGGCCGTAGTCGTCGGTACCGTCCCACTGGAAATTGACTTCGCCGGCCTTGTCGGCCTTGACGCTGATCGTCTTGACCTTGGTGCCGTTGGCGTCGGTGATGTCGAAATTGACCGTGCCCGCGCTGGGGGCGGCCACCACGCCGCTGACCGAGCCGCTGTCTTCCAGCGCCATCTTGGCCGAGGGCACCAGCACCTGGTGGCCGACCAGCTGCGCGCCGCGCAGGACCTGGTCGCTGCTCAGCGAGCTGGAGAAGCTGTTGACGGTGGTATTGAGGTCGCTGATGCCCTGCACCGTGGAGAACTGCGCCAGCTGGCCGAGGAACTCGCTGTTCTCCATCGGCTTGAGCGGGTCCTGGTGCTGCAGCTGCTCGGTCATCAGGCGCAGGAAATCGGCCTGGCCCAGCGACTCTTCCTTGCTCTTGGTGCTGCTGCTGGAGGTGAGGCCGAGGGACGAATAGATGTCGGAGGCAATCGTGCTCATGAGGGTTTCCGGCGGCGGTGCAGGGCGGCAGGGGAGGGTCAGCGACCCATCGTCAGGGTGGCCAGCGCCAGTTCCTTGGCGGTGTTGAGGACTTCCACCCCGGCCTGGTAGTTACGCGAAGCCGAGATCAGGTTGACCATCTGCGCGACCGGGTCGACGTCGGGCGAGTACACGTAGCCGTCGGCATCGGCCAGCGGGTGGCTGGGCTCGTAGCGCTTGATCGGCGGCGCGCCGGTGGTGGTGACTTCCTTGACCTTCACCCCGGTCAGGCTCGGGTCCTGCGCGTTGGGCGTGGCCTGGAAGATCGGCTCGAGCGGCTTGTAGGCCGCCTCGGCGGAGCCGGCCACCGAATCGGCGTTGGCCAGGTTGGAGGCGATGGTGCTCATGCGCACGGACTGCGCCTGCAGCGCGGAACCGGCGACATCGAAGATGGGCAGGTTGCTCATGGTTTAAGAGCCCGTGATCGCGGTGAGCATGTTCTTGACCTTCGACTCGAGGAAGCTGAGCGAGGCGCGGTATTCCAGCGCGGCGCGGCCGTAGGCGGCGCGCTCGGCATCCGGGTCGACGGTGTTGCCGTCCAGGCTGGGCTGGTCGGCCTGCCGGGTGATCTGGAACGGATTGAGCCCGGCGATCTCGCCGCTGCGGATGTGGCCTTCGCTCGTCGTGGCCATGCCATCGCCGCTGGCCGCCTCGCGGGCGGCGCCAGCGGCCTTCAGCGCGGCGTTGAAGTCCAGGTCCTGCGCGCGGTACCCGGGCGTATCGACATTGCTGAGGTTGCTGGCGATGAGCTGCATGCGCTGCTCGCGCAGCGGCAGCGCATCGGCATGCACGCCCAGATAGGAAGCGATCGGATTGGACACGGCCTGGCTCCGGCAAATCGTTGCCGAAGCACAGGCAAGAGCTGTGCCAGAAAGCGGGCCGCCGGCCGCCGTGCGTGGCCGGGGAGGGCGGGAGGGCCAGGCGTAGACCCGGTGTCCGGGCCCTGCGCCTGCCTTCCCGGAACGCGGGTCAAGCCTCCGCGACCTCGCGCAGGCGTTCGAGCACGTACTCGGCCAGCTCGTGGGCGCTGTACTTGGCCACGAAGGCGTTGGCGCCGACCTGCTCGACCATGGCGTTGTTGAACACGCCCGACAAGGAGGTATGCAGCAGCACATACAGGCCCGACAGGCCCGGGTGGCGCCGGATTTCCGTCGTCAGGGTGTAGCCGTCCATCGCCGGCATCTCGATGTCGGAGATGACCATGGCGTAGCGCTCGGCAGGGTCTTCGCCGGCGGCCAGCACCTGCAAGAGATGGTCCAGTGCCTGCCGGCCGTCCGAGAGCAGGGTGGCGCCGACGCCAAGCTGGTCGAGCACGCTGCGGATCTGCTGGCGCGCCACGCGCGAGTCGTCCACCACCAGCACCTGCAGCTGGCGATCGGTATCCAGCGCCAGCGAGGGGTCGATCTGGATGTCGGTCTCGACCTGGGCGATGTCGGCCAGCACGCTCTCCACGTCGATGACCTGGATCAGCTCGCCCTGGAAACGGGTCACCGCGGTGAGGTAGGTCGCTTCGGCGCCGAGCTCCGGCGGCGGGTGGATGTCTTCCACGGCGATGTTGACGATGCGCTCCACGCCGCTGACCAGGAACCCCTGCACCGAGCGATTGAACTCGGCCACCACCAGGTAGCCGGGGGCGTCCTCGCTGCCCGGCGCCCGCTCGGGATGGCCGATGGCCACGCCCAGATCCAGCACCGGCACCGAGCGCCCGCGCACGTCGGCCACGCCGGCGAATTCGTTGGGCAGGCCCGGCACCTGGAACAGGTCCGGGCGCCGCAGCACTTCCTGCACCTTGAAGACGTTGACGCCAAAAAGCTGACGTCCCCCGAGCCGGAACAGCAGCAGCGCCAGCCGGTTGTGGCCGGCCAGGCGGGTGCGTTGGTCGATGCGGTTGAGCAGGTCATGTGACATGTAGGCGTTATCGGTTGGGGCGGCGGCGAACTTGAGGGTTTGGGGGGTATGGGGATTTGTGGGCGGGGTGGGTCATGGCGTGTCGTTCGTTCCGGCCGTGGCGACGGCGTCATTCCCATGCAGGTGGACGGAATTAGGGCGCGCGGCGACGGCATCATTCCCATGCGGGCGGACGCAACGAGGGCGCGCGGCGCGCGGCGACGGCGTCATTCCCACGCAGGTGGACGGAATGAGGGCGCGCGGCACGGGACTTGCAGCATCGCCCGCGTCATTTCGCCTGGAGCGCGCCGATGCGCCGCCATATCCGCCTGATCCTCATCCTGATGGCCCTCGCGCCCACCGCCGCCTTCGCCGACGGCTTCCAGCCGGTGGAGAGCATCCGCGCCGCGGCCATCGCCGCGCTGGGCGTGGATGCGGCCGATGCCGAGACCACGCTGGACGCCGGCTTGCGCATGCCGGCCTGCCCGGTGCCGCTGTCGGCGCAGCCGGCCAACGGCAATACGGTGGAGGTCGGTTGCCCGCAGGCCACCGGCTGGCGCCTGTTCGTGCCGGTGAAGGTGCGCCGCACCCAGAATGTGCTGGTACTCAACCGCGGCATCTCCGCTGGAGAAACCCTGGACATGGCCGATATCACCGTGGAGCGGCGCGACGCGGCGCGGATCGTCGGCGCGGTGCTGGCCGATCCGGCCGACGCGCTGGGCCGCAGTGCCCGCCGCGTCCTGCCCGCCGGCACCGTGCTGGCAGCCAGCGACCTGGTGGCCCAGCGCCTGGTGCGCCGGGGCGACACGGTGGCGCTGGTGTCGCGGCGCGACGGCCTGGAGGTCCGCATGAGCGGCCGGGCGCTGGGCGATGCGGGGCGCAACGAACGCGTTTCGGTCGAGAACAGCTCCTCGCGCAAGGTCGTGCAGGGCGTGGTGGATGACAATGGGGCGGTCGTGGTCTCTCGTTGAGACCGGGGCGTCAGGAATTTCCCGATTTATTTCTAAAGTTTCCCCGCAGGCGGTCGTTATCCCCTGCGAACCGTAGAGGAATACCACCATGACCCAGAAGATCGAAGGTAGCCTGCCCGCCGCCGCGACCCTGCGGACTGGCACCGTGGCCGGCAAGATTTCCAGCGCCGGCGCCGACCGTTCCGGCCCCGCATCGGCGATCGAGGCCAGCGACAGCCTGCGCCTGACCGGCGAGGCGACCGGCCTGCAGACGCTGCAGAAGGAACTGTCGAGCGCCCCGGCGATCGACCAGGGCCGCGTGCAGGCCGTCCGCGACGCGCTGCAGAACGGCTCCTACCAGATCAACCCGGATGCGATCGCCAGCCGCATGATCGATTTGGACCAGCAGCTCGGCGGATGAGCCCGATGAGCGATGCCCTGCAACGCCTGGGCGATGCCCTGGCCGGTGAGCGCCAGGCGCTGATCGACCACGATGTCGAGGGCCTGATCCGCGCCACCCAGGACAAGATCGAGGCGCTGCGCGTGCTCGAACGCGACGTTCCGGAAGGTGCCGAGGCGCGCCTGCGCGAACTGGCCGAGGCCAACCGGGCGAACGGGGCGCTGCTGGCGCGTCGCCGCCGCGAGGTCAACTGGGCGCTTCGCCATCTTGGCCGTACCGAAAGCGCGCCGGCCTACGACGCGCGCGGGCAGAGCGACACGCTCACCGCCAGCCGTTCCATCGCGGTGGCCTGAGCGCCGCCGCGCGTCCCGGCGCGGACGCAAACCCCTTGCCTGGCCCGCCGCCAGGGGCCCGCGCCCCGGCCCGCGGGCCTTCGTCGTATATTGGGCTGCCGTAGCAGATGCGAATCGCCGTGCCCGAACGCATGTATTTCGAACCCACCTTGCTGCCTTCGCAGGACATCCTGCGGGCCTTCAGCGAACGGATGCAGGAAGGCCTGCTGTTGTTCCGCGGCGATGGCGAACTGGTATTCGCCAACGCGATGGCCCGCGGCAGCCTGTGCCGCGACCCGCACGACGGCACCACGTTCGCCGAGCGCATCGCGCGGGTATTGCCGGGCGGTGCGTTGAACCAGGCGCGCACCAGCGGGAGCTGGTCGGGCAGCCTGCCGATCGGCGAGCGCGTGGTGATCGCGCACCTGTATCACTACGGCGCCGCCGGCCAGGAGTTCTTCCTGGCGCTGTTCCACAAGATCGAGGGACAGGAAGACTACGAGCGCGAGCTGGAGCAGCGCCATGCCGAGCTGCGCCAGGCGTACATGCGCCTGAACGGTGCGCAGGACAAGCTGCTGCAGTCGGAGAAGATGGCCTCCATCGGCCAGCTGGCGGCCGGCGTGGCGCACGAGATCAACAATCCGATCGGCTACGTGCACTCCAACCTGGGCAGCCTGCAGGAATACCTGCGTAGCCTGTTCACGCTGATCGAGGCCTACGAGCGGGCGCTGCGGGCGCCGGACCCGAAGGCGTTGATCCCGGAAATCGACGATATCCGGCGGCGGGCGGACATCGATTTCATCGCGGGCGACCTGCCGCAATTGATGGCCGAGTCGCGCGAAGGGATCGAGCGGGTGACGCGGATCGTGCGCGACCTGAAGGACTTTTCGTATTCGGATCGCTCCGAGTCGTGGAAGCTGGTGGACCTGCATGCGGGGCTGGAGTCCACGATCAACATCATCTGGAACGAGCTCAAGTACAAGGTCACGCTGGAGCGCCAGTACGGGGAGCTGCCGCTGGTGGAGGCGCTGCCTTCCGAACTCAACCAGGTCTACATGAACCTGCTGCTCAACGCCGGGCAGGCGATTGCCGAGCGCGGGACGATCACGGTGAGCACGGGGCTGGAAGGCGACCAGGTGTGGATCGAGTTCCGCGATACCGGGCCGGGGATTCCGGCCGATATCCAGCAGCGCATCTTCGATCCGTTCTTCACCACCAAGCCGGTGGGCAGCGGGACGGGGCTGGGGTTGTCGATCTCCTACGGCATCATCAACAAGCACCATGGGCGGATCGATGTGGATAGCGCGCCCGGGGAAGGGGCTGCTTTCCGCATCACGTTGCCGGTGCGGCAGCCCAAGTAGGTGGGGTTGTCGATCAAAGCGTCGGCTTGATCTTTATGGTCGCGCGGCGACCGGGGGCAGGCCCTTTCCGGGACACGCCGTGAATCCATCCATGGAGGCTCGTAGGCGACATCCATGTCGCCTACGGTCCCGGAAAGGGCCTGCCCCCGTTCACCCGATACATCACTTCAGCGGATGCGGGAGGCGTTGCATGCGGGGTGGCTGATGCTCAGCCTTCGCTGATGCTCAGCCTTCGTCGCCGAAAGCGCCGTCACGTCCCATCGCGCCTGCGCCATCACGGCCCTTGCGCAGTTCGTCGTGCGTGCGGAACGCCTGGCGGATGTGCTCGCGCAATTCGTCGTCGTTCCAGGGCTTGGTGAGGAAGCGGTAGATCGCGCCGCGGTTGATCGCCTCGGTCACGGTCGCCAGGTCGGTGTACCCGGAGAGCACCAGTCGCACCGTGTCCGGGTAGAGCATCTTCACCCGGCCCAGGAATTCGGTGCCGCTCATGTCCGACATGCGCTGGTCCGAAAGAATCACCTGCACGTCGTTGGTGGCGAGCAGGTCGAAGGCGTCGCGCACGTTGCCGGCGGCGAGGATGCGGTAGCCGTCGCGGCGGAACAGGCGCACCAGCGAGCGCAGCACATTCTCTTCGTCGTCCAGCAGCAGGAGCGTGCGGTCCGGCCGGGTCTCGGCGAAGGATTCCGGGCGCAGGTAGCGCCGGCGCAGGGCCATGCCGGCCGATTCGGCCGACATCGGCTCGCCGAACATGTAGCCCTGGAAGACATCGCAGTCGTTGCGGCGCAGGAAGCCCAGTTGGGCCTGCGATTCGACGCCGTTGGCGATGACCGTCATGCCCAGCTGGTGGCCCATGGCAATGATCGCGCGGGCGATGGCCGCTTCGCGGCTGCCCGCCGGGGCGCTCTTGATGAAGCTGCGGTCGATCTTCAGCCGGTCCACCGGGTAACGCACCAGGGCGCTCAGGCTCGAATCGCCGGTGCCGAAGTTGTCCAGGCTCAGGCTGATGCCTTCGTTGCGCAGGTTGGCCATCGTCTCGTGGACGAAGTTGACGTTGTTGGTCAACGCACTTTCGTTGATTTCCAGGGTCAGCGCGCTGGTGGGCACGCCACTGGACTGCAGGGTGGCCAGCACCTCGTTGAAGAAGCTCGGGCGCAGCAGCTGCAAGGTGGAGACATTGACGGCGATGTTGAAATCGTCGAAGCCCTGGTCGCGCCATTGCCGCGCCTGCTTGACGGCGTTCTGCAGCACCCATTCGCCCAGCTGCACGATCACGCCCAGCCGCTCCGCCGTACGCATGAAGCGCTCGGGCACCAGCATGCCCAGCGTCGGCGATTGCCAGCGCAGCAGCGCTTCCATGCCGACGATGCGGCCGTCGCGCGCGCTCACCAGCGGCTGGTAGCGCAGGCGCAGTTCGCCATGCGGAATGGCATCGACGATCTGCCGGGCGATGATGCTCTCGCTGTGCGCGCTGGCCGGCGAGTTGCGTGCGTACACGCGCACGGTGTTGCCACCCTCGCGGCCGGCCTGGTAGTTCGCTTCCTCGGCGTAGTCGAGCAGCGCGGACAGCTGCGTGCCATGTTCCGGGCACAGGCTGATGCCGACGGTGCCGGTCATGAACAAGGTGTAGGGCAGCACCGAGAGCGGCAACTCGATCTGCTGGCGGATCTCCTCGGCGAAGTCTTCCGGCAGCGGGGCGTCGCCTCCGCGCGGGGCGACGATGACCATCTCGTCGCTGCCGTGGCGCCATAACCGCCCGCGCTTGCCCAGGTGCGCCTGCAGGCGCTGGGCGAGCAGGGCCAGCGCCTGGTCGCCGACTTCGGCGCTCATGTTCTCGTTGATCGAGGCGAAGTGGTCGATGTCCACGTGCAGGAGCATCAGCGGCGTGCCGCCGGAAGCGGCGGCGTCGACCAGTCTCAGCAGTTCGGGGTTGCCTGCGCCCAGGCGTTGCGGCTTGTTGGCATCCAGTCCGGACAGTGCGGGGTTCCACATCGGTTTCAACGTCCGTTGTCGCGGGTCGCCGGCTCGCCGGCGGCCTGGTAGGGCAGGTGCAGGCGCACGCGGGTGCCGGCGCCTGGAGCGGATTCTATCGTCAGGGTGCCCCCGGCGGTCTGTGCGCGCTCTCGCATGACGACCAATCCGAGGCCACGCGGGCCTTCGGGCTCGAAGCCGTCGCCATCGTCGTTGACCTCCAGGTACAGGCCGCCGCGTTCGTGGTCGTGCAGCACCAGGTTGACCTCGCCGGCGCAGGCATGCCGCAGCACGTTGGTCAGGCTTTCCTGGGCGATGCGGAAGCAGGCCTGTTCGATCTCGTTGCTGGGGCGCTGGCGCAGGGACTGGATATCCATCTCCAGCCGCTGCGGCTTGCCGCGGAACAGCGTGGAGGCCTGCCAGCGCAGCGCGGCTTCCAAGCCCAGGGCATCGAGCTGTGGCGGGCGCAGCAGCATGGACAGGTTGCGCAGCTTGGTGACGGTGGTGTCGGCGAGGTCGACGATCTCCTGCAGATTGTCGCGGCGGGCGTCTTCCTCGTCCTCCTCCATCGCCGCATGCGCGGAGAGCTTCATCGCGGTGATCGCCTGGCCGATGTCGTCGTGCAGGTCGCGCGAGATCGCGCGGCGCTCGTCTTCCTGCAAGGAGAACAGCCGCTTGGCCATCGCCTGCAGTTCGTGGTTGCTGGCGGCCAGGGCGTCGCGCATGCGCTCGGGGTCGCTGAGGTCGCGCACCACCATCAGCCGGCAGTCGCGACCGCCGTAGCGCACCGCGCCGATCGACAGGCCGGCCTGGAACTGGGTCTGGTCGCGACGGCGCATGCGTCGGGCCGGGGAGAATTCGGCGCGGGGGGTGTCGGCGGCGAGTTGTTCGCGCACCAGCGGCAGGTCGGCTTCGGCCACCAGCGCCGACAGCGGTTCGCCCAGCAGCGACTCGCCCGCATAGCCGAACTGGCCCGCGCAGGCGGGGTTGGCGTACATGACACGCTCCTCGGAGAGGATCATCACCCCGTCCGGCAACACCCGCACCAGTTCGCGGAACTGCTCCTCGCGTTCGCGCAGCAGGCGGCGCGACTGCTCGCGCTCGGTGACATCCTGCAAGGTCCCGTGCACGCGGCGGCGGCCATCCGGGCCGGTGCCGCTTTCGGCGCGCAGGTGGACCATGCGCGCCTGGCCGTCGCCGGCGATGAGCGGCAACAGCACGTCGATCTGCACCGCGCCGCCGCCACACATGTCGTCGATCAGGCGGTCGATGCGTACCTGGGTGACCAGGTCCACGCCGGCCAGCAGTTCCTCGAAGCGGTGCCAGCGCTGCGATTCGGGCAGCGGGCGGGCGAGGATGCGGTAGACCTGCGGGGAGAAGCGGCCCAGGCCCGTGGCCGGGTCCAGCTCCCACGAGCCCAGGCGCGCCACGCTCTGCGCCTCCTCCAGCAGCTGCAGCAGCTCGGCACGCTGGCGTTCGGCGCGGCGCTCGGCGCTGCGGTCGATGGCCACCACCAGCCGTGCCTGGCCGCCGGGAACGGCCAGTGGGCTGCTTCGCACCTCCACGTCACGCAGGCCATCGCGGGTGACCAGCGGCTCGGTGAGCACGCAGTTCTCCTCCGGCAGCGCGCGCAGGTGCTCGATCACCTCGGAAAAGCGCGCGCTTTCGCTGGCCGGCCACACCGCGTCCAGGTGCAGGGCGAGGAATTCCTCCCGGGTATGGCCGAAGAAGGTGAGCGCGGCGGGATTGGCGTCGAGGATGCGCAGGGTCTGGAGGTCGTAGGCCCATATCGGCACGGGCAGGGCATGGAACTTCTCGTGCAGCAGCGCGACCGAGTGCACCAGGGTGTCGTGTTCGCGGCCCATCAGGGAGGCCAGCCGGCGCAGGCCGTAGTGAAGCAGCAGCGCCGAGACCACCACCAGCACCGCGCCGTCCAGGCCGAGCAGGCGGTGGAACTGGGCCGCGTCCGGGTGCGCCAGCCGCACCAGCGTGTCGCCGACCAGCAGCCAGGTCAGGCCCAACGCCAGGTACGCGCCGGTGAGCACCCAGATGCCGGTACGCAGGCGCGCGGCCAGCCGCTGGCCTGACAGGGAGTTCGGCGGTGCGGGGCGGCTGCGATCGTCGGGCATGGGGGCGAGGGCGCCAGCGGGCATCGCCCCATCTTAGTGCGTCCGTCACGGTTTGCGGGACGGCATGGCGTGACCCGGGCCACCGCGCTCAACTATTTCCGGAGGCGGCCGTTAACCATCACGTCCCTCCCGTCTCCCGGGGGGCTAGAGAAGCGGAGCTTCCCAGCGTGGATCCAGGCGTCATTGCAAGCTTGTTGCAGCATCCGCTCACCTCGGCGGTGGTGGTGCTGGATCCGCATGGGCGTCCATTGGCGGCCAATGCCGCCGCGCAGTCGCTCGGCCTGCCGGCCACGCTGGCGCTGTACGTGGAGCAGCTCGCCGACAACCGCGAGCGGCTGCGTCGCGAGGGCGGCATGGTCGCATGCGTGCTGCCCAGCGGCAGCGGTCAATGGGACGGCTGGCTGCGTGCGGTGCGCGACGAACACGATGCGCTGATTGCCTTCACCCTGAGCATTCCCGAGCCGGCTGGCGCGGTGGCCAGCCGCTGGGAAATCGGCCTGGACAGCGCCGAGCACGGGCTGTGGGACTGGGATATCGCCGCCGACATCGTCTACCGCTCCGAGCGCTGGAAACGCATGCTCGGCTACGACGAACAGACCTTGCCGGCCAACCTGGCCGCCCTGTCCGAGCTGATGCACCCGGAAGACCATCCGCGCGTCAGCGCCGCCGTGCACGCGCACCTGGCCGGCGAGACGGAGAGCTACACCGCCGAATTCCGCTTGCGCCAGCGCGATGGCGAGTGGCGGTGGATCCTGGACCGTGGCCGCGTGGTGTCGCGCTCGGCCGATGGGCGTCCGCTGCGCATGCTCGGCACGCATACCGATATCCACGAGCACAAGCTGCTCGAACAGCAGCTGCGCGAACAGCAGGCGCAGTTGGAAGAAGCCCAGCGCATCGCCAGCATGGGCAGCTGGAGCTGGGACTGCCGCCGCGACCGGCTGTGGCTGTCGGACGATTTCATCGGCCAGCTCGCCCTGCCCGAACCGCCGCGCCGCGCGCGCGCCGTGCTGCGCCAGCTCGGCGCCGAGGCACGCGCGACCCTGCGCACCGCCTGGCGCCGCCTGCGCAAGTTCGGCGAGCCGCTGCATTTTGAGTTGGAACTGGGTGTGGCCGGGCAACCGCCGCAGCACCTGCGGGTGTGGGCGCAGCCGGTGTTCGACGGCGACGGCATCCTCCTGCGCCTGGTCGGCCAGGTGCAGAACGTCACCGAGCAGCGGCAGACCGACGCGCTGATCCGCTGGCGCACCGAGCTGCTCAACCGCGTCTCGGCGTTGGGCCGCATCGGCGGCTGCGAGATCGAGGTCGATACCCGCCGCATGCAGTGGACCGAGGAGTGCTACCGCATCCACGGCCTGCGCAAGGAGCCGATCACCCTGGAGCAGGCGCTCTCGCTGTACACCCAGGATTCGCGCGACACCTTCGAGGCGGCGTTGATGCGCATCGCCGACGGTGGCCTGCCCGAGCAGCTGGAGTTGTGCTTCTACCGCAACTCCGGCCAGCGCGTGTGGGTGCAGGTGCTGATCGAGCTGGACCGCCGCGAGGGCCTGCCGCCGCGCTTCGTGGTGTTGTTCCGCGACATCAGCCGCGAGCGCGAGGCCAACGAGCGCATCGAGCTGCTGGCCCATTACGACCGCCTGACCGGCCTGCCCAACCGTTTCCTGCTGCGCGAACGCGCCGAGGAAGCCATGGCCGAGGCACGCGAGCGCGGCCAGACCCTGGCGATGCTGCTGATCGACCTGGACGGCTTCAAGAGCATCAACGACTCCTTCGGCCATGCCACCGGCGACACGCTGCTCAAGCTGGCCTCCACGCGCCTGCACCAGCAGCTGCGCAACAGCGACCTGTTCGGCCGCTTCAGCGACGACGAGTTCGTGGTGGTGCTGCGCGACCTGTCCGAGCCGGAGGACGCCGGCCACGTGGCGCGCAAGCTGCTGGCCGCATTGACCGAACCGCTGCGCAAGGACCACATCACCCTGAAGGTGAGCGCCAGCATCGGCATCGCGCTGCAGGCGCCGGAGCTGGAGGATTTCGACAACCTCCTGCGCGCGTCCGACGCGGCGATGTACGCGGCCAAGGAATCGGGCCGCAACACCTTCCATTACTACAGCCAGGACGTGCTGCTGCGTGCGCAGCGCCGCCTGGAGCTGGAACACGCGTTGCACGGCGCGCTGGACCGCGAGGAGTTCTCGCTGGTGTACCAGCCGCTGGTGCCGACGGCGGGCGAGAGCGCGCCGGCGATCGAGGCGCTGCTGCGCTGGCATCGCCCGGGGCATGGTTTCTGCAGCCCGGCCGAGTTCATTCCCATTGCCGAGGAATGCGGCGAGATCGTGCGCCTGGGCGACTGGGTGCTCGGCGAAGCCTGCCGCCAGGCCGTGCTGTGGGACGAGATGGGCCTGCAGTTCAGCCGCATCGCGGTGAACGTGTCGGCCGTGCAGCTGCGCGACCGCGGCTTTGCCGAGCGCGTGCTGGATATCTGCCGCAGCAACGGCTGGCTGCCACAGCGCCTGGAGCTGGAGCTGACCGAATCGGCGCTGATCCGCGACAGCGAGGCGCTGCGCCGCTGCTTCGACCTGTTCGAGCAGAACGGCGTGCTGCTGGCGGTGGACGATTTCGGCACCGGCTTCTCCAACCTGCATTACCTCAACCGCTTCCCGGTGCAGCGCCTGAAGATCGACCGCAGCTTCGTGCAGGGCATGCTGGCCGATGCCAACACCGCCGAGGTGACGCAGGCCATCGTGCACCTGGGACACGCGCTGGGCATGCAGGTGGTGGCCGAGGGCGTGGAGACGGTGCAGGAAGACGCACTGCTGCGCCAGCAGGGCTGTGACGAGATCCAGGGCTACTTCTATTCGCGGCCGCTGGCGCCGCGCGACCTGGCGCAGTGGCTGCGCGAGGCGGAAGTGGGCGGGCGGCTGGGGCAGCGGCTGACGCTGGCCACTGGCTGAGGCCTGGGCGCGCATGCGATGAGATGGAACCCCCTCTTCGGAGGGGGTTTCTTTTTGCGCGGCATCCGGCGCGACAATGACGGCCATGAACCGTACCGATCTCGTCCGCCAGATGGCGGCCTACAACCAGTGGATGAACGACAAGCTGCTGCTGGCCGCGGCGCGGCTCGATCCGGCGGCGCTGGCTGCTGACCGGCAGGCGTTCTTCGGCTCGATCCTGCGCACGCTCAACCATCTGGTCATCGCCGACACGATCTGGCTGCAGCGCTTCGCACGCCATCCCGCCACGCATGCCGCACTCGACCCGGTGCGCGCGTTGCCGGCGCCGGATTTTGCCGACCTGGAACGCTTCACCGACTTGCCGGCGCTGGCGGCGCATCGCCGCTGGCTGGATGCGCTGATCGTCGGGTGGGCCGAGTCGGTCGCCGAGCCGGACCTGGACGTGACGCTGCACTACGCGAATTCGCGTGGCGCGGTATCCGACAAGAACTTCTTCGGCCTGCTGGCGCACTTCTTCAACCACCAGACCCATCATCGCGGGCAGGTGACGACGCTGCTCTCGCAGGCGGGTGTGGATGTCGGGGTGACGGACCTGCTGGCGTTGTTGCCGGAGCAGGGACAGGGGCAAGGCTGAGCGCGCTTTCGGTGGGCGCTCAGCCTTCGATCGCGCTGCCGAACGCCAGGGCGGTGGCCTTGCGGTCGCCGATCAACGCGCCGCGCATGCGGGCTTCGGTCAGCGGGCGGATGATCCACGTCGCGTCGACCTTTCCGCTGCCGGCCTGCAGCATGGCGATCGCAAGGAAGTAGCTGGGCCCCGGCCCGACGCAATACCAGAACGCGTCGCCGCCATATGGGTCGTCGCGGAAGGCAAGCTCCCATACTGGATCCCAACGGCGCACGCTGGAGGGTGCCTGGTAGATCTTCACTACCTTCAGTGCGGCGCCGCTGATGGGGCCAAGTTCTGTCTGAAACATCTGGCGCGCGATGCTCTGGCGCAGTTCCTGCTCGATGCGCTTTTTTCTGAACCGCTGGAAATACCCGCCGGCGACGGCGATCAATGCAAGAAATAGAAAGCCTGTCAACGATGCCCCCTGCGGCCCCTGCATCCCGGCCCATCATATCCGCGTGGCGGGGGTGCGGCGCCACGCCGGCGCAGGCTGGGATGCCCTCAACCCGGCAGCAGGTCGTCCCCGGTCAATCCGAGATCCCACGCGAGATGCGCCAACAGCGGATCGTGTTCCGGTGCCTGCGTGGGGAGTGCCTGCGCCAGCCGCACCAGTTCGCGGCGCGCGGCGGATTCCAGCTGCGCGAAGGCCGCGTGGGTCGTGCCGGGAGAGGGCGAGGAGCGGCTGGGGTCGGTCATGGCGAGGCGAGCGGGCGAGGGCGATGGGGCTGGAACGCGAAACCCCGGCCGAAGCCGGGGTCGTGCGAAGGCGCGGAACGGATCAGAACAGCTCGACCGTGCCGGCGCCCATGCCCTGTTGCGACACCGGCTTGTGCGGCGGACGCTCCCACTCGCTGCGCATCTCGCGCAGGCGGCTGCCAACGCGCTGCAGCGCCTGGATCAGGTCACCGTCGAGCACGCCGCCATTGCGGTGCAGGAGTTCCTGCAGGGCGACGGCTTCGCGGTTGATCGCGGACAGGCGGTCCAGGTGGGTATGCACGCCGCTGAGGGTCTGGGTGGCGATGTCCTCGAACTGCAGGGCGCGCACCGCCTCGGCGACGCTGCCGTCGATGGCGCGGGCGCACTCGGAAATCTCGCGCATGCCTTCGCCCAGCGAGGCGTTGATGGCGGCCACGTTCTCGAGCATCGCCGCCGACTCGTGGCGGGCTTCGCGCGAGCGATCCTGGTGCCGCGAGGCCATGTGCGAGACGGTCTCGCGCACCTTGGCGATGGATTCCTTGGAGCTGTGGGCCAGCTTGCGGATCTGCTCGTTGAAGGTGGTGGAGCGCTCGGAGAGGTTGCGCACCTCGTCGGCGACGACCGCGAAGCCACGGCCGGCTTCACCGGCACGCGCAGCCTCGATGGCGGCGTTCAGGGCGAGCAGGTTGGTCTGGTCGGCGATGGACTTGACGTCTTCCAGCAGCGCGAAGATGCCGTCCAGGTGCTGGGCCATTTCGTCGATGTGGTGGACCGTGGTGTTGCTCTGGCCGCTGACCTGCTCAAGCGCTTCGACCAGCTGTTCCATGCGCGAGCTGGCATGCTGGGCAAAGCGGGCCACGTCGACCCCCGCGCCGCCATCTTCACCGGCGCGGTCGACGATGCGGGCCAGGGCCAGGCTCTGCTGGCGCGACTTGCGGTTCATCGCCTCGAAGCTGCCCCCCAGGCCGGCCACGGCCTGGCGGATCAGTTCGCGGGCACGCTCGACTTCGGCGCGCGAGCCATCCACTTCGTTGCTGACGAAGCTGCGCAGTTCGTTGAGCAGCTGGTCCTGTTCACGCAGCACGCGCGACTGGTCGGGATGGCGACGGGCCTGCGCCCACACGTTCCAGGCGGCAAAGCCCAGCCAGCTCAGGGTGAGCGTGACCAGGATGGCCCAGCGTACGAAGCCGGGCCAGTCCAGCGCCACGGCGAGCGGGAACAGCAGGGTCAGGGCCAGGGGCGCGGCCATACGGATAAGGGGGCGTGAATACATGGGCGTTCTCGGCAGAATCACGATTGCTGTATCGGCCGTACCCCCCGGGTCTTTAGCTGCGCGTGCTCGGCAAGCACCGAATAGGCGCATGTACGCATTCACGAAACCGCCAGTTTTCAAGCGCATCGGCGCGGCATTCGAGCGGATGTTGGCAGGCTATCGCGCGGCGGGCGGGCGCAGGCCCGCTCGGGGGCGTCGGGCGACAAGGACGTCGCCCGACGAGCCCCGCATGGATGCGGTAGTTGGCGTCCCCCGAGCGGGCCTGCGCCCGCCCGCCGCGCGATAGCCTGCGAAGGTCCCCGGAAAACGAAAAAGCCGCGGCATGACCACGGCTTCCAGGGAGAGCGGTACTTTCCAGGTTCTAACGCAGGCCCCGGTCCACCGCCTCGATCATCGCGCGCTTGCCGAACACGAAGTCCCACAGGCTGCCGCCCATCTGGCGCCACAGCACCGCCGAGCGCACCGCGGCCAGCAACAGCGCGCGGATTTCCGCCACGACATTCGCCTGGCCCAGATAGTGCGGGTTGCCCTGCACCATCACGCGCGGCTTGAGGTGGCTGATGGTGTCGGCGTACAGGCCGCCGATGGCCGCCAGCACATCCGGGTGGCTGCTGTCGCCCAACTCGCGAGCCTTCTGCTCGGCCCGCGCGATGCCCGCCGAGACCGCGGCCACGGTGGCGTCATCACGCACGAAGCGGCGTTCCAGCTGCAGTACCGCCAGCGCCAGGCGGGGCAGCACGTCGTCCTGGCCCTGGTTGCGGAAATAGTTGTGCAGCAGGCGCAGCCCCGGCGCGACCTGATGGCGGTTGCCGTACACGCCTTCCGGCGAATCGGCGTCGATGCGAAACACGCTGTCCATGGCGGTGCGCACGCTGGCGGCTTCGGAATGGCCGGTCTCGGCGATGCGCCGCACCTGCTGCAGGGCCTGGGCCAGGCCGGCCAAAGCCAGCACGCGGTTGTCCATCGGGGCGGTCATCAAGCCGATACCTCGGTTGCTTGGAAAGGGGAAGCCTGCGCCTGCGGCGCGTCGGTGTGCGCGATCACCGCGCCGCCCAGGCATTCGTCGCCGTCATACAGCACCAGCGACTGGCCCGGGGTGACGGCGCGCTGCGGGCGGGCAAAGGTGACATCCACGCAGCCGTCGTCGCGCACCTCGACCGTGCAGGGCTCGTCGGGCTGCCGGTAGCGGGTCTGCGCGGTGCACGCGAAGCGCCGCGCGGGCGGGGCGCCGGCGATCCAGTGCGCCGTCTCCGAACGCAGCGTGGTGGACATCAGCCACGGGCTTTCGCGGTCCTGGTCGACGTAGAGCACATTGTTTGCCACGTCCTTGCCGACCACGTACCACGGCGCAGCGGCACGCCCGCGCACGCCGCCGATGTTCAGGCCCTCGCGCTGGCCCAGGGTGAAATAGAACACGCCGGGATGCTCGGCGATGCGCACGCCCTGCGGGTCGCGGATCTCCCCGGCCTTGGCGGGCAGGTAGCGGCCCAGGAATTCGCGGAAGTCGCGCTCGCCGATGAAGCAGATGCCGGTGGAGTCCTTCTTCGCGTGGGTCTGCAGGCCGGCTTCGCGCGCCAGGCGGCGCAGGTCGGGCTTGTGCAGGTCGCCGATCGGGAACAGCGTGGCGGCCAGCTGCGCCTGCCCGAGCTGGTGCAGGAAGTAGCTCTGGTCCTTGCCGGTGTCCACGCCCCGCAGCAGCCGCCAGCGCCCGCCCGCCTGGGCGACCCGCGCGTAGTGGCCGGTGGCGATGCGCTCGGCGCCCAGTTCGCGCGCCGCGTCCAGGAAATGCTTGAACTTCACTTCGCGGTTGCACAGCACGTCCGGGTTGGGCGTGCGGCCAGCCGCGTACTCGGCCAGGAAGTGCTCGAACACGCCCTGCCAGTATTCGCTGGTGAAGTCGCGGAAGTGGAACGGGATGCCAAGCCGCCCGCAAACGGCCACGGCATCGCGGCGGTCATCCTCGGCGCGGCACTCGCCGCTGCCGTCGTCGGCCCAGTTCTGCATGAACAGTCCGGCCACCACTTCGCCCTGCTGCACCAGGCGCCAGGCCGCGACGGAGGAATCCACCCCGCCGGACACGCCCACGACAATGCGCGGCGAAGGGCTCACAGCGGCCGCACCAGCGAGAGGGGGTGGCGCTGGCCACCGAGGTAATCGGCCACCACCTGCCACACTAGCGGGCTACGCAGGCGTGCGGGATCTGCACGCAGTTCCTCGGGCGTCATCCACGGCGCGGCGAGGATGCCTACGTCGAGTGGACGGGCCGGGTCGTGCGCCACCGGATCGGCGGCGAAGGCGAAGCGCAGGTAGGGCTCGCCGTCCGGCGCGGTCCACTGGTAGCAGCCGATGAAAGCCGTGAGGCGGACGTCCCAGCCGGTTTCCTCGCGCGTCTCGCGCACCGCGGCCTCCAGCAGGGTCTCGCCCGGTTCCAGGTGGCCGGCGGGCTGGTTGACGACCTCGCGGCCGTCGACACGCTCGACCACCTGCAACAGGCGGCCATCGCGCACCACCACGGTGGCCACGGTGACGTGCGGGGCGGGCGGGCGCGGCGTGGCCATCAGAAGCGGTCCTGGCCCGGCGTGAGCTGGGCTTCCATCGCGTCGGCCGCTCGCGTGGTCGCCTCGATGGCGTCGGAGAGCGAGGCGCCGGAGAGGTTGGCCGGCACGCGGGTGACGTAGATCGCGGTGCCGTCCTGGCGCACCCAGGCGCCGAGGATGTTCTCCTGGCCGTCCTGGAGCAGCCGGTTGGCAATGTCGGCCGGCAGCGTGTCGCCTGCGGCCTGGTAGGCCGGCGACCAGATCTCGCGCACTTCCAGCTGGCCGAAGCGTTCGGTGTGCGAGCGCACGTAGGTCACCTGCTGGCGGCCGCCGTCGAGCGCGAACAGCAGGCGGTAGTCGCCGTCGCCATCGACCTGCGGCTCCAGCCCGAGCGCGCGCAGGCGCTGGCCGAGCGCGGCATCGGCGCCGGGCTTGGCGGGCGGGGCCTCGGGCTTGGGCACGGGAGGAGCGGCGAACAATGGCGGGCAGATCAATGCCGCCAACAACGCCGTGGCGACCGGCAGGCGCTTCATGGGGCTTGAAAATCCGGGGGAGGGATCGAATTGTGCGGGGCGGGACGTGAATCGTCCATTCCATCGGCCCCCACACTTATAATGTCGCGATGCCCCGCAAGCCTTCCCACGAACACGACCATGGCGTACTGGTCGAGACCGGTCGTCCCGAAGTCGCCCCGCCGCCGCGCTACCAGGTCCTGCTGCTCAACGACGACTACACCCCGATGGATTTCGTGGTGACCGTGCTGCAGCAGTTCTTCACCATGGACCTGGAAAAAGCCACCCAGGTGATGCTGCACGTGCATACGCGCGGCCGTGGCGTGTGCGGCGTGTACACCCGCGAGGTGGCCGAATCGAAGGTCGCCCAGGTCAACGAGTTCTCGCGGATGAACCAGCATCCGCTGCTGTGCACGATGGAACAGGCCTGACCCCGGTCCTGCCGGTCCGCCCTGCGGGCCGTCCCATCGCTGCAACGCTGTGGCACGGTTGGCGTACTAACGCCGCGTGAACATGCCCCTCCGATAGGGTTGTGGAAAATCCAGCCCGAAGCCGCATATTGTTGGCATCAGCCGTCGGAGCTTCCCCATGTTCAGCAAAGACCTCGAGCAAACCATCGGCCAGTGCTACAAGCGGGCCCGCGAGGCGCGTCATGAGTTCATGACCGTCGAGCACCTGCTGCTGGCGCTGCTCGACAACCCGTCCGCACAGGCGGTCCTGAAAGCCTGCGGCGCGGATGTCGGCCGCCTGCGCAGTGACCTGGAACAGGCCATCGAGGCTTCCGTCTCGCGCCTGGCCGAGGACGACGGGCGCGACACCCAGCCCACCCTGGGCTTCCAGCGCGTGTTGCAGCGCGCCGTGTACCACGTGCAGTCCTCCGGCAAGAAGGAGGTCACCGGCGCCAATGTGCTGGTGGCGATCTTCGGCGAGAAGGATTCGCACGCGGTCTATTTCCTCAACCAGCAGGACATCACCCGGCTGGATATCGTCAACTACCTCTCCCATGGCATCGCCAAGCTGGGCGAGGAGGGCGAGGGCCAGGCCTCCGGCGAAGCCGAGGGCAAGGGCGAGGCCGGCGAGGGCGAGGGCAAGGGCGACGCCCTGACCGAGTTCGCCAGCAACCTCAACGACGCCGCGCGCTCGGGCCGCATCGACCCGCTGGTCGGTCGCGGTGACGAGATCGAGCGCACCATCCAGGTGCTGTGCCGCCGCCGCAAGAACAACCCGCTGTATGTCGGTGAGGCCGGCGTGGGCAAGACCGCCATCGCCGAGGGCCTGGCCAAGCGCATCGTCGAAGGCGCGGTGCCCGAAGTGCTGGCCGACGCGGTGATCTATTCGCTGGACCTCGGCGCCCTGGTCGCCGGCACCAAGTACCGCGGCGATTTCGAGAAGCGCCTGAAGAGCGTGCTGACCGCGCTCAAGAAGGTGCCCAACGCGGTGCTGTTCATCGACGAGATCCACACCATCATCGGTGCCGGCTCGGCGTCCGGCGGCACCATGGATGCGTCCAACCTCATCAAGCCGGCGCTGGCGTCGGGCGAGTTGCGCTGCATCGGCTCGACCACCTTCCAGGAGTACCGCGGCATCTTCGAGAAGGACCGCGCGCTGGCGCGGCGCTTCCAGAAGATCGACATCGTCGAGCCGACCGTGGGCGAGACCTTCCAGATCCTGCAGGGCCTCAAGCCCCGCTACGAGGCGCACCACGGCGTGACCTACGCCGATGACGCCCTGCAGGCGGCGGTGGACCTGTCGGTCAAGCACATCGGCGACCGCCTGCTGCCGGACAAGGCCATCGACGTCATCGACGAGGCCGGTGCCCGCCAGCGCCTGCTGCCGGAAGGCGAGCGCAAGGAGCTGATCGACATCGAGGAGATCGAGACGATCGTCGCCAAGATGGCGCGCATCCCCGCCAAGCAGGTGAGCGCGACCGACAAGGACGTGCTGCAGCACCTGGAGCGCAACCTGAAGATGGTGATCTTCGGCCAGGACCCGGCCATCGAGACGCTGGCCTCGGCCATCAAGCTCTCGCGCTCGGGCCTGGGCAACCCGGAAAAGCCGATCGGCAACTTCCTGTTCGCCGGCCCCACCGGCGTGGGCAAGACCGAGGTGACCCGCCAACTCGCGCTGCAGCTGGGCATCGAGCTGGTGCGCTTTGACATGAGCGAGTACATGGAGCCGCATTCGGTGAGCCGCCTGATCGGCGCGCCTCCGGGCTACGTGGGCTTCGACCAGGGCGGCCTGCTGACCGAGAAGATCGTCAAGACCCCGCACTGCGTGCTGCTGCTGGACGAGGTGGAGAAGGCGCACCCGGACATCTTCAACATCCTGCTGCAGGTCATGGACCGCGGCATCCTGACCGACACCAACGGTCGCGAGGCCAACTTCAAGAACGTGATCCTGGTGATGACGACCAATGCCGGCGCGGCCCAGGCCTCGCGGCGCACGATCGGCTTCACCCGGCAGGATCACTCCACCGACGCAATGGAGACGATCCGCCGCAGCTTCACGCCGGAATTCCGCAACCGCCTCGACGCGGTGGTGCAGTTCCAGCCGCTGGGCTTCGATCACATCCTGCGCGTGGTGGACAAGTTCCTGATCGAGCTGGAAGCGCTGCTGCAGGAGAAGCACGTCAGCCTGGCGACCACGCCGACCGCCCGCGACTGGCTGGCCCAGCATGGCTTCGACCCGCTGATGGGCGCGCGGCCGATGTCGCGGGTCATCCAGGACAAGATCAAGCGTCCGCTGGCCGACGAGCTGCTGTTCGGCAAGCTGGTCAACGGCGGCAAGGTCAGCATCGACGTCAAGGATGGCGAGTTGGTCGTGGAGACGCAGGCCGAGCCGGAGCGGCTGTTGCCGGCCACGGTGGAGTAAGCGGCATGCGCCGTGCCCGGATGCCGGGCACGGCAAAACCGGCGGGCTTGCGCGCCGCCGGTTGCGAGGATTACCAGGCGGGCGGCCGGAAGGCCGCCTTTTTGTTTGGTCGCGATTTGCGGGGGATCGCGGCTGAAGCCGCTCCTGCAAAACCGTTCCTGCAAAACCGTTCCTACAGGCGCCGTGGCGGCCGTGCCGTCACTTCATGCGGTAGGTGATGCGGCCCTTGGTCAGGTCGTACGGCGTCATTTCAACCTTGACCCGGTCGCCGGTCAGGATGCGGATGTAGTTCTTGCGCATGCGGCCGGAGATGTGCGCGATGATCTCGTGCCCGTTCTCCAGCTTGACCCGGAAAGTGGTGTTGGGCAGTGTCTCGCTGACAGTGCCTTCGAATTCGATGGAATCGTCTTTCGACATGTAATCCTGCGGTTCGGGGATGGCCCTTCGAGGACCCTAAGGACGAGGATTTTACGCCCCTCGGCGGGCAGGTGCAAAGTTTGCGTTAAACATCGTGGGGTTTCAGGCCAGACTGGCCGCCCGGCGCGTACCAAACCGCGCGGTCCAGGCCCCTTCCAGCCCCGGCTGCGCCACCAGCTCCCGGACCTGCGCCATGAACGCAGGGCGCGGCAGGTGTCGGGCGCCCAGGCTGAGCAGGTGCGGGTTCTCGACCTGTGCATCGATCAACGGACAGCCCTGCTCGTGAAGAAAGCCGGCCAGGGCCGCCAGCGCCACCTTCGAGCCGCCGCTGCGCGCGCTGAACATGCTCTCGCCGAAAAACATCCGGCCGATCGCCACGCCGTAGATACCCCCCGCCAGCGCCTCGCCCTCCCACACTTCGACCGAATGCGCGTGGCCGAGCCGGTGCAGGTCACCGTAGGCGCGGCGCATCGCCGGGACGATCCAGGTGCCGTCCTGCCCGGGGCGTGGTGCGTGGGCGCAGGCGGCGACCACCGCGTCGAAAGCGGTATCGGCGCGGATCGTCCAGTCGCTGCGCCGCAGGTCGCGGCGAAGGCGCGAGGACAGGCGGAAGCGGGCGGTGTCGAAGGTCATCCGCGGGTCGGGCGACCACCACAGGAGGGGCTGGCCGTGCGAGAACCACGGAAAGATGCCGTGCGCGTAGGCGTTGAGGAGGCGGGGAGGGCTGAGGTCGCCGCCGACCGCCAGCAGGCCGTCGGGGTCGCGCAATGCCTGCTCGACCGGCGGGAAGGGCGCCAGCGGATCGGCATCGAGCAGGGCCGGGTGTCGCGGCATGCCGCTCAGTCCAGGTCGCGGAAGGGCGAGTGGGCGCGCAGCTCCTGCATGTAG
Source organism: Pseudomonadota bacterium (assembly GCA_023386795.1). Classification (GTDB taxonomy): domain Bacteria; phylum Pseudomonadota; class Gammaproteobacteria; order Xanthomonadales; family Xanthomonadaceae; genus Stenotrophomonas_A. Next base: position 33,925 of record JAEWJB010000043.1, read on the forward strand.
CGATGCACGGAGGCACGCTCCTCGGCGCACCACTGCGCAAGCGGCTCGCGGAAGCCGGGGTCGGCGATCCAGTGCCGGCTGCGCACCTGCGTGGGCAGGAAGCCGCGGGCGATCTTGTGCTCGCCCTGCGCGCCGGGCTCGAAACGGCTCAACCCTTCCCGCAGGCAGTATTCGATGCCCTGGTAATAGCAGGCCTCGAAGTGCAGGCCCGGCAGCGCCTGGCCGCCCCAGTAGCGGCCGAACAGCGTGTCGGTGCCGCGCAGGCACAGGGCGCCGGCCAGGGGCTCGCCGTCGCGATGCGCCAGGAACATCACCAGTGCGCGCGGCATTGTGCGCGCCAGGTGCTGCAGGAATTCGAGCGTGAGCGCCGGCGAGTTGCCGTACTCGTGGAAGGTCTTGAGGTAGAAGCCGTGCATCGCGGCCAGGTCGGCCGGCGTGGCTTCATCGCCATGCACCGTCCGCAGGGTGATGCCGGCCTGGCGCACCTTGTTGCGTTCCTGGCGGATGTTTTTGCGATGCTTGTGGTCCATCGCGGCCAGGAAGGCGTCGAAGTCGTGCCATTCGGGCCGGCGCTGCCAGTGGTACTGCACATCGTGGCGCAGCAGCCACGCGGCGTCATGCGCCTCGAAGGTGGCCTCTTCGCCGGCTTCGTGGAAATTCACGTGCGCTGACGACAGTCCGTTGTCCTCCACCAGCGCGACCATGCCGTCGAGCAGCACGCGCGCGGCATCGGCATCGCGCGCGAGCAGGCGCGGCCCGGTCACCGGGGAGTAGGGCACTGCGCCCAGCCACTTGGGGAAATACTCCTGCCCATAGCGCGCGTAGGCGTGCGCCCAGGCATGGTCGAACACGAACTCCCCGTGCGAGTTGTTCTTCAGGTAACCCGGGGCGGCGGCGACCAGCTCGCCGTTGTCCCACGCGGTCAGGTGCAGCGGGCTCCAGCCCCATTCGGGGCGCAGGCAGCCCTGGGTCTCCAGGCCCGAGAGGAAGGCATGGCGGACGAACGGATTGCGTCCGTCATGCAGCGCGTCCCAGGCAGCCGCCGGCAGGTCTTCCAGCCGGCGGTACCCGCGGACCTCGGCGGCCATCGCCGGCTCAGTCGGCGTGGTCGAGGAAACGCTCGGCATCGAGCGCGGCCATGCAGCCGAAGCCGGCCGAGGTGATGGCCTGGCGATAGTGCTGGTCGGCCACGTCGCCGGCCGCGAACACGCCTTCCACCGAGGTCTCGGTGGCATTGCCGCCCAGGCCCGAGCGGATCTCCAGGTAGCCGTTGTTCATCGCCAGCTGGCCATCGAACAACTGGGTGTTCGGATGGTGGCCGATGGCCACGAAGAAGCCGTGCACCGGGATATCGCGCGTGCTGCCGTCCTGCACGGACTTCACCCGCACGCCGGTCACGCCGGCATCGTTGCCCAGTACTTCGTCGACGGTGTGGTGCCACACCGGCTCGATCTTGCCGGCCTTGACCTTCTCGAACAGCTTGTCCTGCATGATCTTTTCCGCGCGCAGCGTGTCGCGGCGGTGGATCAGGTAGACCTTGCGGGCGATGTTGGACAGGTACAGCGCTTCTTCCACGGCGGTGTTGCCGCCGCCGATCACCGCCACGTCCTGGTCGCGGTAGAAGAAGCCGTCGCAGGTGGCGCAGGCGGACACGCCGCGGCCCTTGAAGGTCTCCTCCGACGGGATCCCCAGGTACTTGGCGGTCGCGCCGGTGGCGATGATCAGCGCGTCGCAGGTGTAGGTGGCGCTGTCGCCGGTCAGCGTGAAGGGGCGCTTGGACAAGTCCGCGGTATGGATATGGTCGAAGATGACCTCGGTCTCGAAGCGTTCGGCATGCGTCTGCATGCGCGCCATCAGGTCCGGGCCCATCAGGCCGTGGGCGTCGCCCGGCCAGTTGTCCACCTCGGTGGTGGTCATCAGCTGGCCGCCCTGCTGCAGGCCGGTGACGACGACGGGCTTGAGGTTGGCGCGCGCGGCATACACGGCGGCGGTCCAGCCGGCCGGGCCGGAGCCGAGGATCAGGAGACGGGAATGCTTGGCGGGACTGCTCGGAGAAACGCTCATATATACTCGCGATCGGAAAGATATGCCGGCACGATCGCCGCTTGGGCGTTCGTTCCGCAGGGGGCATAGAGTGGCGATGCGCCACGGTCGAATCAAGGCGCAGCCGATGGAACTGCGTGGCCCACGGCTGTTGCATGAGGGCTGGCGGCGGTGCCTGACCGGCGGCGTCGCAGGGCAGGGGACCCGGTACGGGGGCTGTCAGCGCCGCCCCGTCCGCCAACAGCTGATTCCCGTGCCCAGCTCGTTTATTATCAAATACTAAGGTTACCTTCCTAAGGTCTGGAGTCAGGTGGCAAAACAGGTTCCCGAACGTGGCGCGGCCGCCGATGCCAAGACGGCACGCAAGCCGGTGCCGACGGACAATGCACGCCGCCAGCGCCTGTGGCGTGATCTGGCGCTGATCGCCATCGCGCCGCTGCTGCTGTATCTGCTGGCGAGTCTTTTCACCTATTCGGCCGGCGACCCGGGCTGGTCGCAGACCGGCAGCGTGGTCGCGCCGATCCACAACATGGGCGGCAAGGCCGGCGCGTGGATCGCCGACGTGCTGCTGCAGTTGTTCGGCTACGTCGCCTTCCTGCTGCCGTTGATCCTCGGCGCGGTGGCGTGGATCGCGCTGTTCGGCATGGAAAAGGAAGGGCAGGGCGAGCCGGAGCTCGGCCCGGCGCTGCGCCTGGTCGGCATGGTCGGCTTCCTGATCGCCTCCACGGGCTTTTTGCACCTGCGCCTGTTCTCCGGCGACGTCGCCCAGGCCGGCGGCATCCTCGGCAAGCTGGTCGCCAACTCGCTGCGCGCCGGGTTCGGCCCGCTGGGAAGCAACCTGTTCGTGGTGGTGCTGCTGCTGATCTCCATCACCCTGGCCACCGGCCTGTCCTGGTTCGCGGTGATGGAGCGCATCGGCAAGTGGGTGCTGGCGCTGCCGCCGATGCTGCGCAAGAGCAGCAAGCAGGCCAACGAGTGGCAGCAGACCCGCGCCATGCGCGAGGAACGCGAGGAAGTGCGCAAGGTCGAGGCGGTCAAGCAGGCCAAGCGCGAACCGGTGAAGATCGAGCCGCCGCCGGCCCCGGTGGTGGAGAAGAGCGAGCGCGCCAAGCGCGAGCAGCAGATCCCGATGTTCCATGGCGTCAACGGCGACGGCTCGGACCTGCCGCCGCTGGCGCTGCTGGACGATCCCAAGCCGCAGGCCAAGGGCTACTCCGAAGAGACGCTGGAGACGCTTTCGCGGCAGATCGAATTCAAGCTCAAGGACTTCCGCATCGATGCGCAGGTGGTGGGTGCCTATCCGGGCCCGGTGATCACCCGCTTCGAGATCGAGCCGGCGCCGGGCGTGAAGGTCAGCCAGATCAGCTCGCTGGACAAGGACATCGCGCGCGGGCTGTCGGTGAAGTCGGTGCGCGTGGTGGACGTGATCCCGGGCAAGTCGGTGGTCGGCCTGGAGATCCCCAATGTCAGCCGCGAGATGATCTTCCTCTCCGAGCTGCTGCGTTCGAAGGAATACGACAAGTCCACCAGCCCGCTCACGCTGGCGCTGGGCAAGGACATCGCCGGCCGGCCGACCGTGGCGGATCTTGCGCGCATGCCGCACCTGCTGGTGGCCGGCACCACCGGCTCGGGCAAGTCGGTGGCGGTCAACGCGATGGTGCTGAGCCTGCTGTACAAGGCCTCGCACAAGGACCTGCGGATGTTGATGATCGACCCGAAGATGCTCGAACTGAGCGTCTACCAGGGCATCCCGCACCTGCTGGCCCCGGTCGTGACCGACATGAAGGAGGCCGCCAACGGCCTGCGCTGGTGCGTGGCGGAGATGGAACGCCGCTACAAGCTGATGAGCGCGGTGGGCGTGCGCAACCTGGCCGGCTTCAACAAGAAGGTCAAGGACGCCATCGACGCCGGGCAGCCGCTGATGGACCCGCTGTTCAAGCCGAACCCGGAGCTGGGCGAGGCGCCGCGCCCGCTGGAGACGCTGCCGTTCATCGTCATCTTCATCGACGAATTCGCCGACATGATGATGATCGTCGGCAAGAAGGTCGAAGAGCTGATCGCACGGTTGGCGCAGAAGGCGCGCGCGGCCGGCATCCACCTGATCCTGGCCACGCAGCGTCCCTCGGTGGACGTGATCACCGGCTTGATCAAGGCCAACATCCCGACCCGCATCGCCTTCCAGGTCAGCTCGAAGATCGATTCGCGCACCATCCTGGACCAGTCCGGCGCAGAGACCCTGCTTGGCCACGGCGACATGCTGTACCTGCCGCCGGGCACCGCGATGCCCGACCGCGTGCACGGCGCATTCGTCAGTGACGAGGAAGTGCATCGCGTGGTCGAACACCTCAAGGCGAGCAGCCCGCCGTCCTATATCGACGGCGTGCTCGACGAGGTGCAGACCATGGGCGACGGCGTGGTGGTCGGCGCGACCGGCCTGCCGGAGAGCAGCGGTGGGGCGGGCGACGAGTCCGACCCACTGTACGACGAGGCACTGCGTATCGTCACCGAGACGCGCCGCGCCTCGATCTCCGGCGTGCAGCGCCGCCTGAAGATCGGCTACAACCGTGCGGCGCGCCTGATCGAGGCGATGGAAGCAGCCGGCGTGGTCAGCGCGCCTGAACACAACGGGGATCGCAGCGTCCTGGCGCCGCCGCCGCCGAAGTAAGCTGGAGCCGTCGCCGCGCCCCCACGGCGCGGCCTGGTCGGCGGCCCCAGGCCGCCCTGCGGAGGTGTGGGTGTCGCGTCTGGTCCTGTGTCTGCTGTGCCTGTGCCTACTGTGCTCGCCGCGCGCGTTCGCCCAGTCCGCACCGCGAGCCGCCTCCAACGCGCCTGCCGTGCCCGCCGGGCAGGCGCAGGCCGAAAACAACTTCAGCTACCTGCGCTATCGCGCCGACTACGAGGTGCGCGAGGATTTCAGCAGCGTGGAGACCGACACCTACGACATCCTGCTGAAGACCAAGTCGGCGGTGGAGCATTTCAGCCAGGTGCGGCTGAGCTACAGCGAAAAAATGCAGACGATGGAGGTGTTGGAGGCCTACACCACCACCGCCGAGGGCGAGCGGCAGGACGTGCCGGCCGAGCGCATCTACACCCAGGAAAGCTATTCCAGTGCCGCGGCGGCGATGTACGCCGACCGCAAGGTGCGGGTGATCGTGTTCCCGAACCTCGCCCCCGGCGCGCGCATCACCTACGTGGTGCGGCGCACCCAGAACACCCCGTATTTCCCCGGCTACTTCAGCCTGTGGGAGACCTTCAGCGTGTTCTCCCAGTATGAAGACGCCGTGGTCTCGCTCACTGCGCCCGAGCGCATGCCGATGAAGGTATGGGCGCGCGACGTGCAGCCGGTGCGCGGCAAGGCCGGCAAGGGCCAGGCGCGCTGGGAATGGCGCTACAGCCGCCCACAGCCGCTGAAGGCGCAGAACTGGAGCGCGGCGGCGTGGGAGTTCAGCCCGACCATCATGGCCAGCACCTACAAGGACTGGTCGCAAATGGGCCTGGCGTACCATGCCAAGGCCGGCGAGGCGGCGGCGGTGACGCCCAAGATCCAGTTCCTGGCCGACCGCGTCACCAGCGGCATCACCGACCGCCGCGCGCAGGCCGCCGCGCTCTACGACTGGGTGGCGCGCAACATCCGCTATGTCGCCGTGTACCTGGGCAACGGCGGGCTGGAGCCGAACCCGGCCGAGCACATCGCCGACAGCCAGTACGGCGACTGCAAGGACCACACCGTCATCCTCGAAGCGCTGCTGGCAGCCAAGGGCATCGCCAGCACCCCGGTGCTGATCGGCGCCGACGGCGGGCCGACCCTGCCACGCATCCCGGTACTGGGGCGCTTCAACCACGCCATTACCTACCTGCCGGAGTTCGACCTGTATGTCGACTCCACCAATCCCTACGCGCGCTTCGGCCAGCTGCCGGCGTCCGACCTCGGTGCGCCGGTGGTGCACAGCGCCGACGGCCGGGTGGCACGCACGCCGCCGAACGACCGCAGCCGCAACCGCTACGTGGCGCGGAGCGAGTACGACTTCCACGCCGATGGCAGCCTGGCCGGCGAAACCACGCTGGACAGCGGGCAGACCGGCGAGGTCGGCATGCGCGCAATGTTCACCCAGCTCAACGCTCAGAACCGCCGGCGCATCGAGGAGTCGATCATTGCCCAGGCCGGTTTCGACGGTCGGGGCGAGCTGGAGCTGCAGGGCGACCCGCTCGACCTTTCTGCGCCGTTCGCCTACCGCTACCGGTTCCGCGCCAACGACTACGTGGATTTCAACCAGGTGGGCGGAATGCGCCTGCCGGACATGCCCGGCGCCGAGTCCGCGCGCGAGCTGTATGCCACCGCGTCGGCCGAAACCAACGACGTGCCGTTCTACTGCAACGACAGCGTGCGCGAGGAGACCTACGTGATGGTGTTCCCGCCGGGCGTACCGATCGCCGCGCTGCCGCGCAGCGCCACGTTCCGCAACCGGGCCGGCGAATACAGCGTGGACTGGCGCCGTGACGGGCAGACCGTGACCGCCACCCACCGGCTCGCGCGCAACGCCATCCACGGGCCCCAGGCGCTGTGCCAGCCGCAGGACTACGCCGCGTTCCGCGAACTGTTCCAGCAGGTGCGGCGCGGCTTCCGCGGGCAGGTGGTATATGGCGACCTGCGGCGGGTCGAAGCGGGGCAGGCCGCGAACTGAACAAGCGGGCGCGTCCCGCTCGCCCGTTCATCTGCTTGGCGGCAGAATGACGCCCTCACTTCCACGGATCGATCCCGATGCTGCGCACGCTGCGTTACGCCGTCCTCGCCACCGGCCTGCTGGCCGGCACCGCCTTCGCCGGCGCCCGTGCCGAACTGGACAACTTCACCCGTGGCCTGAAGGGCCTGGACGGTCAGTTCTCGCAGCAGGTGTTCGACCCGGCCGGCAAGGTGAAGGAAACCACCAGTGGCCGCGTGGCGCTGTCGGCGCCGCGCCAGTTCCGCTGGGAATACACCAAGCCGTACCACCAGCTGATCGTCGCCGACGGCAAGAAGGTGTGGATCTACGATCCGGACCTGCAACAGGCCACCGTGCGCCCGCAGGGCGAGGAAGAACGCAACAGCCCGCTCAGTGCGCTGATCGACCCTTCGCGCCTGGCCCGGCAGTTCGACATCAGCGAGGAAGCCGCCCCGCGTGACGGCCTGCAGTGGCTGTCGCTGACGCCCAAGGTCGGCGCCGATGCCACCTTCCAGATCGCCGCGCTGGGCTTCGGCCCGAACGGCCTGGCGCGCATGGAGGTGACCGATGCCATCGGCCAGCGCACCTCGATCCGCTTCGAAGGCTGGAAGCGCAACCCGGCGTTCGCCGCCGGCACGTTTCAGTTCACGCCGGCCAAGGGCGTGGACGTCGTCGGCGAGTAAGCCGGCAGGGCAGTGCTGCCGCGCCTGTGGGCATGGCGGCATCGCGCGCCGTGAACCCCGGTTCGCGGCCTGCGCGCACGCCCACGAGTAGAATGAAGGCGTGGCCCGCACCAGAACCCCCACCGAACCCGCGCCCGACCTGCTGAGCGTCGACCAGGACCACCTGCGTCCGCTGGCCGAGCGCATGCGCCCGCACAGCCTGGACGAGATGGTCGGCCAGCGCCGCCTGCTCGCTCCCGGCAGCGCACTGCGCCGGGCGGTAGAGTCCGGCAAGGTGCACTCGATGATCCTGTGGGGGCCGCCGGGTTGCGGAAAGACCACGCTGGCGCTGCTGCTGGCGCAATACGCCGACGCCGAATTCCGTGCCATCTCCGCCGTGCTCTCCGGCTTGCCGGAAGTGCGCCAGGTGCTGGCCGAAGCCGCCCAGCGCTTTGCCGGCGGCCGCCGCACCGTGCTGTTCGTCGACGAGGTGCACCGTTTCAACAAGACCCAGCAGGATGCCTTCCTGCCGCATATCGAGCGCGGCACGATCATCTTCGTCGGTGCCACCACCGAGAACCCCTCGTTCGAACTGAACTCCGCGCTGCTTTCGCGTTGTCGCGTGCACGTGATGGAGGCGGTCTCGCCAGCGGACATCCGTGAAGCGCTGCGACGCGCGCTGCAGGACCCCGAGCGGGGCCTGGGCGCAGACCCGCCGCGCATCAGCGACGAGTTGCTGCTGGAGATCGCCACCGCCGCCGACGGCGACGTGCGCCGCGCGCTCACGCTGCTGGAGATCGCCGCCGAACTGGCGCAGGACGAGGGCGGGGAAATCACTCCCGGTACGCTGGCGCAGGTGTTGGCGGACCGCACGCGGCGCTTCGACAAGGGCGGCGAACAGTTCTACGACCAGATTTCGGCACTGCACAAGTCGGTGCGCAGCTCCAACCCGGACGCCGCGCTGTACTGGCTGACGCGCATGCTCGACGGCGGCTGCGATCCGGCCTATCTCGCCCGGCGGCTCACGCGCATGGCAATCGAGGACATCGGCCTGGCCGACCCGCGCGCGCAGCAGATGGCGCTGGAAGCCTGGGAAATCTATGACCGCCTCGGCAGCCCCGAGGGCGAGCTGGCGTTCGCGCAGGTCGTGTTGTACATGGCCAGCACGGCCAAATCGAACGCTGGCTATGCCGCCTTCAACCAGGCCAAGGCCGACGTGCGCGCGACGGGCACGCAGGAAGTGCCGCTGCACCTGCGCAACGCGCCGACCAAGCTGATGAAGTCGCTCGGCTATGGCGCCGAGTACCAATACGACCACGACGCCGAAGGCGGCATCGCGCTGGACCAGACGGGTTTTCCCGACGCCATGGGCGAACGCGTGTACTACGAGCCGGTGCCACGCGGGCTGGAGATCAAGCTCAAGGACAAGCTGGACCGTTTGCGCGAGGCGAGGGCGGCCGCGCGGGCTGACAAGGGCGGCCGCGCGAAGCCATAATCGGCGCACAGGAGATGGCATTCCTCCTCGAACCGCCCGCATGCGTGGGCTGATGATGCCTGCCAAGCCCCCGCCGGGGCGGCAGGTGCGTGCCCCGGCATCGTCCCGAATGGAGAACCCGATGCTGCTCGTATCCCTGCTTGTGTTCGTGCCTCGCCTGCAGTGGAGGGGCTCATGAATCCCGCCGTGTTCTGGCCTTCGCTGCTCCTCGCCATGGCGGGTGGGGCGCTGGGGTCCGGGTTGCGTTTCGCCATTGGCGCCAGCCTGCTGCAGCGCTTCGGCGCGGGATTCCCCTGGGGCACGTTGACGGTGAATCTCCTGGGGTCGTTTGTCGCCGGGTTCCTGCTGGTGTGGCTGGATGGCCGCGGCTCGGCGGCCTGGGCTTGGCGGGCGCTGCTGATCGTCGGCGTGATGGGAGGGCTGACGACGTTCTCGTCGCTGATGATGGAATGCCTGATGTTCGCGCGCACGGATCGGTCGATGATGGTGGGGGTGTATCTCGCGATTACGCTGGTGGCGGGGTTGGTGCTGGTGGTTCTCGGTGCGCGGGTGGGGAGGTTTTTTTCTTAGGCGCGCTGTTTGTGGGGGGCAGATGTTCGTGCCGACTTGCGGTGCGGGCACCCGCCAGACCGGGGAGGTAGGGGAAGAGCAAAGGCAAAGGCAAAGGCCACAGCGTTCGCCTGATCCTCTATCGTCTCTCCAATCCTCCCTTTGCCTTTGCGCTTCCGGTCGCGGCTGAAGCCGCTCCTACAGGGAGGTGCGCGCGGTGCTGCGCGTCGCCTTTGCTCTTGTTGTCCGGTTGCGGGGATTTGTCGGGCCTGCGGGGGTGGGGCCCTTTCGGGACCGTAGGCGACATGGATGTCGC
>JAEWJB010000074.1 GCA_023386795.1 Pseudomonadota bacterium
CAGCTCGGCCACGCGCTCGCGGCGCAGGAAGCGCTGTCCGGCGCTGCGCAGCGTGGCCACGTCCAGCCGGCCCGGCGCGCGACGCGGCGCATCGCCCCGCAGGTGCATGGCCAGCCAGGTCACCGCCGTGCCGACGAACAGGCTCACGCCGACCGCGCGTCCCAGCGCGCTCCAGCCCGTGAGGCCGAACAGGCGGTTGGGTGCCAGCCAGCTCAAGCCGAGCGGCCCGTGTTCCAGCCAGGCGGGATTGCTGCCGAGCGCGGCTACCAGGCTCGGGGCCAGCAACACCCAGGCCCAGGCCGCGAAGCCGGCCACTACGCCGGCGATGGCCGCGCGTGCCGGCGTCTGCGGCCGCCACAGCGCAAAGCCGAGTACCGGCGCCAGGGTCGCCAATGCGGAGAACGACACCGCGCCCACGTCGGCCAGCGCGTCGTTGCCGCTGATCATGCGGCTGTAGGCCCAGGCCAGCAGCATGATCGCCACGATGCCGGTGCGGCGCAGCAGCAGCAGGTCGCCGCGGCGATCGGCATCGCCCGCACGTCCGGTTCGCGACCACGCGCCACGCAGCAGGCCCGGCGCGAACCAGTGGTTGCCGATCATCAGGCTCAGCGTGAGCGTGCTCACCACCACCATGCCGGTGGCCGCACTCAGGCCACCGAGGAAGGCGAACAGCGCGATGCCCTTGTGCCCGTAAGCGAACGGCAGCGCCAGCGCGTACATGTCCGAGGGCACGCCATCGCCCAGCAACGCGGCGCCGGCCTTGGCCAGCGGCAGCGCCGGCAAGGCGATCAGCAACAGGTAGAGCGGAAACTGCCAGCGCGCGGTACGCACGTCGCGTTCGTCACGGCATTCCACCACGCCCACGTGGAACTGGTGCGGCAGGATGAACATCGCCAGCGCGCCCAGCAGCACCAACGGCACGAAGCCACCTGCCGCGCCGGCGGCCGGCGCGACGGGGGTGGGTGCCGGCGGAAGGTCCAGGCCCAGCCAGACGAATGCGCCCAGCGCCAGCATGGCCGTGAGCTTGAACAACGACTCGAAGGCCATCGCCAGCACCAGCCCGCGGTTGTGCTCGGTGGCGCTGGCGCGCCGGGTGCCGAACAGCATCGCGAACAGCGCCATCGCCAGCGCCACGTACAGCGCGCCGTCGCGCCAGAACGGCAGCCCGTGCGCCTGCCCGGGAATATGCAGCGTGAGCGTGGCGAAGCTCATCGCTACTGCCTTGAGCTGCAATGCGATGTACGGGATCAGGCCCAAAGCGGCCACCAGCGTGACCACGGCGGCGAGCCAGGCATCCTTGCCGAGGCGGCTGGCGATGAGGTCCGCCAGCGAGGTGGCGTTGCTCTCGCGCGCCAACCGCACCAGCTTCATCATGAAGCCGACGGCAAGCGCGTAGAACAGGATCGCGCCGACGAAGGTCGGCGGCAGCGGCCAGCCGTAGCGCACCGCCTGGGTGACGGTGCCGTAGAACGTCCACGAGGTGCAGTGCACCGCGAGCGACAGCGCGTAGACATGCCGCCAGTGGCGGGCGAATACCGTGGGCCGGCGCTCGCCGAACAGCGCGGTGCCGAACATCAACGCCAGCCACGCCAGCCCGGCGGCGGCCACCGTCCACAGGCTCAACATCCGCCGATGCCCCGCAAACCCGGCGGCTGGATGGATCGACTGCTGCCCACGCTCCCCTCCCCGTTCGCGCCTGCCGAGAATAACGCAACGGGAACAGGCCCAGGCCCGTTCCCGTCGCGCCCCCGGCAGTGGGTGCTCAGAAGCTGTAGCGCGCGGTCAGCGAATACAGGCGAGGCGGCCCGTAGAAGCCGGTCAGCACGCCGTAGGCGGCGATGTTGTAGCCGGTCGTGCGGTATTCCTCGTCGGTGAGGTTGCTGCCCTCCAGCGAGAACGTCCAGGCATCGTTCGCCTTCCAGATCACGCCCGCGTTGAGCAGGCCGTAGCCGGGCTGCCTGATCAGCGGGCTCAGGTCGGTGGTCGGCCACACCTCGCTCTGGTAGGCATAGGACACGCGCGCGGAGAGATTGCCGCCATTGGCCAGCGCGGTGCGGTATTCCACGTTGAGCGCGCCGGAGAACTCCGGGGCGTTGGTGAAGCGCTGGGTGTCGGCGATGTTGACGCCGCGGTCGATGAACTCGTCGTACTTGGCATCCAGCCAGGCCAGGTTGCCGCTGATCATCCAGTGCTCTGTCGGCAGGAACTGGTACTCGGCCTCCAGGCCCTGCACATGGCCCTTGCCGGCGTTGGTGAAGTCGCCGAAGAAGGTCTGCGTGCCGTTGGGCAGCGTGTACTCGGTGAACACCGAGAGCTGGATGTCCTTGTAGTTGTTGTAGAAGTAGGCCAGGTTGAGGAACGCACGCTGGTCCCAGAAGCCCATCTTGGTGCCGATCTCGTAGCTGTCGACGGTCTCGTCGTCGAACGGCTCGCCCGAACGCGGAACCGCGGTGGTATTGGCGCGGATGTTGAAGCCGCCGGACTTGAACCCGCGGCTGGCCGACACGTAGGCCATGATGTCCGGGGTGATCTGGTAGTCCAGCGAGGCCTTCGGCGAGACGTTCTTGAAGTTCACCGTCTTGTCGAAGTTGGCCGCCGTGCCCCACGAGGTGGTGTAGGTGGTATCGGTGAAGAAGCGGTTCAACGCGACCGCGTGCTTGTCCTCGTCCGTGTAGCGCGCGCCCAGGTCCAGCTTCAGGCGCGGGGTGAGGTCGAACGTCCAGTCGGCGTAGACGGCCAGGCTCCGGGTATTGACGTAGCCCTGGGTGTCGCCGAGCAGCGGGTTGGTCAGCGCGGGCGGCAGCAGCGGGTTGGAGAAGTAGTTGAGTACGCGGCCGCCGGCGTCGCCGTCGAACCAGTACAGGCCCATCACGCCGCGCGCGCGTCCACCGCCGTCGAAGTTGACCTGCAACTCGTTGCTGACCTGGTTGTCGTTGTACAGCGCGTGCACGTCGACCAGCTTGAGCGGCGTGGTGTCGAAATCGATGTTGGTGTCGGTATCGGACTCGCGCTTGGCGATGACGTACTTGAACACCCAGTCATCGGTGGCGCGCCAGTTCACGGTGGCCGAGGCGCCCTTCATGGTGGTGTCGTTGACGTTGCCCATGCCGCTGCGGATGTCGTAGCGCGAGGACAGCGGCGGATAGGCCGGTGCCAGCGGATTGGGCGCCAGCATCTGCGCACCGCGCACGCCGGACTGGTCGTCCATCCAGTCCAGCGCGAACTGGATGTCCAGGTCGTCGCCCGCATAGGCGCCCAATTGCAGGCGCGCGGCGTTGATCTGCTTGTCGCTCACCGGCTGGCCGTTGAGCTTGTTCTCGCCGTAGCCATCGTGGTTCAGGCTGGCCACCGCCACGCGGGCGCGCAGGCCGCTGTCGTGGCCGCCGATGGCGCCGCCCAGCCCGGCCTTGGCGTCGAGCTGGCCGTAGTTGCCCACGCGCACTTCGGCGAAACCTTCCGGGTCCTGGGTCAGGCCGCGCGAGATGTACTTGATCGCGCCGCCGATGGTGTTCTTGCCATACAGCGTGCCCTGCGGGCCGCGCAGCACCTCGATGCGGCCGACATCGAACACGTCCAGCAGCGCGCCCTGCGGGCGGGCGATGTAGACATCGTCCAGGTAGATGCCCACGCCGGGGTCCACGCCCCACAGCGGGTCGGATTGCCCGATGCCGCGGATATAGGCGGTGACGGTGCTGGTGGAGCCGCGCGCGGCGTAGATGGTCAGGTTCGGCACCTGCTCATCGAGATCGCCGATGTCCTGGATGTCCAGCTTGTCGATGGTTTCCGGGGTGAAGGCGGTCACCGCGACCGGCACTTCCTGCAACGTTTCCTCGCGCTTGCGGGCGCTGACGGTGATCGATTCCAGCGTGGTCGGGCCACGGTCGGACGTGCTGCCGGTAGCCGGCGTGCCCGTGCCGGCGTCCTGCGCCAGCGCGGGCATGGCGATGGCCGCCAGCAAGGCGCCCCCGATGGCCCGGCTCAAACGATTGCGATGCATGGTCTCCCTCCTCCCAGGTATGACTCGGCAGGCGGCTGCTGCCGCCCATGACCGTGAAGGCTAGGGCCTGCCGCGCCGGCGAGGCATCGTACGTTTGTACAGGTGCCGCCGCCGCGGGCGGCTCCGGATACTCGCGGCCATCGCAACCTCGGCCGTGCCCGGGAGTCATGGATGTCCTTTCTGATCGTGCTGGCGGCCCTGTGCTTCCTGATGTTCGTCGCCTACCGCGGATACAGCGTGATCCTGTTCGCGCCGGTGGCCGCGCTGGGCGCGGTGCTGCTCACCGACCCGGCACTGGTGGCGCCGATGTTCACCGGCTTGTTCATGGACAAGATGGTGGGCTTTCTGAAGCTCTACTTCCCGGTGTTCCTGCTGGGCGCGGTGTTCGGCAAGCTGATCGAGATTTCCGGGTTTTCCAAGGCAATCGTGGCGGCGACCATCCGGCTGGTGGGGCCGCAGCGGGCGATCCTGTCGATCGTGCTGGTGTGCGCGCTGCTGACCTACGGGGGCGTCTCGCTGTTCGTGGTGGTGTTCGCGGTGTATCCGTTCGCCGCCGAGCTGTTCCGACAGAACGCGATTCCCAAGCGGCTGATTCCCGGCACCATCGCGCTGGGCGCTTTCACCTTCACCATGGATGCGCTGCCGGGCACCCCGCAGATCCAGAACATCATCCCGACTTCCTTCTTCGGCACCACCGCGTGGGCCGCGCCGGTACTCGGCACGCTGGGCAGCGTGCTGATCCTCGGCCTGGGCATGACCTACCTGGAATGGCGGCGGCGCGTGGCGCTACGCGCCAACGAGGGGTATGCGGGCGATGCGGAGCTGCGCAACGAACCGGCACGCTTCGAGGACGGCAGGCTGCCGCACCCAATGCTGGCGATTGCACCGCTGCTGGTGGTGGGCGTGGTGAACTTCGCGCTGACGCGGTGGATTCCAGGCTGGTACGGGCACAGCGCGAGCTTCGCGCCCTCGGCCATTGGCACGCCGGCGCCCGTGGTGCAGGAAGTGGCGAAGGTCGCGGCGATCTGGGCCGTGCTGGGCGCTTTGTTGGCCGGCATCGCCTGCGTGTTGGCCTGCGCGTGGCGCGTGGTATTCGCGCGCTTCGCCGAAGGCAGCAAGCAGGCGGTGGGCGGCGCGCTGCTGGCGGCGATGAATACCGCTTCCGAGTATGGATTCGGCGCGGTGGTGGCTGCGCTGCCGGGATTCCTGGTGGTCGCCAAGGCGCTGGAGCGGATTCCCGATCCGCTGGTGAACCAGGCGGTATCGGTGACGGCGCTGGCGGGCATCACGGGCTCGGCTTCCGGCGGCTTGGGCATCGCATTGGCGGCGATGGGACAAAGCTTCATCGCCAATGCGCAAGCCGCCGGGATTCCGATGGAGGTGCTGCACCGGGTGGCCTCGATGGCGTCCGGCGGCATGGATACCTTGCCGCACAACGGCGCGGTGATCACGCTGCTGGCGGTGACGGGGTTGAGCCACCGGCAGTCCTATAAGGACATCTTCGCCATCACGTTGATCAAGACGCTGGCGGTGTTTGCGGTGATCGGGATCTACGGGGCCACCGGGTGGGTGTAGGGGATCGCAGCCCCTCTGCGCTGCCGCGCGGCAATCTGTTCGCGTCGACCGTTTCGCAAAGCGGCTACCACTGCCCCACCTGCCGGTAGCGTTCGTCTTCCTCGACCAACCAGGCGATGCCGCGCTGCTCGAAACGCAGCACCTTCGTATTGCCTTGGCCGTCGGTATAGAACGCGGCCGTCGCGGTGAGCACATCGCCCACGAAACTGCGTGCCGTCCACGCCATGGTGGGATAGCTGCGCACCAGAAACTGTTGCGCCGCACGGCCGGGCTTGCTGCCTTGAAACTCCGCGATCTGTTCCTGCGTCATATCGGGAAACTCGTGCATAGCTGGCTCCGTCAGCGAGTCGGTTCCGAGGCTATGAACGCGTTGCTGTACGAAGCCACTCCGGGGCCTGATTGGCGTCAGCGCCGGTTCCGTTAGGTGCAAGTGGGGTGAGCAGGCGGGTCTTGCGCGGCTTCAACGGCTGTCTACCCGCCATGTCGAAACCTGAACTCAAGCATGCAGACAGAACAGGGACGCTGCGCGACGCCAATGCGAGTATTCGAAATGGTGGGCCGTGAATCTACCGAATGACAGCTCAAAACCATTGCAGCACAAGGAATTCCGCCAATCCAACAACCATAGTTACCGCCAAAGCTACCGCTAACTCATAGCAGCTAATGCGCAGCAGCGCCCGGAGAGGCCGCACACCTGGGGGCAGGCAGCAACAGGAACCAGACGTAGGCCGCACCACCCGGCGCGCGCAGTCGTCGCCCCGCCACGCCTGCGCACTTCATGGGCGGCTTTTTCCGCGGGCCCCGCAGGCACTCCATCAGCCGCAGGCCGCTGCCGTAGAGCAGCCGGGCCATCAGGCCGTCGCGTCCGCCGATGCGCGCGAGCAGGGCCGCGACCTCGTTGCGCGACAGCACCACCGGAAGGCGGGCGGGCCGCTTCGCGCGCACGACGTTCTCCATCCATGGCAACTCAATCGCCAGGACCTCGCGATACAGAAGCAGCAACGCCGACAACGCCTGGTTCTGGGTGCTAGCCGCGACATGGTCATCGGTGGCGAGCCGGCTGAGGAAGCCCTCGACCGCGACCCCGTCAAGTTCGCGAGGGTGCCGCATCCCGCAGGCGCGGATATACCGGCGGATCCAGTAAAGATAGGCCTGCTCGGTACGCAGGCTGTAGTGGCGCAGGCGCATCCGCGCACGCACCTGGTCAAGCAGTCTCGGTGGCTGGGCCACTGGATCGGCGCCAGTTATCGGGGCGTCCTTGCCGCGATAAAACATATCGGGGTCTCCTTGCCCTCTATCACCCTCAATGATCCACGGCGGCCAGACGAGCGGAATCAGATCAACCCGTTGGCAGGACTAGGAAAAGTCCGATTGACCGGCAGCCACCGCCGCCACAGAATCCGGAAATCGGCCCCAAGTTGGGGTCTAATGGTAGTTAGACGGCAGCTCCCTCCGATGACTCCTACCTTTCCGCGTTGGGTACTACTTCCGTTCGCAGCGATCGCGAGCTTCGCTGCCGCAGGGCTCATCGCAGAACGCTTGGCCATTGCGCTACAGGTGTGGTCATATCCTTTGATCGGCTTCTGTGCCGCGTCCGCAGTAGTGGGCGTGGCCTATCTCGTCGCGCCGACGGGCAAACTCATCGCGGCCGCCGTTTCATATGCCATCGGTAGCGTCCTAGCCTACGAGGCACTCAAGGACTGCTACGATCCGAGAACCTACGAGCCGACCTTAATGCCGCTTTGGGTCACCCTCTCTGACGGTGCGATCACGTTAGCGATCGTCGCGGTCCACGCCTTCGCTAGACGTCAGCTGCCGTCTAACACCTCGTTGGAGCGGACGCGTGAGGGATAAAGTGCCAAGCTCATGCATCGGCGCGCGCGCCGCTCAACTCAACCGTTAGGCATCACGTGTCAGCCTCACCAGCAACCATAAGCGCGTCGCTTGAACGCGAGCTTGCTGGGCTCAAGCACACTCGGGTCGCTTCTCAAATCCGAAGCCTCCTCATACCTCCGAAGTGCCAGATGAGGGCCTGGGACTATGGGACGCCTGGAGAGAAGTTTCTTTGCTGGGTGGTGCTGGAGCACGCCGCCTCAAATACTGGCATCGCCTATTGTGAACACGGCTTTGGGCCGACCATGCCATGGGGTCTTCTTTTTCTCTCGGGGCCGCACATGTCCATGGGAATGGACTCCGGCTGGTACGAGCACTTCTTAGAGGCATACTTCGAGTCTAAGGCCTCGTCGGAGCTGCCGATTTGGCGTGTGTTTCAACATCGCGGAACGGGCTACCCTGGCACGGCAATCACTGCCGAGGGTTCATGGGACGACACTTGGTCAGAGGTAATGAGACTTCGCGGCGTCAACGATGGCTTCCGCTATGACTGTGGCCAAAGCGTCTACGCGCGTGATGCCTAACACCTCGCTCGAGCGGACGCGTGAGAGATAAAGTGCCAAGCCCATACATCGGCGCGCGCGCCGCTCAACTCAACCGTTAGAACTCATGGACCCACGCTGGAACGCATTTGCAGCGATCTGCCACGATGAGTTTCACGGCTGCCCCTTCGCGGCAGAGCTTATTGCAGCTTGCGGCGGCCATGAGGACATTGCCTGGGCTACGTACTTCCATTTGCAGAGCGACTCTTTGGCGTGGCTCGCTCGCGAGGTACCCGCCCTTGACGGTCTCACGCCAAAGTCCTTGCTTGCGGCCGGCCAAACCGATGCGGTTAGGCATTGCTTGTGGTCGATGCCGTGCTGAGTTCTAACAATTCATTCAATCCGAACCGGCTTCGCCGGTCGGCTTAATTCAGGCGTTAGGCGCTCATGTACAAACTTGCGCTACTCGTAAGCACGGTTTCTACCACGAACCTATTTCGCAGCGCAGTTCTCGGTGCGTTCGGAGCGTCGCATCACACGAACTTCTTGATATGTAGCGGCTTCTTTCATGAGCGGACAAATGGGAAGGGGCCGTTCTATGCTTCAAAAGCCTTTGCTGGCGCGAGAACGATGTTTCCGATTGGAAGCTCCATCACCACGGTTGGCGCATATAACCCCGGCTGTGTGGAGTACGTGGACTTCGTTAACTCACTTCGCGGAACATTGAAGACCAGCAGTGGCGGTCCGCTCCGTGTAAGAGCGCGCTATGCCCAACAAAAATGGAAGAACAAGTGGCATGCGAAAATCTTCATTGCCGCTGAGAAACGAGTGCCGCGTTTTGCAGTTATCGGCAGTAGCAATCTCACTCGTGCCGCATTCGGTCCTGCTCCAGTCAACAATGAGTCCGATGTGATCATCTGGGATGACTCACATGCCCCCACTCGTGCGGTGGCAGACACCGCTCTGAAAGAGTTGGGTGATCTTACGCCTCGCGCACAGAGCCCTCACATCATCATAGCCAGCTATGACCAAACAGATTCGCGGAACACCACAGTGGCGCCCATGGATCTCAGGCTCGTTAAGCTCTGGAGGGACGTTGCCGCGGCCACGCGGTAGAGCGCCTAACAATTCATTCAAGCCGAACCCGCTTCGCTGGTCGGCTTAATTCAGGAGTTAGCGATATGAAAGCCTCCTACCTGTTACTGAGTGCATTCTTCGCCTCACAGGCAACACTGGCTTGTGAACCGGACATCCCAAACACTTCAAAGATCCGCGGATCAAAGACTGTATTCTTGGGCACGGCCACCTCCTTTAACTTTACGCCAACATCCCTTGTTTCATCTGTTCTAGTGCAGCCACTGCAAGTTCTAAAGGGCGGCCCATTGCCCTCCGCAATTACCATATCTGGTTGCATACCCCCACTGAGCGAAAAGCAGCGAATGATAGTAGCAGTCCGCGGCAATCAGCCTTACGTGTATTCCGCAGCAGATTACGAGGCGAAGTTTAGGCAAGTTATAATTGAGCCGCGCTAACAATTCATTCAAGCCGACGCCGCTCCGCGGCGCGGCTTAATTCAAGCGTTAGCCGTCAGGAGCGATCGGTGACAGACATTCAGGACGAAGTTGCGCGCATGGCCTCATGCGCAGTCGATGCCCTCCACGGCCACCCCGCAGGCGCCTTAGATTTCTCGCGCAAGAGCCTTGAAGTCATTGAGGCAGCCCTAGCGGAGGCGGCGCCATATCATTCCGAGATCCCAAGGGATCAATCGAATACCTTGGTGCAACAGCTCGGTTGCTACGTCCTTGA
Organism: Pseudomonadota bacterium; assembly: GCA_023386795.1. GTDB lineage: Bacteria > Pseudomonadota > Gammaproteobacteria > Xanthomonadales > Xanthomonadaceae > Stenotrophomonas_A. The sequence goes on from JAEWJB010000074.1 coordinate 9,754, forward strand.
GGTGGCGAGGCGCGAGTTCGGGGGGCGCTACCTATGGCACAACGAGCTTCAGCAGCCGGCCTTGGTGGCCGGCGAGCCGCAAGTGCATGTCACCATGGTGACCTGGAGCAAAGTACAAGGTCGTCTGGCTGGCGACGAGGCAGACAACATTTCGTTCTTTTATTCTGGCTTTGCTGAGCGTGTTACTAATGCACAAGCCGGCACACATGTGCTCTACGTGTAGCGGCTAACCACTCGTCCAAGCGGACGCGCGTACCGCGCTCCGCTTAACTCCAGCGTTAGGCGTGTGGCTTCTTCTTTGGCTTGGCGCTCCCGCTTGCACCGGTCATTGCGCCGCCTGACACTTGGCAGGTCACCTCAACGGATGACCATCAGCTCGGCCGCGACCGCCTCGAACGTGTTGGCGGCCCGCTCCAGAGTCGTGGCCTTCTCCGCTTTGCGCTGCTCGCCGGGATCAATCCCCGCCGCGAGCAGCTTGCGGGCAGCAGCATGGCGCTCACGAACGCTCGCCAGACTCACCGCGGGGTAGGTACCCAGGGAGAGCGTATTGCGCTTGCCGGAGATCGGGCGGCGGTAGTCCCAGCGTCACCACTTCGCCCCATCTGGACGCAGGAGCAGGTAGAGCCCTCCACCGTCTCGAAGCTTCTGCACAGTGGCTGTGGGCTTCGTTTTGCGGATGGCGGTATCAGTGAGAGGCATCGTGGCGGTAACTGGTGTGGCGGTAGGTGCAGTTACCGCCAGCTACCGCCAGAAGATTTAGGATTGCAACGGATCATATAGGACGCAAGCGGACGCAAAAAAGGCCGAAACCCTTGTTTTTGTTTGGGTTATCGGCCTTCATCGGACGACTTAGGACTAAGAAATGGTGGGCCGTGAAGGATTCGAACCTTCGACCAAAAGATTAAAAGTCTTCTGCTCTACCGACTGAGCTAACGGCCCTTGCGCGCCCGGCCTTGCACCGGGGCGTGCATTCTACCCCAGCGGGCGCCGGGGGCGAAGTCCTGCAGTTCAGGCATACCGGGTCGGGTCGGGCACGCCGGCGTCGGCGAAACCCGCCGCGCGCAGGCGGCAAGCGTCGCAATGCCCGCACGCGCGGCCGTCCGCATCGGCCTGGTAGCACGACACCGTCAGGCCGAAATCCACGCCCAGGCGCACGCCCTCGCGCACGATGTCGGCCTTGCTCAGGAACTGCAGCGGCGCATGCACGCGCAGGCCCGCACCCTCCACGCCCGCCTTCGTGGCGAGGTTGGCCAGCGCCTGGAATGCGGCAATGAATTCCGGGCGGCAATCCGGGTAGCCGGAATAGTCCACGGCGTTGACGCCGCAGAAGATGTCGTTGGCGCCCAGCACCTCCGCCCAGCCCAGGGCCAGCGACAGCATGATGGTGTTGCGCGCCGGCACGTAGGTCGAGGGGATGCCCTCCCCGCCGGCTTCCGGCACGTCGATGGCGTCATCCGTCAGGGCCGAGCCGCCGATGCTGCGCAGGTCCACGTCCACCACCTTGTGCGCGACCACGCCCAGCGCCTGCGCCACGCGCGCGGCGGCGGCCAGTTCGGAGGTGTGTCGCTGGCCGTAGCGCACGCTCAGCGCATGCACGGCAAACCCCTGCTCCTGGGCGATGGCGATGACGGCGGCGGAGTCCATGCCACCGGAAAGGAGGACGACGGCTTTCTTCATGGGAAGACAGGTTTCGAGGGGGATGGGACAAGCCTACGCCAGCCCGGCGCAGGCCGCGCGGATCAACGGCCGGGCTCGTCGTTCCACAGCAACTTGTGCAACTGCATCTGGAAACGCACCGGCAGGCGGTCGGCGACGATCCAGTCGGCCAGCTCGCGCGGGGTCACTTCGCTCTTGCTCGGCGAGAACCACACGGTGCATACGCGATCCAGGCCGCGCTCGCGCACGATCTCGCGAGCCCATTCGTAGTCGGCGCGGCTGCACAGCACGAACTTGATCTGGTCGCGCGCGGTGAGCAGCGCGAGATTCTCCCAGCGATTACGGTGCGCTTCGGCCGAGCCGGGCGTCTTGATGTCGACCACGCGGGAGACCCGCGGATCGACCTCGGCCACGTCCAGCGCGCCGGAGGTTTCCAGCGAGACGTCCAACCCCGCATCGCAGAGGCGGCGCAGCAGGACGAGGCAGCGCTTTTGCGCCAGCGGCTCGCCACCGGTCACGCAGACGTGGCGCACGCCCTGGGCCAGGACGTGCTGGACGATGTCCTCGATATCCCACCACTCGCCGCCATGGAAGGCATAGGCGGTATCGCAGTACTGGCAACGCAGTGGGCAGCCGGTCAGGCGCACGAACACGGTCGGCCAGCCGGCAGTGTCGGCTTCGCCTTGCAGGGACAGGAAAATCTCGGTGATCTTCAATCGCGGCAAGGGCGACTGGATGATCTCGCTGGGGACGGCGGCGTTCATGGCGGGGAATTATGCGCCCGCCCGGCAAAGGAGAACGCTAGGGGGATCAGCGCAGGGCCTGGCCGATCTGGATCGAATGCAGCCGGTCCTGCGCCACGCGGGCGGCATCGGTACCGGGATAGCGGCTCACGACGTCCTGCAGGGTCTGCTCGGCGGCGCGGGCATCGCCTTCGCCGTACTGGGACAGGCCCAGCTTGAGCAGGCCGCCAGCGGCCTTGTCGTGGGTCGGATAACGCGCCAGCAGGTCGCGGAACTGCGCCTCGGCGAGCTTGAAATTGCGGGTGGCGTAATAGCTTTCGCCCAGCCAGTACAACGCGTTCGGGGTGTAGACGCCGTTCGGGTACAGCTCCAGGAAGCTCTGGAACAGCTGCGCGGAATCGTCGTACTTGCCGTTCTTCAGCGCATCGAAGGCCACGTTGTACGAGGTGCGCTCGTCGCCGCTGGCGGCGAGCGCGCCCGGATCGCCATGCACCGAGGGCGCACGCTCCTGGGTGGCGGCACTGGCCGGCTTGGCCGCAGCGGGCTTGCCCGCCGGCGCGGGCGCCGGGGTGTTGGCCGGCGGCAGCGGGGGCGTGGCGCCACCATTGCCTTCGAGCCGGTTCAAGCGATCGTCAAGGTCCAGGTACTGGTCCTTGCTGGTCTGCTTGAGCTGTTCGTTCTCGTGTTGCAACTGCTCGACCGTGGACTGGAGGTTCTGCACGGTGCTGCGCAGTTCCTGCAACTGGTTGAGCAGGTCCGTATTGGCCTGGCTGTTGTTGGCCTGCGCTTCGAGCACGGCCACGCGGTCGGCGAGGCTGGCCCGCTGCGCATGCACCGGCGCGGGGGG
>JAEWJB010000089.1 GCA_023386795.1 Pseudomonadota bacterium
GGGTAGTGATTACCCGGAGCAGCATGACTGCTTACTTCGCGGTGTAGACGATCTCGACGCGACGGTTCTGCGACCAGCAGGCCTCGTTCGAGTCGGTGCACACCGGACGCTCTTCGCCGTAGCTGACGACGGTCAGCTGGCTGCCCGAGCCGCCGTTGGCCTGCAGGGCCGAGGACACGCCGTTGCCACGACGCTCACCCAGGGCCTGGTTGTAGGCGCGCGAGCCACGCTCGTCGGTGTTGCCTTCCAGGGTGATGCGGGCCGACGGACGATCGCGCAGGTACTTGGCGTGGCACGCCATGATGGCCTGGAACTCCGGCTTCACGGTGTCCTGGTCGAAATCGAAGTAGACGACGCGCTGACGCAGGCAAGCGTCGGTATCCAGGTCGCCCGGGCCGTACAGGCCGGAGGTCGACGGCTGGGCCGGGACAGCGGTGCCGGTGTCAACAGGAGCCTGCGGCTGCTCCTTGACCTTCTTCGAACAGCCGGCCAGGGCGGCAACAGACAGCAGCGAAACAAGCAGGACGCGGGTGGACTTGTTCATGGCGATACCTTTTGGTGGCTCCTAAGCCAATGAGGGGTTTTTAACGCAAGCGAAATATTAACATTAACGCGCGGTCCGGTAGGGGCCCCAGGAGGGCTCCCTCACGTCGCCGTCAGCCAGTACCAGTCGCTGGCGCACCCGGCCATCGGTGGAAACGGCGTACAGCACGCCGCGCCCCCCCTCCCGGGCGGCGTACAGGATCATGCTGGCGTTGGGCGCGAAGCTCGGCGATTCGTCGAGATTGCCGGTCGATACGGTGTTCCAGCGCGGCGAGCCCAGGCTGCGGTCCATTACCGCGATCTTGTAGGAGTTGCCCGCGCCCTGGGCGACGGCGATCTTCTTGCCGTCGTAGGACACGCTCGCCTTGGCGTTGTAGTTGCCCTGGAAGCTCACGCGGCTTGCGCTGCCGCCGCTAGCCGCGACCTGGTAGATCTGCGGGCGGCCGCCACGGTCGGAGGTGAAGTAGATCGTGCTGCCGTCCGCGCTCCAGGTCGGCTCGGTGTCGATGCCGAAGTGGTTGGTCAGCTGGGTCAGCTGCTTGCTACCCAGGTCCATGACGTAGATTTCCGGGTTGCCGCTGCGCGACAGCGCCATCGCCAACTTGCGGCCGTCCGGCGAGAACGACGGAGCGGAGTTGATGCCGCGGAAGCTGGCGACCAGCTCGCGGCCACCGGTGGCGATGTCCTGCACGTAGATCGAGGAATTGCCGCGCTCGAAGCTCACGTAGGCCAGCTTGCGGCCGTCCGGGCTCCAATCCGGCGAGAGCAGCGGCTCGGCCGAGCGCACGATGGTCTGCGGGTTGTAGCCGTCCGAGTCGGCCACCATCAGCGCGTAGCGCATGTTGCCGCCGCTGCCGCTGGCGGTGACATAGGCGATGCGGGTCCAGAACGCGCCGCGCACGCCGGTGATCTTCTCGTAGATGGCATCGGCCATCTGGTGGGCGACGTCGCGCATGGCGTTGCTGCGCGCGGTCATCGCCAGGCCCAGCAGGCGCTCGCCCTTGGCCACGTCGAACAGTTCGTACTCCACGCGGTAGGCGCCTTCGCCGGCATCCATGACGCGGCCGACGACGATGTAGTCCTGCTTGAGCGCCTTCCAGGTCGGGAACTGGATTTCGCTGCCGCGGGTCGGCTTCTCGAGGATCTGCGCGGCAGGCAGGCTGCGGAACTGCCCGGAACGGTCCAGGTCGGCGCCGACCACGGCCGAGACGTCGGTATTCGGTGCACCGGCCGAACCTTGGTACGGCATGGGCACCACGGCGATCGGGGTGGCCGAGGCGTTGCCGCCCACGATGTCGATTTCCAGGCCCCGCTGCTGCGCCATGGCGGCGAACGGCAACAAGAGGGCGGCGAGAAGGGCTAACCAGCGCGGATTCTTCATGGATCGCTCGGTGGCTCGAAAGAAAAAGTGAACAAGGGATAGCAAGCGCGAGGTGAACATTTTCGCAATCGTGAACAAAGACGGCGTGAAATGCCATCGCCGATCAGCGTCCGGAGGGCTGCCCGCCGCTCGCCGGAGGGCACGGACGCCACGCGCGGCAGGATGTGCCTCAGCGATCCTGCGCGGTGAAGTTGAAGGTCAGGTTGCGCTGGAAGACGGTCTCGAAGCCCCTATAAGGCAGCGGCTGGGCACGCAGCACCGCGGCCTCCACCGAGCGCTTGCCGGCCTCGTCGAACGGGCATCCGGCCGAGACCTTGGCCTCGACCACCTGCCCGCCCGGCAGCTGGCGGATGTTGATCGTGCACTTCTGCCCCAGCGGCACCGAGTCCGGGCGGACCCACTGCGAGAGCACCGCCTGCTGGATGGCCGCGGCGTACTGCGCAGTGAGATCGGTGTTGGTACCGCCCTGCCCGGCCGTGGTCTGCGGCGCCGCCGAACTGTTCGCGGCAGCGGCCTTGGCGCGCGCGTCGGCCAGTTGGCGCAGCTTCTGTTCGGCCAACTGTGCGTCCCGCTGCGCCTGCTCGCGCTGCTTGCGGATCTCGGCCAGCTTCTGCTCGCGCTCGGCCTGCGCCTGCGCGGCCTCCGCGGCCTTCTTCTTGTCGGCCTCTTCCTGCTGCTGCTTGGCCAGGCGCTGTTTCTGCTCGGCTTCTTCCTGGCGCTGGCGCTCGGTCAGGTCGATCTGCTCCTGGCGGCGCTTCTCTTCCTGTTCCTGCTTGGCCTTTTCCTCGGCGATGGCCATCGCGCTCACGCGGTCCTGGTCCACCTTGTCAGGCTCGACCACCCGCTCCTGCGCCTGTTGCTGCTGCGGCGTCGGTGCGTCCTGCGGGCGCGGCTCGGGGACCGGCTGCGGCGGCGGCACGGTGTCTTCCGGCGCTTCGCGCACGGGCGTGGGCTCGGGCTGCGCCTGCACCGGCGTCTCGCGCAGGGCCTGGCGCGCGGCGCGCGCTTCGGACGCGCTTACTTCCAGGCTGGCTTCCAGGCTCGGGTCGCCGGCGGCCGGTTCGGTCTGGCGTTGCGGCGACCACAGCCAGGCGCCGATGAACACCAGCGCCACCAGCAGGTGGATGACCACCGCCAGGACGACCGGGCGACCCCAGCCTTCTTCGCGGGGCGGCAGCGGTGGCAGCGCGTCAGCGTGCATTGCCGCCCGAATCGGTGAGCAGGCCGACCTTCTCCACGCGGGCGCGCTTGAGCGCGTCCATCGCGTCGATCACGCGCTGGTACGGAACGGTGCTGTCGGCGGCCACCACCACGCGGGTGTTCTTGTCCTGCGCGACGATGGCGGCCAGCTGGGTGCGAAGCGTCTCCGCGTCCACGGCCTGCTGCTTGCCATCAGGCAGGGTCAGGCCGAGCTGGCCGTCGCCATGCACGGTGACGACGATCGGGTCCTGCTTGCTCTCCAGCGCCTTGGCGCGGGAGGTCGGCAGGTCGACGTCGATGCTCAGGGTCAGCAGCGGCGCGGTGACCATGAAGATGATCAGCAGCACGAGCATGACGTCGATATACGGCACGACGTTGATCTCGGACTTGAGCTTGCGGCGTTTGCGGCGGGACATGCGGTGCGTCTCCTCGGGCTCCTGCGACGGGTGGCGCTTATTCGTCGGCGCCGGCCTGGCGCTGCAGGATCGAGCTGAACTCGTCGGCGAAGGTTTCGTAGCGCACGGACAGGCGCTCGACGCGGGTAGTGAAGCGGTTGTAGGCCCATACCGCCGGGATGGCCACGAACAGGCCGATGGCGGTGGCGAACAGCGCCTCGGAGATGCCCGGCGCCACGGCCGCGATGCCGGCCTGCTCGCCGCTGGAGATCATGTCGTGCATGGTCACCATGATGCCGAACACCGTGCCGACCAGACCGACGTACGGCGCGGTGGAACCGATGTTGGCCAGCAGCTCCAGGTTGCGTTCGAGCTGGTCGACCTCGCGGGTCATGGTGGTGCGCATGGCGCGCTGGGCGCCTTCGAGCTGGCCGCGGGCGTCCATGCGGCGGCGGTCGCGCAGGCGGCTGAACTCGCGGTAGCCGGCTTCGAAGATCGCTTCCAGGCCGTTGACCGAGCGGTTGCGGTCGGTGGCCGAGGCATACAGCTTGCCGAGGTCGGCGCCGGACCAGAAGCGGTTCTCGAAGTCGTCGGCCTCGCGGTTGGCGTTCTTGTAGATGCGCGCCTTGCGGAAGATGATCACCCAGCTGATGAACGAGCCGACGAGCAGCAGCAGGACGATCAGCTTGACCGGGATGCTCGCGCGCGCGATCAGTTCCAGGTAGTTGATGTTGCCGGTGTGCGCGACGGTCTGCGCGGCGGCTTGGGTGACGTCCGGCGGCAGCGTCTCGACGACGGCGTCCTGCAGGGCCAGGAGCAAAGCGATCATCCGTTGTTCCTCAGTGTTCGGATTCTATGGTTTCCAGGGCTTTCAAACGTGCATACAGCGCGTCCTCGATGCCGCGGGGCCGGAACGTCGCCGCGTCCAGCGCGGCCACCTTCACCTCGGCGGCGATCAGCGGCACGCCCTGCCGGACGATGCGCTGCTCGAACACCAGGCTGGCCTTGCGGCACTCGCGCAGGACCACTTCCACGTCCAGCGCATCGTCCAACCGCGCCGGCTTGAGGAAGTCCACCCGCATCGACCGCACCGCGAACACCAGCCCGTGATCCTGCCGCGTGCTTTCCTGCCCGTAGCCGAGCGAACGCATCCATTCCGTGCGCGCCCGCTCCATGAAGGCAACGTAGCGCGCATGGTAGACCACGCCACCGGCGTCGGTATCTTCCCAGTAAACCCGTGTCGGCCAACTGAATCGCGGCACGACGGCATTGGCGTCGCTCAAAACAGGTCTCCACTCTCGCCGGGGGCGTCGGCGGTATCTCGCCGCGGCTGCAGGCCCAGGTGGCGGTAAGCCTTGTGGGTGGCCATGCGCCCGCGCGCGGTGCGCACCAGGAAGCCCTGCTGGATCAGGTAGGGCTCGATGACGTCCTCCAGCGTGCCGCGCTCTTCGGAGAGCGAGGCCGCCAGGGATTCGACGCCCACCGGGCCGCCGTCGAAATGGTCGATCAGGGTGTGCAGCAGCCGGCGGTCGAGTTCGTCGAAGCCTTCCGGGTCCACCTTGAGCATCTTCATGGCCGCGTCGGCCACCGCCACGTCGATGCGGCCATCGGCGCGCACCTGGGCGTAGTCGCGCACGCGGCGCAGCAGGCGGTTGGCGATGCGCGGGGTGCCGCGCGAGCGCCGTGCGATCTCGCCGGCGCCCTCCGGCGTGCAGTCGATGCCCAGGATGGCCGCCGAGCGGATGACGATCCGGGTCAGCTCCTCGGGGCTGTAGAACTGCAGGCGCTGCACGATGCCGAAGCGGTCGCGCAGCGGCGCGGTCAGCAGGCCCGCGCGGGTGGTGGCGCCGATGAGGGTGAACGGCGGCAGGTCGATCTTGATCGAGCGCGCGGCCGGGCCCTCGCCGATCATGATGTCGATCTGGAAATCTTCCATCGCCGGATAGAGCACCTCCTCCACGACCGGCGAGAGGCGGTGGATCTCGTCCACGAACAGCACGTCGTGCGGCTGCAGGTTGGTCAGCAGCGCGGCCAGGTCGCCGGCCTTCTCGATCACCGGGCCGGAGGTCACGCGCAGGGCCACGCCCAGTTCGTTGGCGATGACGTGGCTCAGCGTGGTCTTGCCCAGGCCGGGCGGCCCGAAGATCAGCACGTGGTCCAGCGCCTCGCCGCGCGCCTTGGCCGCCTCGATGTAAATGCCCAGCTGCTCGCGCACCGGCTGCTGGCCGAGGTAGTCGGCCAGGCGCTTGGGGCGAATGCTGGCATCGGCCGCGTCGTCCTCGCGGGTGGCGCTGCTGTCGATGAGGCGGTCCATGGGGGCTACGGCGGCCGGAGGCGGGGAATCGCCGGCCATCTTACCGGCTCGACGTGTCGGCGCGGTCAGATTTCCACCTGCGCGCCGAGTTCGACCAGCCGGTTGCCGGGGATGCGGAAGAAGCCGGTGGCCGGGGCGGCGTTGCGGTGCATGAGCGCGAACAGCTTGTCGCGCCAGATCGGCATGCCGCGGTTGGCGCTGGCCACGATGGTCTCGCGGCTGGCGAAGAAGGTGGTGTCCATCGGGTCGAAATAGAGCCCACCGTTGTCGCAGGCGCGGGTCAACGCGAGCGGCACGTCCGGGGTCTCCATGAAGCCGAAGCGCACGTAGACGCGGTAGAACTCGTCGCCGATGGATTCGATCTTCAGCCGCTTGTCCTTGGGTGCATACGGGATCGGCAGCGTTTCCACGTTGAGGAACACGTTGCGCTCGTGCAGCACCTTGTTGTGCTTGAGGTTGTGCATCAGCGCATGCGGCACGACCATCGGGTCGGCGGTGAGGAACACCGCCGTGCCCGGCACGCGTGCCGGCGGGGCGAGCATCAGGCCGGGCAGGAAGCTGTCGATGCGGATGCCGTCCTTGCGGATCTCCTCGCGCAGCAACGCGCGTCCGCGACGCCACGTGCGCATCAGGGTGAACACCACAATGCCCAGCGCCAGCGGGAACCATGCGCCCTGCAGCAACTTCACCGCGTTGGCGACCACGAAGGCCAGCTCGATCACGAAGAACACCACGCACAGCGGCAGCACCCAGCGGCGGTGGGTAGGCCACAGCGCGCGCGCCACCAGCGCCAGCAGCAGGGTATCGATCAGCATCGTCATCGACACCGAGATGCCGTAGGCCACGGCCAGGTTGGTCGAGCTGCGGAACACCAGCACCAGCGCGATCACCATGATGGCCAGCAGCCAGTTGATGCCCGGCACGTAGATCTGCCCGATGGTGTCGCGCGAGGTGTGCTTGACCAGCATGCGCGGGATGTAGCCCAGCTGCATGGCCTGGCGCGCCACCGAGTAGGCACCGGTGATGACCGCCTGCGAGGCGATCACCGCCGCCATCGTGGCCAGCACGATCATCGGGTACAGCGCCCAGCCGGGCACCGCCTCGAAGAAGGGGTTCTTCAGCGATTCGGGGCGATCCAGCACCAGCGCGCCCTGGCCGAGGTAGTTCAGCAGCAGGCACGGCAGCACGAAGAAGTACCAGGCCTGCCGGATCGGCCGGGCGCCGAAGTGGCCCATGTCGGCATACAGCGCCTCGCCGCCGGTCACCGCCAGCACCACCGCGCCGAGGATGAAGACGCCGTGCCAGCCGTGCTCCATGAAGAAGCGCACGCCCCACCACGGGTTGAAGGCCTTGAGCACTTCCGGCGCGTCGAAGATGTTCCAGACGCCGATCGCCGCCAGGGCCAGGAACCACACCGTCATGATCGGCCCGAACACCCGCCCGACCTTCTCGGTGCCGAAGCGCTGGGCCAGGAACACGCAGCACAGCACCGCCACGGTGATCGGCACGATGAACGGATGCAGCGAGGGCGCGGCGATCTCCAGGCCCTCCACGGCGCCCATCACGGTGATCGCTGGGGTGATCACGCCGTCGCCGAAGAACAGCGAGGCGCCGAAGATGCCGAGGATGCCGATGAAGTACGCCGAGCGCGAGCCCTGCCGGAAGGTGCGCTGGGCCAGCGCCATCAGCGCCATCACGCCGCCCTCGCCCTCGTTGTCGGCGCGCATGATGATGGTGACGTACTTGAGCGTCACCACGATCATCAGGGCCCAGAACGCCAGCGACAGTACGCCCAGCACGGTGTCGTGGTTGCCCTCCAGCCCGTAGTGCGGCGAGAACGCCTCCTTCAGCGTGTACAGCGGGCTGGTGCCGATGTCGCCGAACACGACGCCGATGGCGCCCAGCACCAGGGCCATGCCCGGCGAAGGCGCATGCCCGCCGTGGGAGCCGCTGGCGGCGTGGGGGGTGGAGGTCTGGGACATGTCGGGCCGAGGGTATCGCCAGCAGGCGTGAAAGGTGAGTGGGGTCGCGCCGCGCGTCAGCGCAGCGCGGCCTGCAGGGCCTTGCGGATCACGGTGGCGACGTCGTCGCCCGCCGCGCCGGCGTCGCGTGCCATGCGCGCGGCCTCGGCCGGCTTGTACCCCAACTGCTGCAAGGCCACGGTCGCCTCGGACACGGGGTCGGTGCCCAGCGCGCCGGTGACCGGCGCGGCCCCGCCGCCGAAGTCCGCGGCGCGGTCCTTCAGCTCGACCACCATGCGCTCGGCGGTCTTCTTGCCGATGCCCGGGATACGTGTCAGCGCGGTGACGTCGCCGGTCTGGATGAGGCGCGCGAACTCGTCCACGCTCACGCCGGAGAGCACCGCCAGGGAAATCTTCGCGCCCACGCCGCTGACACGCTGCAGGTCGCGGAACAGCCGCCGTTCGCTCTCGCGCAGGAAGCCGTACAGCGCCACGCTGTCTTCCTTCTGCGCGTAGTGCGTGAACAGGATGACATCGCGGCCGACGTCCGGCAGGTCGTAGAAGGTGCTCATCGGCGCCTCCAGCTCGTAGCCGACGCCACCCACGTCGATCACCATCCAGGGCGGCTGCTTGTGCGCCAGGAGGCCGCGGAGTCGTCCGATCATGGGAAAGCCTGCGAAGTCATAAGGAAGGAGAACCGCGCCGCGGTCACTTGCGGCCCCAGGCCACGCGCGTGCCCACGCCCAGGCGCTGCGCGGTGGCGCGCACGTGGGCATGGGTGATCGCCACGGCCAGCGCGTCGGCCGCGTCGGCCTGCAGCTTGCCCTTGAGGTTGAGCATCACGCCGACCATGTGCTGGACCTGCACCTTGTCCGCGCCGCCCTTGCCGACCACCGCCAGCTTGATCTCACTGGCGGCATATTCGTGCACCGGCAGGTCGCGCAGCACCACGGCGCTGATCGCCGCGCCGCGCGCCTGGCCGAGCTTGAGCGCCGAATCCGGGTTGCGCGACATGAACACCTGCTCGATGGCCACCTCGTCCGGGCGGAATTCCTCGATGATCGCGGCCAGGCCCAGCAGCAGCCGCTTCAGGCGGCCGGCGAAGTCGCCTTCGCCCAGCAGCATCAGCGGCTGGTGGTGGACATGCACGGTCCGCCCGGTGGCATCCACGTCGATGATGCCGACGCCGGTGCGCTGCGAGCCTGGGTCGATGCCGAGGATGCGGGCCATGGGCAGGCGCCGTCAGGCGCCCAACGACGCCTGGTCGACGTTCGAGTACACGTCCTGGACGTCATCCAGGTCCTCGAGCATGTCCAGCAGCTTGCGCACCTGCAGCGCGGTGTCGCCGTCCACGGCGATGTCGTTCTCGGCGCGGAAGGTGATCTCGGCATGCTCCGGTGCCAGGCCGGCCGCGCCGATGGCGTCCTTGACGGCGGTGAAGGTCTCCGGGGCGGTCAGCACGTCGATGGCGCCGTCCTCCGGGTAGACCACCACGTCGTCCGCACCGGCCTCGATGGCGGCCTCGGTGACGCGATCCTCATCGCTGCCGGCGGCGAAGCTCAGCACGCCCAGGCGCTTGAACATGAAGGCGACCGAGCCTTCGGTGCCCATGTTGCCGCCGCACTTGCTGAAGGCATGGCGCACATCGGCCACGGTGCGCACGCGGTTGTCGGTCAGGCAATCAACGATCACCGCCACGCCGCCGGGGGCATAGCCCTCGTAGCGCACTTCCTCGTACTCGACGCCTTCCAGCTCGCCGGTGGCCTTCTTGATCGCACGCTCGATCACGTCCTTGGACATGTTCGCCGACAGACCCTTGTCCATGGCCACGCGCAGGCGCGGGTTGTTGTTGGGGTCGCCTCCACCGCCGCGGGCGGCGACGCCGATCTCACGGATGATCTTGGTGAAAATCTTGCCGCGCTTCGCGTCGGACGCGTTCTTGCGGGCCTCGATGGAGGGACCTCTACCCATGGGACTTTCCATACATCTGCAGGGAACAGGCGGCGAATTCTACCTGATCCCTGCCCTGGACTCTCAGGCAGCGCAGGCCGGCGCGTCGGCCCCGAAGCGGCCATGGCGCAGGAAGGCGGCAGTCCGCCGCGCGGCCTCGGCCGAGAGCACCAGCCCACTGTGGCTGGCCGCAACCACGCAGTGGTCGCGCAGGCCGGGCAGCCGGGTTTCGGCCAGCGCCACGGTGCCGTCGGACTGGTGGTCGATCGCCCCCAGCAGGCAGCCCAGTCCGTGCGGCACGGTGCCGGCGCCCAGGCCGACCTCGGCCGCGCCGTTCCA
>JAEWJB010000016.1 GCA_023386795.1 Pseudomonadota bacterium
GCCAGAATCTCTTCGCCGCTCACACCGGCATCACTCAGATTCAGCCCGTCGTTACCTACCAGCTCGGACATGGATGGGCGCTCAGCGCCGGGGACGCGCAGTTCACGTTCGATTGGCATCGCGATGAATGGACGAACGTCCCGCTCGGAGTCCAGATCGGCGTGGTCCGGTCTGTCGGCAGGCAGCCGTTCCGCTTCTACGTCAATCCGCAGTGGAACTTCAAACACCTCACCGGTGCGGTGAAAGGGAAAGTCGTGTTCGGGATCACGCTGCTGGCGCCGGCCGGTTGAATCGCCGCGGCGAGCACCGAGGCCACACCGCGAGACGACGCACTGGCTGTCGAAAGGACGAATCGACCATGACTGATAGCGCGACGGCCGGGACCGCGACGGAGCCGGCCCGGGGCAACCCGCCGGCGGAAGGTATGGTGTGGATTCCCGGAGGGACGTTCCGCATGGGCTCCGATCGTCATTACCCGGAGGAGGCGCCGGCGCACCGCGTCTCGGTCGAGGGGTTCTGGATGGATCGGTACGCCGTCACCAATCGCGAATTCGGCACGTTCGTCGAGGCGACCGGCCATGTGACGCTGGCGGAGAGGCCGGCCAATGCAGCAGATTACCCGGGTGCGAAGCCGGAGCTGCTCGTTCCATCCTCGGTCACGTTCCGAAAGCGCGCGGCGGCGGTCGACCTGCGCAATCGCTACAACTGGTGGGTCTACACGCCGGGCGCCGACTGGCGGCATCCGCAGGGACCTCGCGGCTCGCTCGACGGTTTGTGGGACCACCCGGTCGTGCACGTGGCGTTCGAGGATGTCGAAGCATACGCCGCATGGGCGGGAAAGGCGCTGCCGACCGAAGCCGAATGGGAGTTTGCCGCGCGTGGCGGCCTGGAGGCCGCCGAGTTCGTCTGGGGCGACGAGTTCACGCCAGCCGGCAAGCCGCTGGCGAACACGTGGCAGGGGGAGTTTCCCTGGCAGAGCGTGCCGCGCGACGGCTACGAGCGCACCTCGCCGGTCGGATCCTTTCCGCCGAACGGCTACGGGCTCTACGACGTGATCGGCAACGTCTGGGAATGGACCTCCGACTGGTACCAGACGCACGACCGCCTTCCGGGGAAGGCGTGCTGCACGCTGGAGAACCCGCGTGGCGGCAGCCGCGAGGACAGCGTGGATGCCCGTGCGGCCGGCCCGCGTATTCCGCGCCGGGTAATGAAGGGCGGCTCGCACGTCTGTGCGCCGAACTACTGCCGACGCTACCGGCCGGCCGCGCGCATGGCGCAGCCGATCGACACCGCCACCTGTCATGTCGGCTTCCGCTGCGTGGTGCGACAGGAGCCTGGCAATGCTCAATGAGTGGCTGCTGCGCGCCAGCGAACCGGTCATCGTCATCATCGACCTGATGGCGCTGGTCATCATCGTGATGGGCACGGTGATTTCCTTCGTCGCCGCGCTGAAGCTGTTCTTCGTCGGCGTGTTCCACCCGGAGGAGCGCGGCACGCGCGGCTACATCAAGGGCCATGCGCGACGCCTGCTGTGGATGGACTACGGGCGCTGGCTGGTTGCCGCGCTGACCTTCCAGCTTGCCGCCGACATCGTCGAATCGGCGATCGCACCCACCTGGGAAGCCATCGGGCAGCTCGGGGCGATCGCTGTCATCCGCACCTTCCTCAACTACTTCCTGGAACGCGACATGGAGGAGGTGCGCGAGCGCGAGCAGAGCCGCGCCGAGGCCGAGATCGCGCCGCTTTCCGATACGAGAGAGACCGCACCATGAAACGCCGCCCCGTTTCGTCTTGTTTCCGCCGCGCGTGGCTACCGCTGCTGTCGCTGGTCCCGGCGCTGGCCGCCACGCCGGCCACGGCCACCGAAGGCGCGTTGGGCCGCTCGCTGACTGGCGCGCAGATCCAGGCGTATGCCGGCATCATTCCCCCCGAACCAGGGATGCAGTGGTCGCTGGGCTACCTGCATTACGACGGCAAGATCGGCGGTAGCCGCCCGGCGCCCATCGCCGGCCAGGTCTCGCTTGGCCTGCGCGCGAACATGGACCTGTGGTCGGCTACCGGCGTGTATATCTGGCCCACCGGCGAGGGGCGCTGGAACTTCGCCTCCATGGTGACGGCGCCCTACGTCATTCCCGATGTCACCGCCACGCTGGGTGTTGGCGCGCAGCAGCGCCGGGTGAGCGACAGTGCGTCGGACTGGTTCGACGCGTACTTTGCGCCGGTGATCGCCAGCTACCACATCAGCCAGGTGGAGCATGTCTCGCTTGGCCTGTATGTCTACGCGCCCACCGCCAAGTACGACCCGAACCGCCTCGCCAATCCGGGCATGAACGTGTGGACGTTCTCGCCCAGCGTCGGCTACACGCAGTTGTTCCAGAAAGGCACGCTGGAGTTCAGCGTGCTCGGCGCGGTCGACTTCTACGACCGCAACGACGATACCGACTACAAGAACGCGCCGGTATGGCGCCTGGATTCGATGCTGGTCAAGCGCACCCCCAGCGGCTGGGGATTCGGCGCGGTCGGCGGCTGGATCCAGCAACTGGGCGATGACGACGGCCCCACCGCCGACCGGCTCAATGGCTTCAGGGGCCGTTCGTTCGGCCTGGGCCCGGTGTTCACCTACGGAAAGAAGTGGTCGGGCGGAGAACACCTGGACCTGAGCGTGCGTTACATCTCCGAGTTCAGCGTCAAGAACCGCTTCGAAGGCAATCCGCTGCTCGTCACGGCCAGCTTCGGCTTCTGATCGTCCCGCCGGCGTGGCCGGCGTCCTTGTCGTTCCGTCCCGCTACAGGAGATCGCCATGAAAACCCGTGTGTTCCTCGCCGGCCTCGTGCTGCTCGCGCTGGCGGCCTGCGCATCCTCGCCCACGGTCAAGACCGATCACGACCCGTCGGTCGACTTCTCCAAGTACCGTACCTACACCTGGGGCATGAAGCCGCAAGCCGGTTCTCCATTGGTGCAGCAGCGCATCGTCGACGGTATCGCCGCACGCTTGCAGGCGCGCGGCTGGCGCGAAGCACCGAACGGCCAGGTCACGCTGGCAGCGCACATCGTCACCTCGCAGAAGCAGACGCTCGACACGTTCTATACCGGCACCGGCATGGGCGGCTGGGGTTGGCGCGGCGGCTGGGGCGGTGGCATGGCGATGGGCAGCGCGCAGACCACCGTGCGGACCTATGACGTCGGCACGCTGGTGGTGGACATGTTCGATACGTCCACCCAGCAGGCGATCTGGCGTGGCACCGCCAGCGGCACCGTGCCAAGTTCGCCGGAGCGGGTGAACGCCGCCGTCGAGGCGGGACTGGACAAGATGTTCACCGGCTTTCCGCCGGGCGCTGCAGCGGCCAAGTGAGTCCTGGCATGTCGTGAGGCATCGCCGCGCCCGCTGGGCGAGCGGGGCGATGCCTGCGCGTACCCCACCCGGCCGCGCGCTCGGAAGTGCGCACTGCCATCTCCCGCCGCCGTCTGCGCAGTGCCAAGAGATAACCCCGGAGATATCCGATGCGCATGTGGCAGGCAGTCGTGTTGCCCTGTTGCCGGCGCTGGCTGTGGCTGGCGTTGTGCCTGCCGTGGCCCGCGCTGGCGCAGCAGCCGGCGCCCACGCCGCCGCCCGATACCTTCGCGGGGCTCGATGGCCACCAGTGCGGCGAACGCGCACCGGGTGACACGCGCCCGCGCATCGGCCTCGCGCTGGGTGGCGGCGGCGCACGCGGCATCGCGCATGTGCGTGTGCTCAGGAAGCTGGAAGAACTGCATATCCCGGTGGACTGCATCGCCGGCACCAGCGCCGGCGCGCTGGTAGGCGCGCTGTATGCCGCCGGACGCAGCCCGCAGCAGATCGAGGACGTAGTGCTTTCCACCGACTGGAAGGCGACGTTCTCCGATACCTTGCCGCGCCGCGACCGCACGCTGCGCCGCAAGAGCGACGACTACACGCGGCTGGCCCCCATCGGCGTGGGCTTCGGCGGCGACAGCGGCGGCGTGCGCCTGGCTGCCGGCATCAGCCAGGGCCAGCGATTGATCGCCGTGTTCGAGAACGCCACCGGCGGCGGCCGGGTGGATGGCGACTTCAACCGCCTGCCGATCCCCTTCCGCGCGGTCGCCACCGACATCAACACCGGCCAGGCGGTCGCGATCGGGCAGGGCAGCCTGGCGATGGCCATGCGCGCGAGCATGTCGCTGCCGGGCATCATGCATCCGGTCAATCTCGACGGCCGCGTGTTGCTCGATGGCGGCATCGCCAACCAGATCCCCATCGACGTGGTGCGCGCGATGGGCGCCGAACGGATCATCGCGGTCGATGTCGGGACACCCCTGCGCGTGCTGGGCAGCGATGCCAGCGTGCTCGACGTGGTGGACCAGATGAGCGGCTTCCTCACCGTGGGCAGTGCGCAGCGCCAGCTCGCCACGCTGGGGTCGCAAGACATGGTGATCCGTCCCGACCTGAGCGGCCGCGTGGCCACCGGCGAATTCGACAAGGCGGCGCTGGCGCTGGAAATCGGCCAGGCCGCGGCCGATGCCGCCGCGCCCCAGCTGCGCCGCTACAGCGTGGACGAAGCGGCGTACGCGGCATTCCGCCAGCAACAGCGCAGCCACCTGCCACCCGCACCCACCGTGGAGTTCGTGCGGCTGGTCAACGACACCGGCTACTCGGACAAGGTGTTGATGGATTACCTGCCGCTGAAGGTGGGTGAGCCACTGGATGCGGAGGCGCTGCAGGAAGGCATCCTGCACGCCTACGGCCTGGGCACGATGTCGAGCATCACCTACGACGTGGTGCGCGAGGACGAACGCACCGGCGTGGTGGTCACCGCGCATCCCAAGCCCAACGGCCCGGCGTACTTCGAGGCCGGCATGACGATCAGCAACGACCTGGAAGGCGACCACGAGGCCAATCTGCGCGCGGGGCTGCGCTTCTCGCCGATCTCCCCGAACGGCGCGGAGGCACGCGTCACCGCGCAGATCGGCAGCGAGCCGGGCCTGACCGGCGAGTACTACGCACCGCTCGACCCGGCCAACCGCTATGCCTTCAGCGCCGCCGGCGGCTTCCAGACCAGCAGCTTCAACATCTTCGACGCGGACGGCTACCGCATCGAGCGCGACCGCGTGCAACGTTATGGCGCCACGGCCAGCATTGCGCGCAACTTCGGCGAGGTCGCCAGCCTGGGTATCGGCCTGGAGCGGTATGCAGGCGATGCGCGCGCCATCATCGGCACGCCGCCGCAGGACAAGCGCTACTTCCAGCAGGGCGCGTGGCTGGCGCAGTTCACCTGGGACGATATCGACAGCGTGTTCTTCCCGCGGGACGGCGTGCTCGGCCGCGTCGGCGTACGCAGCTCGCAGACGTGGCTGGGCGCGGACGAATCCTTCGACCAGGGGGATCTCGATCTCGTTGGCGCGCGCAGCTTCGGCCCGCATGCAGTGCAGCTGGGCCTGCGCTACCACGTCACCTTTTCCGGCGAGGCACCGCCGGAGAGCCTGTACCGGCTGGGCGGTCGGTGGCGGCTGGCCGGCTTCCAGAGCAACGAACTCACCGGGCAGGACTACGCGCTGGGCTTCGTCGGCTACACCTACGAGCTTGGCCGCGTGCTGGGGCGCTCGGCACAGGTGGGCGGCACGCTGGAATACGGCAACGCCTGGCGCAAGCGCAGCGACATGAGCCTGGCCGATGGCATCGTCAATGGCAGCCTCTTCATCGGCTTCGATTCGTGGATCGGCCCGCTGATCTTCGGCATGGGCATGCGCGAAGGAGGGCATCGGGTGGTCTTCATCGAACTGGGCCAATCGCTGTAGGGTCGCGTGCACGCCTTCGCGTTGCCTGATCGGCTAAGGTGGCCGCGGGCTTGAACCGGGCAGGGCATGGAGTCGCAGCAGATCGTTTTCCTCGTGATCCTCGCGGTGACGCTGGTGTTGTTCATCAGCGGGCGGCTGCGCGTGGACCTCGTCGCACTGCTGTCCACGCTGGCGCTGACGCTGGCCGGCATCCTCAAGCCGGCGCAGGCGCTGTCCGGTTTTTCGAGCGAACCTGCGATCATCGTCGCGGCCGTGTTCGTGCTCTCGGCGGGCTTGTCGGCCACCGGCATCACCGACCGCATCGGCGCGGCGATCGGTCGGGCGGCGGGCGGCCGCGAATGGCGCGCCATCGCCGTCACCATGCCGGCCACCGCGGCGATGGCCGCGTTCTCCCACCACCTGATGATCACCGCGATGATGCTGCCGGTGATGATGCGCCTGGCACGCGAACAGCAGCTGGCCGCTTCCCGGCTGCTGATGCCGATGTCGTTGGCGGCCTCGCTGGGCACCACGTTGACGTTGATCAGCGCCCCGGCGTTCCTGCTCGCCAATGATCTGCTCGCGCGGGCCGGCCAGCCGCGCCTGGACCTGTTCGCCATCACGCCCATCGGCGTCGTGCTGGTACTGGTGGGCATGCTCTACATGCTCGCCGGTCGCTGGCTGCTGCCCAAGCGGCAGGGCGAGGAAGACAACGGCGACTACCTGCGCCTGGAGCGCTACTACACCGAGTTGCTGGTCGAAGAGGATTCGCCGTGGTCCGGCCGCACGCTCGGCGAGTTCGAGGAAGCCTTCCACGAGCGCCTCCAGGTCGCCGACTGGCTGCGCCACGGCGTGCGCCGCCGTCACGACGCGGGCGGCACCCTGCGTGCCGGCGACGTGCTGCTGGTGCGCGCCTCGCCGGATGAAATCGCCTCGGTGCGCGACGAGCCCGGCCTCACCCTGCACGCGGTGGCCAAGTACGGCGAGAAGCCCGCCGAGGGCCACCCGGCGGAATCCTTCGGCGAGGAGCAGCTGGTGCAGGCGGTGGTGGCACCGCATTCGGAGTTCGTCGGGCGCAGCGTGTCGGGCATCGATTTCCTGCACCGCCTCGGCGTGGTCGTGGTCGGCCTGTGGCGCAAGCAGGGCTGGTTGCACGGCGAGCTGTCCGAAGTGCGCCTGGAGGAGGGCGACCTGCTGGTGCTGTGGGGCAGCCAGCACAAGTTCCAGCAGCTTTCCGACCACCGCGGCTTCCTGATGCTGATGCCGTTCGAAGCGCAGCGCAGCCGTCGCCGTCGCTGGCCGGTGGCGTTGGGCATCATGCTGGCCTCGATCGTGGCCGCCGCCACCGAATGGCTGCCGCCGCAGATCGCCTTCCTCGCCGGTGCGGTGGCGATGGTGCTTTCGCGCTGCGTTACCCTCGAGCGTGCGTACGAGGAGATCGACGTGCGCATCTACGTGATGATTGCCGGCGTGATCCCCCTGGGCATCGCGATGGACCAGACCGGTACTGCGCAACGCATGGCCGACCTGCTGCTGGCGCATGTCCACGGCCTCTCGCCGCTGACCCTGCTGCTGGTGATGTTCAGCGCCGCCGCGCTGCTCACCCAGATCCTGTCCGACGCGGCCACCACTGTCCTGCTCACTCCCATCGCCCTGGCGGTCGCCGAGGGCCTGCACTTGCCGCCGGTGCCGTTCGTGATCTGCACCGCGATGGGTGCGGTCGCCTCTTTCCTCACCCCCATCGGCCACCACGGCAACCTGCTGATCCTCAACCCCGGCCAGTACCGGTTCGCCGACTTCCTCAAGGTCGGGGTGCCGCTCACCGCGCTGATCGGGTGGGCGGCGGCCTGGACCGCCCGCTGGCTCTGGCTCGGCGGCCCGTTGTGGCCGTTCGGCGGGTGATCCGCCCCTGCCCGCCCGCGCCTATTCACGTTGGGCCACCGTTGGGCAAAACCGGCGTAGTCTGCCGCCCGGGGAAGCCACCTGAACGGGGAGGGCGCAGGCGGCCCCACAGTGATGACCTAACATGGGCGGCGATGACCGTCGCGGCCGAGGAGTGCTTGTGTTCGTAGTTGGGAAAGCGGTGTGTGGCCTCCGCCGGACGCGCCGCATCGGCAGCGCCGTGGAAATCCAGCCGGGGCGGGGCGCCGCCCGGGCCGTCTGACATGAGCGCCACCGTGATCGAAGCCGTCGCCCCCTTGCGCGACGCCGGCCTGGCCGTGCTGCCTGCCGAATCCCCGCTGGACATGCCCGAGCAGTCCCTGCGCGCCGGCCACCTGCAGGTGCCGCGCCAGCGCACGTCCCCGCGCGGCATCGGCCTGCGCCGCTTCTACCTGATCGGCGGCACCGCGGCGATGACCCTCGGTGCCACCTGGATGATGGCCTCGGTGATGTGGACCGATGGCATCAGCGTGCTCGAGGCCTGCCTGCTGGCGCTGTTCGTGCTGCTGTTTGCCTGGGTCGCCATGTCCTTCGCCAGCGCCGTGGCCGGATTCATCAGCGTGGTGTTCGGGCGCGGCCGCAAGCTGGGCATCGACCCCGACGCGCCGCTGCCCACCCTGCACAGCCGCACCGCGTTGCTGATGCCCACCTACAACGAGGACCCGCGGCGCCTGCTCGCCGGCCTGCAGGCGATCTACGAATCGGTTGCCGCCACCGGCCAGCTGGAGCGCTTCGACTTCTTCATCCTCAGCGACACCACCCGCCCGGCCATCGGCCTGGCCGAGGAACGCGAGTACGCCGCGCTGTGCGAGCGCACCGGCGGCGCCGGGCGCATCTATTACCGCCGCCGCGCCGACAACGCCGGGCGCAAGGCAGGCAACATCGCCGACTGGGTGCAGCGCTTCGGCGGCCATTACCCGCAGATGCTCATCCTGGACGCCGACAGCCTGATGAGTGGCGACACCATCGTGCGCCTGGTCGCCGGCATGGAGCTCAACCCGGACGTCGGCCTGATCCAGAGCCTGCCGGCGGTGGTCAACGGCCACACGCTGTTCGCGCGCATGCAGCAGTTCGGCGGTCGCGTGTACGGCCCGATCATCGCCTACGGCGTGGCCTGGTGGCATGGCGCCGAGAGCAACTACTGGGGCCACAACGCGGTCATCCGCACCCGCGCGTTCGCCGCCCATGCCGGCCTGCCGGCGCTGCCGGGCCGCAAGCCATTCGGCGGCCATGTGCTCAGCCACGATTTCGTCGAGGCCGCGCTGATGCGCCGCGCCGGCTGGGCCACCCACATGGTCCCTTACCTGCAGGGCAGCTACGAGGAAGGCCCGCCGACCCTGACCGACCTGCTGATCCGTGACCGTCGCTGGTGCCAGGGCAACCTGCAGCACTCCAAGGTCGTCACCGCCAAGGGCCTGCACTGGGTCAGCCGCCTGCACATGATGATCGGCATCGGGCATTACTTCACCGCGCCGATGTGGGCGATGCTCATGCTGATCGGCATCGGCATCCCGCTGGCCGGCAACGGCATCGACCTGGCCGCCGAGATTCCGTTCTCCCCCGCGCACTACTGGCACGCACAAGGCGACAACGGCGTGCTGTGGGTGTTCGCATTGACCATGGGCGTGCTGCTGGCACCGAAGGTGCTCGGCTACCTGGCGCTGTTGTTCAACCCCGCCGAGCGGCGTGGCTGCGGCGGTGCACTGCGCGCGCTGCTGAGCATCCTGCTGGAAACCGTGCTGGCCGCGCTGATGGCGCCGGTGGTGATGTACCTGCAATCGCGCGGCGTGGCCGAGGTGCTGGCGGGCAAGGATTCGGGCTGGGATGCGCAGCAGCGCGACGACGGCAAAATTTCCTGGATCGCGCTGATCAAGGGCTACGGCGGCCTGAGCCTGTTCGGGCTGCTCGCCGGGCTGATGGCCTACATGGTCTCGCCGTCGCTGGCGGCGTGGATGGCGCCGGTGGTGATCGGCATGGCGCTGGCGATCCCGGTCGTCGCGCTGACCTCGCTGCGCCGTGCCGGCGAAGCGTTGCAACGCCTGGGCATCTTCGCCATTCCCGAAGAGATCGCACCGCCCGCGGTGATGGTGCGCGCGGCCGAATTGCGCCGTGCCGCCGCGCAGGCCGCCGCCGCCGAGTGAGCCCGGCCGGCGCGCAGGCATAATGCGGCTTTCGCCCGAGGAAGCCGCACGATGTCCGACACGCTGGATGCACTGGAGCTGGAAACCCGGCCCGACCCGCAGTGGAGCGTGATCTGGCTCCACGGCCTGGGCGCCGATGGCCACGACTTCGCGCCCATCGTGCCGGAACTGGTGCGCCCGCACTGGCCGGCGCTTCGCTTCGTGTTCCCGCATGCGCCGGTGCGCGCCATCACCATCAACAACGGTGTGCGCATGCGCGGTTGGTACGACATCGCCAGTTTCGACTTCGCCGACCGCGCCGACCGCGCTGGCGTGCTGGAGTCGGTGGCGCAGGTGGAGGCGCTGATCGCGCGCGAACAGGCGCGTGGCATCCCGCCCGAGCGCATCCTGCTGGCCGGCTTCTCGCAGGGCGGCGCGATCACCCTGGCCGCCGGCCTGCGCCGGCAGGTGCCACTGGCCGGGTTGATCGGCCTGTCCACCTACCTGCCCGATGCCGCGCATGCGGCCGACCATCTCGTGGCCGGTGCCCAGCGCCAGCCGCTGTTCATGGCCCACGGCCAGGGCGACCCGGTGATTCCGATCGTGCATGCGCAGCAGAGCGCGCAGGCATTGCAGGCGCTGGGATTCGACATCGAATGGCACGCCTACCCGATGGCCCACCAGGTCTGCGCCGAGGAGATCGACGCCCTCGCCGCCTGGCTGGATCGCCGTTTCAGCGCTGCGGCCTGACGCCGACGTGAGCGATCCGCGCGCCGCCCAGCCGTGGATGCCCGAGCTGTGCCGGCTGCCGCGCGTGGGCGCGATGGTGGGCCTGGCCGAGCTGGTGGTGGTGATCGTGATGCTGGTGCCCGACGCCTCCACGCCGGTGACGCCGGGGCGGTTCCTTTCCGCCTCCGGGCTGGCGCTGTGGCTGGCACTGGGCGTCACCGCACTGCTGTGCGTGCTGCGCGAACCCCTGGCGCGCTTCCAGCCGCGCGAAGGCGCCTGGCTGGCGCTGCTGCTGGCATGGCTGGCAGCCTGGATCGGCAGTGGCGTGGTCCACGCGCTGTATGCGGCCACCGGCAGCGGGCCGCTCGGGCAGGGCATCGGCTTCTGGCGTTTCAGCCTGGGCTGCGCCACCACCGTGGCGCTGATCTGCGCGCTGGCCCTGCGCTATTTCTATGTCAGTGACCGCTGGGCTGCACAGACCCAGGCCAACGCGCGCGCGGAAGCCGACGCGCTGCAGGCGCGCATTCGCCCGCATTTCCTGTTCAACAGCATGAACCTCATCGCCAGCCTGCTGCGCCGCGACCCGCTGGTCGCCGAACAGGCGGTGCTGGACCTCTCGGACCTGTTCCGCGCCGCGCTCGGCGCCGGCGAGGGCGACTCCACCCTGCGCAACGAATGCGAGCTGGCCGAGCGCTACCTGTCGATCGAATCGCTGCGCCTGGGCGAGCGGCTCGCCGTGCAGTGGGAACGCGGGGAAGGGCTGCCATGGGAGCTGCCGATGCCGCGCCTGGTACTGCAGCCGCTGGTCGAGAACGCCGTGCTGCATGGCATTTCGCGGCTACCGGCGGGCGGGGTCATCACCCTGTCGCTGCAACGCGAGGGGAACCTGCTGCGCATCCGCATCCTCAACCCTGCGCCGGACCCCGCCGCCGCGGCGGACCCGCTCGCGCGCGGCGCCGGCCATGCCCAGGCCAGCATCGCCCACCGCCTGGCCTACCGCTTCGGCCCGGGCGCGCGGATGACGGCCGGCTGGAGCGGAGGCTACTATGCCTGCGAGATCGCCCTGCCGCTGAGCTAGCCGGGCGGGGGAACCGGGGAAGTTGCTGCATGTGCATGGGGTCACCGGCCGGGGAGCGGCTGCCGTGAAAGTGTTGATCGCCGACGATGAGCCGCTGGCGCGCGAACGCCTGCGCTCGCTGCTGGCCGCCCACGCCCGCGTCGAGCTGGTCGGCGAGGCCGAGAACGGCGAGCAAGCCTTGCAACTGGCCGCTGCCCGCCAGCCGGACGTGGTGTTGCTGGATATTTCCATGCCCGGCGTCGACGGCCTGGAAGCGGCACGCCACCTGCGCGATTTCGCCCCGCGCCCGGCGGTGGTGTTCTGCACCGCCTACGACCAGCATGCACTTTCCGCCTTCGACGCGGCCGCCATCGATTACCTGATGAAGCCCGTGCGCCCCGAGCGCCTGGCCGCCGCGCTGGAGCGCGCGGCCACCTTCATCGCCGGCCGCGTGCCGGCGCCGCCAGTCGAGGAGCCCACCCGCCGGCGCACCCACCTGTGCGCGCGCCTGCGCGGGAGCCTGCGGCTGATCCCGGTCGAGGAGATCCACTACCTCCAGGCCGAGGAGAAGTACGTCATCGTCCACCACGCGCGCGGCGAGGACTTGATCGAGGAGTCGCTCAAGTCGCTGGAGGAGGAATTCGCCGAACGGCTGGTGCGCATCCACCGCAACTGCCTGGTCGCGCGCGGCCAGCTGGCGGAACTGCGGCGCAGCGGCGATGGCCAGGTACACGCGGTGCTGCGCGATGTGGCCCAGCCGCTGGAAGTGAGCCGGCGCTGCGTGGCCAACCTGCGCGGTGAACTGCGGCAGGGTTGATCGCGTGCAATACGCGCAACGCGCGGGCGGGCGATAATCCGCGCATGAAGACCCTGCGCATCGCCACCCGCAAGAGCCCGCTCGCCCTGTGGCAGAGCGAACACGTCGCCGCCCGCCTGCAGCAGTGCCACCGGCACCTGGAGGTGCTGCTGGTACCGCTGAGCACCCGGGGAGACGAAGTGCTGGACCGCTCGCTGGCGGCCATCGGTGGCAAGGGCCTGTTCCTGAAGGAGCTCGAGCTGGCGATGCTGCGCGGCGAAGCCGACTGCGCGGTGCATTCCATGAAGGACGTGCCGATGGACCTGGACGCGCCCTTCGTGCTGCCCGCGGTACTCGAACGTGCCGATCCGGCCGACGCGCTGGTGGGCCGCTACGCTTCGCTGGCGGACCTGCCGCACGGCGCGCGCGTGGGCACCTCCTCGCTGCGCCGCCAGGCCCAGCTGCGCGCGCTGCGCCCGGACCTGGAATTGCGCGACCTGCGCGGCAACGTCAACACGCGGCTGGCCAAGCTCGACGCCGGGGAGTACGACGCCATCGTGCTGGCCTGCGCCGGCTTGCAGCGGCTGGGCCTGGGCGAGCGCATCACCGCGCGGCTCGATGCGCCGCAATGGCTGCCGGCGCCGGCGCAGGGCGCGATTGCCGTGGAATGCCGTGGCGACGATCCGCAGGTGATGGAGGTGCTCGAGGCACTGGACCACCGCGTCACGCGCGAATGCGTGGAGGCCGAGCGGGCGATGAACCGCGCGCTGCATGGCAGCTGCCATGTGCCGGTGGCCGCGTTCGCCACGCATCAGGGCGACGCGCTGGCGCTGCAGGGACTGGTAGGCGATGCCGGGGACGGGCGGCTGGTGCGCGCGCAGGCCACCGGGGCGGTGGCCGAGCGCGAGTCACTCGGGCGTGACGTGGCGCGGCAGCTGATGGCCGCCGGCGGCGACGTGCTGCTGGGGCCTTATGCGCGCGAGGTGGGTTGACGCGGGATCCGCGCGGATCCCGTGTCGCGGCCGAAGCCGCTTTTACTTGAAGGTGTAGACCAGGTTCACCGTGGTCAGCGTGTCGGTCTTCTTGCTGTCGTCGCTGACATCGCTGTTGTGGCGCATCTGCCAGGCCGCCTTCAGCGCGAAACGCTGGTTCATCGCCACCTGCACGCCGAAATCGTTCTGTGCGTAGGTGTTGTAGCTGCCCGATTCGATCAGCAGCGTGTTCACCAGGTCGGTGGTCGGGGTGATGGTGTACTTCAGGTCGAACAGGCCGCGGCCGATCAGGCCGGTCTCCTCGCGGTCCTCCACCGCGTCGTGCGCACGGCGCACGCCGGGGCCGATCTGCGCGTCGAGGTAGAAGTTCTGCCAGTCCAGCAGGCGCGTGCCGTAGCCGATGCCGAACGTCGCCAGGCGGTCGTAGGTGGCGAAATCGTCGGTTTCGTAACGGCCGGTGGCCGTCAGCTGCCGGTGCTCGCCCAGCTGCAGCGCGCTGCCGGCCGCGGCGGTGTAGCGCTCGGCGGTGGTCTGGCGCTCGCGCGTGGTGGTGCCGTCGTCGGCGGTATTGGTGTATTCGGCGCTGGAGCGCATGCCGAACAGGTCCAGCGAGTGGATCCAGTCGCCGTCGGTGTAACGGCCCTTCAGGCGGCCGTTGAAGCTCTCGGTGGAGCTGTTGCCATGGGCCGAGGCAAAGCCCAGTTCGCCGCTGGAACCGCTCCAGGGCGAGGGAATCACCGCCAGCGCGGGGTCGGTGGGGCCATTGGATACCGCCGGGGTGACGGTCTGCGCGAAGGCGGCGCTGGAGCAGGAAAGCAGGACGGAAACAGTCAGCAAAGCACGGCGGGACATGGTCGACTCTCGATCAGGCGGCCAGCAGGCACACGGTGGGGAAAACGCTTTCATGATAACGGAACCGTTCACGCGGCCGGGGCCGCCCGGCCGCCCCGCTTCATGCCCCGTTGCGTCCGGCGCCGTTTTCTTCGCTGCGTTCGCGTGCATCCAGCCCGATCACCGCGGCCATCGCCAGCACCGCCAGCACCCATACCGGCTTCTGCAGCCCCGGCTTGATCGCCAATACGGCCACCAGCAGCAACGGCACCACCAGCAGGGCCAGCAGCAGCGACCAGCGCGGCCAGCGCACCGGCAGGGGCAGTAACGCATTGCGTCCTTCGCCCAGCCAGGTGGCCATCAGCAACCCGGCGGAGAGGGCACCGAGCAGCACCAGGGAAGGGACGCCGCCGGCGGCCATCTGCCCCGGCCACAGCCAGGCCATGAAAGCGAAGAACAGCACCGCCCCGGAAAGCAGTGCCAGCGCGCATTGCGCCGGCAGCAACCATTGCGAGCGTGGTTGTTCCAGCGCGAGCGTGGCCATGCAGATGGTCGCCAGTGCACCCATGCAGGCGATCGCCCCGGCGATGGCGATCAGCCCGGGCGAATGCGCCGGCAGGTGCAACAGCACGATGAGCGCCAGGTCACCCACCAGCGCCACGCCAAGCGCGGCGAGCGCGCGCGGGCGCCAGATGCGCTGGTCGGCATCGCCGGCCTTGGGCCACAGCGGCATCAGCAGAAGCGCCGAGAGCACGAAGCCCATGCCCAGGCTGCGGTCCTGCAGCGGGCGCAGGCTGAGGAAGGCATCGCCGCGGCCTTGCAGCAGCGCGGTGCTCACGCAGGCCCACACCAGCATGCCCAGGCCGAGCAGGCCCAGCGTGCGTGCGAGCAGGACGGGCCAGCCGGCGGGAAGCGACTTCAACACGGGCACACCTCCGTGCAGGCGGACGGATATCCCCCAAGCGGCCAAGGCCGCGGAATTCGATGGAACACGGCATCTCCCCGATGCATCTGGTTGTAGCGGATCCCCGTGCGGATTCTGCCATCCCGCCGGCGCGCGCGGCGCGCCGCCCGTCGCACGACGCGACCGCCGGTTCAGGGCGTGTCGATACGCAGGGTCGGGTCGTCGAAGCGGGTGTAGTCGATCTGCAGGCGGTAATCATCGCCGTTGGGCCCGCGGCCGCGATGCTCGATGCGAAGCGGGCGGCCATCGGCACCTATCCACAGCCGCATCGCCGGGCGCGCCGGGTCCGGGTGGACGACCCGGTACAGGTGGGCGGGCCGGCCGTCGAGCGGATCGGCGCCGAGATCCTCCACCTGCAACTGATCGTCGGCTTGCAGTTGCAGCGGATCGCGCCACTGCACCAGCAGCTCCGCCGACACCGGGAGGTGATCGGTGCGACCGTCCTCCTGCCGGTACAGCGTGCCGCCGACGATGACCTGGGTACCCAGCCCGGGGAGTTGAAGGCGGTAGCGATCCGGCGCCACGTATTCCAGCCGGCCAGTTTGTGGATGTTCGCTTTCCAGCTGCATCCGCGCCTCGAAGGCGCGCGCCGCGCGAAAGCGCGTCATCGCCTCGAGCACGAGCTGCGCGGGGGCAGGTGCCTGGCGGACCGAGGCCTGCGGCACGGCGGGGCCGTCGGCCGGCGTGGCTTGCGGCGTGCGCGTGCAACCGCCCGCCAGCAGGGCGGCACCGAGCAGCACGGCGCGGGCGGGGCGGGGAAGACGGGTCATGGCCGGCACCGGGTTGTGGGGGGCGTCACGATAGCCCAGCCCGGCCCGCGCGCGCG
Organism: Pseudomonadota bacterium; assembly: GCA_023386795.1. Taxonomy (GTDB): domain Bacteria; phylum Pseudomonadota; class Gammaproteobacteria; order Xanthomonadales; family Xanthomonadaceae; genus Stenotrophomonas_A. The sequence continues at coordinate 16,029 of JAEWJB010000016.1, forward strand.
CTCACCCGCGAGTCGGACATAATCGGCGCATGGACCGCTATGAACGCATCAATGCCCTGCATCGCCTGCTCAAGGCGGCCCGCTATCCGGTGACGGTGGCGCGGCTGCAGGATGAGCTGGGCTGTTCCCGTGCCACCGTGTACCGCGACCTGGCGTTCCTGCGCGACGCGCTGATGGCGCCGGTCGAAGGCGACGGGGAGGCGGGCTTCCGCTACCTGGCCGGCGAGAGCGACCGTTTCGAGTTGCCCGGCCTGTGGCTCAGTTCCGAAGAGCTGCATGCCCTGCTGGCTTCGCAGCAGCTGCTCGCACGTACCGGCGGCGGTGTGCTGTCCTCGGTGCTGGCGCCGCTGCAGCAGCGCATCGAAAGCCTGCTGGCCGCGCAGGCCGGGGTGTCGCAGTGGCCGGTGGACCGCGTGCGCGTCATCCCGCACCGTGGCCGCAAGCTGGACGAGGCCAGTTTCCGCAGCGTGGCCTCGGCGGTCCTGGAGCGCAAGCAGCTGAGCTTCGAATACCGCGCCCGCTCCACCGACGAGGCCACGCGCCGCACGGTCTCGCCGCAGCGCATCACCCATTACCGTGACAACTGGTACCTCGATGCCTGGGATCACGGCCGCGAAGGCGTGCGCAGCTTCGCGGTGGACCGCATCAACCACGCGCGCCTGCTCGACGAGCCGGCGCGCGACGTGCCCGACAGCGAGCTGGACGACCAGCTCGCCGCGTCCTACGGCATCTTCTCCGGCGCGCCCAAGGGCTGGGCGACGATCCTCTTCAGCGCCAAGGCCGCGCGCTGGGTGGCCGACGAGCATTGGCACTCCAAGCAGCAGGGGCGCTTCCTGCCTGACGGGCGCTACGAGCTGAAACTGCCTTACAGCGTTTCGCGCGAGCTGCTGATGGACGTGCTGCACTACGGCTCGGATGCCGAGATCATCGAGCCGAAGTCGCTGCGCGAACAGGCCAAGGCACTGCTCGCGCTGGCCCTGAGCAACTACGAGGATTGAGCGCGGCGCCCGCGTGGGGCGCCGATGCGGCGCCTCAGCGCTTGTTGGGGACTTCGAAGCCGAGCTTGTCCACCTGCTCGCGCTTCTGCGGCACGCGCTTGAGCTTGTCGGTGTACACGCCGTAGTCGTCGCGCAACTTGGCCACCAGCGTACGGTACTGCTCGTTGTCCATGTCCGGGGAGCGGGCGAAGATCCACGCCAGGTCGCGCCCCGGCCAGGAGATCAGCATCCAGGAGTAATCCGGCGCCACTTCCAGGATGCGCTGCTTGGTCGGGATGATCTTGTAGAACCACACCCGCCAGTCATAGTTGCCGCTGTCCTCGTCCACCGAGGCGCGCGCGGTCTTTTCCTGTTCCGGTTCGCCGAAGCCCTCGCGGTAGACATAGCGGATGCCCAGCGAGTTGTTGTCGCGCAGGGTGTATTCGTCGCGGCTGGCAACGTGCCCGCGCTCGACGGGGTTGGGGATGCGGGCGATGACGTACCAGGTGCCGGCCAGTCGCGGCAGTTCCAGCGGCGGGCGTTCGGCGGCGGGGGGTTGGCGAGCCACGGCCGGGGCGGCCAGACCGATCAGGAACGCTAGGGCTAGGGTGGCGGTCAGGCGCATCGTGGCTCGTCTTGGCTTGGCTGGCCTGCACGGTAAACGGGCAGGAGAGAACTTCGCGTCAATGGTAGGTCGCAATCCGTGAGATGGCGATGGGGGAACGTGCGCTTCCCGACCGGATTGGAGAAAACCCATGCAGCGTCACGTTCCTTCGCCTTCGCAGTCCCCCGATCCGCGCGTGCTGCGCGCCGTGCGGCAGGTCGCCCTGGCCGGACTGGCGCTGGTGCTGGTATGGCCGGCGGCGCGCGGCTACAGCCAATGGCTGGGCTGGGGACCCCTGTGGCTGCTGGGCATGCCGATGACCGCCTGGTGGGCGCTGTACCGCTTCCGCTTGCCGCAGTGGCGCATGCGTCGCATGCCGGGCGCGCGTGCGGTGCGGCGGGGGCCGCAGGCGCGTCGGCGGCCCGCCACCCGGCGTGGCCTGCCCGGACAGCCCGCACGCGCGGCCTGAGCGCACGCGCCTTCTGGCAGGGGAGACGCGCGCCGGCGCTGTGCTAGGTTGGGGCAGTTATGTCCCTGCCGGAGGATTGATGTCCAAACTCGCCGTTGCCTGCCTCGTCGCGGGCCTCGCCACCGCCGCTCCCCTGACCGCATCCGCCAAGGAGGCTGCCATGACCCCCGACCCGTACGCCTGGCTGGAAGACGTGGAGGGCGCCAAGCCGCTGGAATGGGTGAAGGCACAGAACGCGAAGACCGAGGCGCGCCTGGCCGGCACGCCGCAGTTCAAGCAGATGGAGTCGAGCATCCGCGAGGTCCTGGACTCGGACGCCAAGATTCCCGGCGTGCAGAAGATCGGCGCGTTCTATTACAACTTCTGGAAGGACCGCCAGCACGAGCGCGGCGTGTGGCGCCGCACCACGCTGGACGAATACCGCAAGCCGAACCCCAAGTGGGAAACGGTGCTCGACCTGGATGCGCTGAACCGCACCGAGAACGCGCAATGGGTCTGGCATGGCGCCGACTGCCTGCGTCCGGACTACCAGCGCTGCCTGGTCGCGCTTTCGCGCGGCGGCTCGGATGCCGACGTCACCCGCGAGTTCGACCTGGGCACCAAGCAGTTCGTGAAGGACGGATTCTTCCGCCCTGAGGCGAAGGGGGCGTTGGGTTGGATCGACGCCGACACCGTGTACGTGTTCACCGATTTCGGCCAGGGCACGCAGACGAGCTCCGGCTACCCGCGCATCGTCAAGCGCTGGAAGCGCGGCACGCCGCTGGAGCAGGCCGAGACGGTCTACGAAGGCAAGCCGGACGACATGTACATCGCCGCGGTGCACGACGACACGCCGGGCTTCGAGCGCGATTTCGTCAGCCGCACGCTGGCCTTCTACAACGACGAGCTGTACCTGCGTGATGCCGCCGGCAAGCTCACCAAGGTCGACGCGCCGAACTCGGCCAGCAAGAGCGTCAAGCGCGAATGGCTGACCCTGGAACTGCGCGAGCCGTGGACCGTGGTTGGCACGACCTACGCGGCCGGCTCGCTGCTGGCGACGAAGTTCGACGATTTCATGGCGGGCAAGCGCGAGTTCGACGTGCTGTTCGCGCCCACGGACACGACCTCGCTGGCCGGTTTTTCCTGGACGCGCCACCACCTCGTGCTCAACGTGCTTGACGACGTCAAGAACCGCCTGAGCGTGCTGACGCCGCAGGACGGCCAGTGGAAGAAGAGCGAGTTCGTCGGCGCGCCGGCGTTCGGCACGCTGGGCGTGGAAGCGGTGGACAGCGACGACAGCGATGCCGTCTGGCTGACCGCGACCGATTACCTCACTCCGACCACGCTCTCGCTGGTCGAGCTGGGGCGCAAGCCCGAGACGCTGAAGACGATGCCGGCGTTCTTCGACGCCAGCCGCGACACCATCGAGCAGCACTTCGCCACCAGCCTGGACGGCACCCGCGTGCCGTACTTCTTGGTGCGCCCGAAGGACCTGGCGTTCGATGGCCAGGCGCCGACGCTGCTGTATGGCTACGGTGGCTTCGAGATCTCGATGACGCCGGGCTATTCCGGCGGCCTGGGCCGTGCGTGGCTGGAGAAGGGCGGCGTGTACGTGGTCGCCAACATCCGCGGCGGTGGCGAGTACGGGCCGCGCTGGCACCAGGCGGCACTGAAGCAGAACCGCCACAAGGCCTACGAGGACATGGCGGCGGTGGCGCAGGACCTGGTCACGCGCAAGATCACCTCCCCGCAGCACCTGGGCGTGCAAGGTGGCAGCAATGGCGGACTGATGACGGGCAACATGCTCACCCAGTACCCGCAGCTGTTCGGTGCGGTGGTGGTGCAGGTGCCGCTGCTGGACATGAAGCGCTACAACCACCTGCTGGCCGGTGCGTCATGGATGGCCGAGTACGGCAACCCGGACACGGATGACTGGAAGTTCATCCAGACCTTCTCGCCCTACCACCTGTTCGATGCCAAGAAGCAGTATCCGCCGGTGATCTTCCTGACCTCCACGCGCGATGACCGCGTGCATCCGGGCCATGCGCGCAAGATGGCGGCCAAGATGATCGATGCGAAGAAGGACGTGACCTACTACGAGAACATCGAGGGCGGCCACGGTGGCGCGGCGAACAATGCGCAGCAGGCGCATATGTCGGCGCTGGCTTACAGCTTCCTGTGGGAGCGGTTGGGCGGGAAGTAATTTCTTGGTCTTGTTTCCTGGGTGAGGCGCGGCTGTTTGGTTCTGGTCGCGCGGCATCCGGGGGGCAGGCCATGTCGGGGGACGCCCGAAAGCGGCCATCCATGGCCTCGGGGCTCGGTCGGCGACATCCTGTCGCCTCACGCCCCCGACATGGCCTGCCCCCCGGATGCCCGACAGGCCCACTCGACCGGCAACAAAGTCAAAAGCCGATCCTCGCTTCGCGAGGAGTTCCGGCGTCACGGCGGAGCACACTTGTGTGCTCCGTTTGTTTTTGTGCGAGCGAAATGCGGTGGCCGGTTTTGACCTTCGTCAGTCCTTGGAATGTTTCGGGTGGCCAGCGCCCCGCGCCCGGCCGCCGCGCGACGCACCTCGGCCGCCGTAGCCGATGATCGACATCACCCATCCGGCAGATCGCGTCATCAACGAGCGGCAAGCGAACCCAGGCCACGTGCAATCCGGGCCACCGCCTCCTGCAACCGCGGCAGGCCCTGCGTATAGGCGATCCGCACATGCTCGCCCGCGCGATAGGCACCGAAGTCCACGCCGGGGGTAAACGCCACGTGTTCGGTCTCGAGGAAATGCTGGCAGAACACCTGCGCATCGACCCCGAAGCCGCTGATGTCTGCGTAGAGATAGAACGCCCCTTGCGGTTCGATCTCGATGCGGAACCCAAGCGCCCGCAATGCCGGCAGCAGGTAGTCGCGCCGCGCCTGGAACTCCCCCCGCCGCTGCTCGAAGATCGCCATCGCCTCCGGCATGAAGCACGCCAGCGCCGCATGCTGCGCCATGCTCGGCGCGCTGATGTACAGGTTCTGCGCCAGTTTCTCCAGCGCCGGCACCGCGCGCTGGGGCGCCACCAGCCACCCCAGCCGCCAGCCCGTCATCCCGAAATATTTCGAGAAACTGTTGAGCACGAACGCCTCGTCGTCCACCTCCAGCACGCTCGGCGCATCCAGCCCGTAGGTGAGCCCGTGGTAGATCTCGTCCACCACCAGGTGGCCACCGCGCGCATGCAGGGCCGCCGACAATGCCGCCAGCGCCTCGCGCGAGAGCACGCTGCCGGTCGGGTTGGCCGGCGAGGCGACCAGCGCGCCCACGCTGTCCGCATTCCAGTGCGCGGCCACGTGCGAGGGCGTGAGCTGGTAATGGGTGTCCGGACCGGTCGGCACCAGCTGCGCGCCGGCCTCCACCAGTCGCAGGAAATGCCGGTTGCACGGGTACCCCGGGTCGGCCAGCAGCCAGTGCCGGCCCGGGTCCACCAGCAGGCTGCTCGCCAACAACAAGGCGCCCGAGCCGCCTGGAGTCACCAGTACCCGTTCCGGGTCGATCTCCAGTCCATGCCGCTGCCGGTAGAACCCGGCAATCGCTTCGCGCAGCGCCGGCAGCCCGCGTGCCGCGGTGTAGCGGGTATGCCCGGCCGCCAGCGCGGCCTGTCCCGCGGCGACCACTGGCGCGGCCGTGGTGAAGTCCGGTTCGCCGATCTCCAGGTGGATGACGTCGTGCCCCTCACGTTCCAGCGCCTGTGCCCGCGCCAGCAGGGACATGACGTGGAAGGGCGCGATCTCGCGGCTGCGCCGGCTGTAACCGGCCTGGGATTCGGTGCGTGCATCCATTGCCCGATGATAGGCCATCGCCGATCCGCCTCCTCCGGCGCTTGCGGTCGCCGCGCGCCCCGCACAGACTCGCCTTCACACATACCTTGCTTCCCGAGGAAGGATCCCCACCCATGAAGCCTGTCCTGCTGCTGGCCGCCTGCCTGATGACCCTGCCCGTTACCTCCGTCCACGCCGCCGAGCTCACCCCGCCCCAAGCGCCTCGCCACCCGCATCCGGTCAAGACGCCCTTCGGCGCGGTGCGCGACGACGCCTACTACTGGCTGCGCGACGACGAACGCCAGGACAAGGCGATGCTCGATTACCTCAAGGCCGAGAACGCCTACACCGACCAGGTGATGGCCCCGCTCAAGCCGCTGGAGGACCGCCTGTACGAGGAAATCGTCGGCCGCATCAAGCAGGACGATGCCAGCGTGCCGTACCGCGACCACGGCTGGTGGTATTACAGCCGCTACGAGGCCGGCAAGGACTATCCCATCCAGGCCCGCCGCCGCGACGGTGCCGGCGTGGACGCCAACAGCATCCAGCAGGCCAACAACGCCGGTGATTTCACCACCGAACAGGTGCTGCTCGACGTCAACCAGATGGCGGCCGGCAAGGACTACTTCAGCGTCGGCGACGCCGAGGTCAGTCGCGACAACCGCCTGCTGGCCTGGGCCGAGGACGATGTGGGCCGCCGCCAATACGTCATCCGCTTCAAGAATCTGGACACCGGCGAGGTCTACGCCGACCGCATCAGCGGCGTGTCCCCCAACCTGGTGTGGGCCGACGACAACCGCACGCTGTTCTACGTCGAGAACGACCCGGAAACCCTGCTCACCGTGCGCGTCAAGAAGCATGTCCTCGGTACCCCGGCCAGTGCCGACAAGCTGGTGTACGAGGAGAAGGACGACAGCTTCTACATGGGCATCGGCCGCAGCCGCGACGAGAAGTACATCACCATCGGCGTGGACAGCACCGTCTCTTCCGAACTGCGTTACGCCCCGGCCGCCAACCCGGAAAAGTTCACCGTGCTGGCCAAGCGCGAGCGCGACGTCGAATACGATGCCGACCACTTCGACGGCCGCTGGCTGATCCGCACGAATGCCGACGGCGCCAGGAACTTCAAGCTGGTCAGCGCGCCGAGCGATGGCACCTCGCGCAGCCAGTGGAAGGACTGGGTGGCGCACGATGAGTCGGTGTACATCGAAGGCTTCGAATCGTTCAACGGCTTCACCGCCATCGACGAGCGCTCCGGTGGCCTGGAGCGCATCCGCCTGCTGCGCGCCGATGGCCAGCAGGAATACGTCAAGGCCGACGAGCCGGCCTACTCGATGGGCCTGTCGGTCAACGCCGAGCCGGACACCGAGTGGCTGCGCTACGGCTATACCTCGCTCACCACGCCGTCCACCACCTACGAACTCAACGTGCGCACCGGCGAGCGCCGCCTGCTCAAGCAGCAGCCGGTGATCGGCTACGACCCGTCGAAGTACGTCACCGAGCGCGTGTGGGTGGATGCGCGCGATGGGGTCAAGGTCCCGGTCTCGCTGGTGTACCGCAAGGGCTTCAAGAAGGACGGCACCGCGGCGCTGTACCAGTACGGCTACGGCAGCTACGGTGCGTCGATGGACCCGGGCTTCAACCTCTCGGTGGTCAGCCTGCTGGATCGTGGCGTGGTGTATGCCATTGCCCACATCCGCGGCGGGCAGGAAATGGGTCGCCAGTGGTATGACGACGGCAAGCTGCTGAAGAAGAAGAATACCTTCAACGACTTCATCGACGTCACCCGTGCGCTGGTCGCCCAGGGCTATGCCGCCAAGGACCGCGTTGCCGCGTCCGGTGGCAGCGCCGGTGGCCTGCTGATGGGCGCGGTGGCGAACATGGCACCGCAGGATTACCGCGTGATGGTGGCGCAGGTACCGTTCGTCGACGTGGTCACCACCATGCTCGACCCGACCATCCCGCTCACCACCAACGAATACGACGAGTGGGGCAACCCCGAGCAGAAGCAGTACTACGACTACATGCTCTCCTACTCGCCGTACGACAACGTCACCCGCCAGGCGTATCCGGCGCTGTTCGTCGGCACCGGCCTGTGGGATTCGCAGGTGCAGTACTGGGAGCCGGCCAAGTGGGTGGCCAAGCTGCGCGTGGACAACACCGGCAGCCATCCCATCGTGTTCCGCACCAACATGGACGCCGGCCACGGCGGCAAGTCCGGTCGCTTCCGCCGCTACCGCGAGCAGGCCGAATCGTTCGCCTTCGTGCTCGACCAGCTCGGCGTGGACGCCGGCACGGCCGCCACTGCGTCTCCCTGAGCCGGGCGGTTGTCGATGGACGAGCCGCTGCCCGGATCCCGCCAGGTCGCACCGGTCCCTCGGCGGCCGGTGCGGTGGCGCTGGGCCTGGTGGCTGCTGGCCTACGCCAGCCTCGGGGTCGGCATCGTAGGCATCTTCGTGCCGGGGTTGCCGACCACCGTGTTCGTGCTGATCTCGGCCTGGGCCGCCGCGCGCGGCTCGGACCGGCTGCACCAATGGCTGCTGCACCATCCGCGCTTCGGGCCGGCCATCGTGCAGTGGCAGACCCACCGGGCGGTGAGCCGCAAGGCGAAATGGATGGCTACCGGCACGATGGCCGCATGCGCGGCGATCATGCTGTGGTGCGTGCCCTCGCGCTGGGCGCAGGCATTGTCGATCGGCTGCATGGCGGCGGTGGCGATCTGGCTGTGGCTGCGCCCGGAGCCGCCGCCGGCCGCCGATGCGTGAACCGGTCACGGCGCGACGTGCGCCGCCTTCTGGCTATACTCCGGGCATGAGCATGAAGTTTTCCCGTTCCTTCCGAATCGCCGCCGCCGGCGCGGGCCTGCTGTTGCTGGCCGCCTGCGGCAACAAGGGCCCGTTGGTGATGCCGCAGAAGCCGGTACCGGTGGAAGCGCAGCCGGTGCCGCAGCCGCCGACCGGCGAAACGCCGCCGCCGACGCAGACGCCCGAGCAGGCCGCCCAACCGGTCGACGGCCCGGTGCCTGCCGACACGGGCGACGATCACCACCAATGAATGCGCAGTCCGCCTCCGCGCCCCTGCATTTCAGCAAGATGCAGGGCGCCGGCAACGACTTCGTGGTGCTCGACCTGCGCAGTGGCATCGCCCCGCCGGATGCCGCGCTGGCCGAACGCCTGGCCGATCGCCACTTCGGCGTGGGTTGCGACCAGATCCTGACCATCGAGCCACCGCGCAGCGAAGGCGCGGTGGCGGCGTACCGCATCTGGAATTCGGATGGCTCGCCCTCGCAGCAGTGCGGCAACGGCGCGCGCTGCGTCGCGGCCTGGCTGGTGCGCGACGGTGCGGCACAGGGCGATGCATTCGTCATCGACAGCCCGGTCACCGCGCATCGCATCCAGCGCCTGGAGGGCGGCGAATACGCCGTGGCGATGGGCATGCCCGAGTTCACCCCCGAGCGCATCCCGCTGGTCGGCTTCATGCATGCGCGCGACGAATACCTGTTGCCGGTGCAGGGCGAAAGCGTGCGTTTTGGCGCGGTGTCGATGGGCAACCCGCACGCGGTGATCGAGGTCGGCCTGGTCGACGCGGCGCCGGTGGAGCGCATCGGGCCGTTGCTGCAGCAGCATGCGGCGTTTCCCGAATCGGTGAATGTCGGCTTTGCCCAGGTCATCGACCGCGGGCACGTCCGGCTTCGGGTGTATGAGCGTGGCGTCGGCGAGACGCTGGCCTGCGGCAGCGGCGCGTGCGCCGCGGCGGTCGTGCTGATGCAGCGTGGCCGCATCGATCGCGACGCGGTGGTCTCGCTGCCCGGTGGCGACCTGCGCATCCGCTGGCCCTCGCCTGACGCACAGGTGGTGATGTCCGGACCGGCCCGGTTTGTCTTCGAAGGGGAGTGGGGCGCATGAACGAGACCGTGGAAAAGATCGGCGCGCATGAAGTCGCCGCCTGGCTGCGCCGGCATCCGGGGTTCCTCAAGCAGTTTCCGGACCTGGCGCTGACGCTGGTCGTGCCGCGCGACGATGGCCCCACCGCCTCGCTCGCCAGCTACCAGCTGGAAGTGCTGCGCGACAAAAATCGTGAACTTTCCCGCCGCCTGGCCGAACTGGCCGGTAATGCGCAGGTCAACGAACGCCTGGCCGTGCGCACGCACCAGCTCACGCTCGCGCTGATGCGCCAGCACAGCGCGGCCGACACCCTCAAGGCGATGGCCGCCTCGCTGGCCGAGGATTTCAACGGCGACCGCGTGCGCATCGTGCTGCTCAAGCCGGTCGAAGGCCAGCCGGAAGCGGAATGGCTGCAGGTGATCGGCGAGGACGATGCGCGACTGGCGCCGTTCCGCGATTGCCTGCGCGATGGCGAGCCGATCTGCGGCCGCCTGCAGGCCGAGAAGCAGCAGGTGCTGTACGGCGAGGACGTGGAGGACGTGCAGTCCACCGCGCTGCTGCCGCTGCCGGGCGTGGGCCTGCTGGCGGTGGGCAGCCGCGACCCGAACCGCTTCTATCCCGGCATGGGCACGCTGTTCCTGCGCATGATGGGCGAGGCGCTGGTGGTGGCGTTGCAGCGCTTCGCGCGCTGAACGCCCCGCCGCCGGGGATGCGGCCATGATCGACGCCTTCCTCGCCTACCTGGAAGTGGAGCGCCGCATGTCGGCGCATACGCTCGATGCGTATCGTCGCGACCTGGCTGCGCTGTCCGCGTGGGCAGGTGAACGCCAGGCCGAGGTCGTGAAGCTGGATGCCGAACAACTGCGCGGCTTCGTCAGCGCCGAGCACCGGCGTGGCCTGTCGCCCAAGAGCCTGCAACGTCGTCTGTCGGCCTGCCGCAGTTTCTATGCGTGGCTGCTCAAGCACGGGCACGTCGAGGTGTCGCCGGCCGCCAAGCTGCGTGCGCCCAAGGCGCCGCGCAAGCTGCCGCAGGTGCTCGATGCCGACGAGGCGGTGCGGTTGGTCGAAGTACCAACCGATGCACCGCTCGGCCTGCGCGACCGCGCGCTGCTGGAACTGTTCTATTCCTCCGGGCTGCGCCTGAGCGAGCTGTGCGCGTTGCGCTGGCGCGATCTCGACTTCTCCAGCGGGTTGGTCAACGTGCTGGGCAAGGGCAACAAGCAGCGACGCGTGCCGGTGGGCTCGCATGCGCGCCGCGCGCTGGAGGAATGGCGCGGCGAGAGCCGCCCGGCCGATGCCACGGCGAGGGTGTTCCCGGGCCGCCACGGCGCGCAGATCTCCGCGCGCGCCGTGCAGATCCGCATCAAGCAGCTCGCGCAGCGGCAAGGGCTGTTCAAGCACGTGCACCCGCACATGCTGCGGCATAGTTTCGCCAGCCACATCCTCGAATCTTCCGGCGACCTGCGCGGCGTCCAGGAACTGCTCGGGCACTCGGACATCGCCACGACGCAGATCTACACCCATCTGGATTTCCAGCACCTGGCCAAGGTGTACGACGCCGCGCATCCGCGCGCCAAACGGCGCAAGCCGGCCGACCCGGCCTGAGGGGTCAGCCCATCGCCGACAGTGGCGACGGGATCAGCCCGCTGCCGTCGCGACCTTCCACCTGGTAGCGCTGCCAGAAGCGGTTGGCGATCTGCGTGGCGCGGGCATTTGCCAGTTGCTGCATGGCCGGATTGCCGAGCGCGGCGGTGGCCTGGCCGAACAGCAGTAGCCAGCGCCGGAAGAGCGCCTCGTCCAGGCCGGGCATCGCCATGTGCAGGCTCATCGGTGAACCGCTGTAGCGCTGCGTGCCGCGCAACAACGAGGACCAGAAGTCGACCAATCGCGCCAGGTGGGCGGGCCAGTCCTGCACGTGCGCATCGAATACCGGTCCAAGCAGTGCATCGGCGCGCACCGATGCGTAGAAGCCATGCACGAGGCTTTCGACTTCGGCTTCCGTGCAGCACGGGGGAGGGCGGTCGGGGAGGGAAGTGGCGTCGTGCATGGCGGTGTCCGGGTGCATTCTCCGCCGCCGGGGCACGCGCGTCTCGCCGAAAGCGCCCGATGCGGCCATCGGTCGCAGCGCAGCGGCGTCCGAATCCGGCCAGCGCACCGGGCGGGGGCCGCGCATGCTGCGGCCCCTTCCTCCAGCGCAACGCATCATGGCTTCCTTCCTGCTCACCGGTATCGACCCGCGCCCCCTGCAACCGCTGTTCGCCCTCGACGACGCCGCGCTCGCCGCCCACGGCGCAGTGCGCTGCATCGCCAGCAGCGACCATGGGTTTCCCTGTCGCGTCAGTTTGCGTGATGCGGCCATCGGCGAAACGCTGTTGTTGTTGCCGTACTGGCACCAGCCGGCCGCGTCGCCGTACCGCGCCAGTGGCCCGATCTTCGTCCGCCGCGACGCCACGTCCGCGCGCCTGGAGGTGGACGAGGTGCCGCCCTACGTCAGCCGCCGCCTGATCTCCTTGCGTGCGTACAACCACGGCGACCGTATCGCCGCGGCAGAGGTGCTCGAAGGCCACGATGTCGCCGCGTGGCTGCGCGAGCGGCTGGCCGATCGCCACATCGCCTACGTCCACCTGCACAACGCCCGCTACGGGTGCTATTCCTGCCGCGCCGACCGGGTGTCCTGAACGGGCGCCTTCGCCGGCGGCTTGAACCGCCCGCCAGCGTCCCCACCTCCGAGAAATCCCCCGGAGGCCGCAATGGATCCCAGCCAGAACCCCAACACGTTCCACGCCACCACCATCATCTCGGTGCGCCGCAACGGCCATGTCGCCGTCGCCGGCGATGGCCAGGTCACCCTCGGCCACACGGTGATGAAGGGCAACGCGCGCAAGGTGCGCCGCCTTGGCCGCGAAGGCCAGGTGCTCGCCGGCTTTGCCGGCGCCGCCGCCGATGCCTTCACCCTGTTCGAGCTGTTCGAGGCCAAGCTGGAGAAACACGGCCAGCTGACGCGCGCTGCCGTCGAGCTGGCCAAGGACTGGCGCACCGAGCGCCGCCTGGGCAAGCTGGAAGCACTGCTCGCCGTCGCCGACCGCGAGACCTCGCTGATCATCAGCGGCACCGGCGACGTCATCGAGCCGGAGGACGGCATCATCGCCATCGGCTCCGGTGGCTCCTATGCGCTGTCCGCCGCGCGCGCGCTGCTGGCGCACACCGAACTCGACGCCAAGACGATCGCCACCGAGGCGATCAACATCGCGGGCGACATCTGCATCTATACCAACCGCAACGTGGTGGTCGAAGAGCTCTGATGCGGCGCCTGCCGCCATCGACAGCCCGACCCTCCTTCCCCCGGATTGACGAGTGACCATGACCCAGCCCACTTCCTCGACCATGACGCCGCGCGAAATCGTGCAGGAGCTCGACCGCCATATCGTCGGCCAGCACGACGCCAAGCGCGCCGTCGCCATCGCCCTGCGCAACCGCTGGCGCCGCATGCAGCTGCCCGAAGGCCTGCGCAACGAGGTGATGCCCAAGAACATCCTGATGATCGGCCCGACCGGCGTCGGCAAGACCGAGATCGCGCGCCGCCTGGCGACGCTGGCCAATGCGCCGTTCGTCAAGGTCGAGGCCACGCGCTTCACCGAGGTCGGCTACGTCGGCAAGGACGTGGAGCAGATCGTCCGCGACCTGGCCGATACCGCAGTGAAGCTTTACCGCGAACAGGCCAAGGTGCGCGTGCGCACCCAGGCCGAGGAACGCGCCGAGGACCGCATTCTCGATGCGCTGCTGCCGCGTCGTGCCGGCGGGATCGGCTTCGACCCGGAAGCCGCGCGCAACGAAGCCTCCGCGCAGGACAACGACACCCGCGTGAAATTCCGCCGCATGCTGCGCGCCGGCGAGCTGGACGAGCGCGAGATCGAGCTGGACGTGTCGGTCAACCTCAGCATGGACATCATGACCCCACCGGGCATGGAGGAGATGGGCCAGCAGCTGCGGCAGATGTTCTCCAACCTGGGCGGCGCCAAGTCGCAGACGCGCAAGCTGGCGATCAAGTCCGCGCGCCCGCTGCTGATCGAGGAAGAAGCGGCCAAGCTGGTCAACGAGGAAGAAATCCGCGCGGCTGCCATCGAGGCCTGCGAGCAGCACGGCATCGTGTTCATCGACGAGATCGACAAGGTTGCCAAGCGTGGCGACAACGTGGGCGGCGGCGATGTTTCCCGCGAAGGCGTGCAGCGTGACCTGCTGCCGCTGGTGGAAGGTTCCAACGTCTCCACCAAGTACGGCACGGTGAAGACGGACCACATCCTGTTCATTGCCTCCGGCGCGTTCCATCTGGCCAAGCCGAGCGACCTCATCCCCGAGTTGCAGGGCCGCTTTCCGATCCGCGTGGAGCTGGGCGCGCTGAGCAAGGAGGATTTCGTGCGCATCCTCACCGAGCCCAAGGCCGCGCTGACCAAGCAGTACGTGGCGCTGCTCGATACCGAGGGCGTGAAACTGCAGTTCACCGACGATGCCATCGACCGCCTGGCCGAGATCGCCTTCCTGGTCAACGAGCGGCAGGAGAACATCGGGGCGCGGCGCCTGCACACGGTGCTGGAGCGCCTGCTCGATACGCTCAGCTACGAAGCGCCCGACCGCGATGGCCAGAGCGTGGCCATCGACCGTGCCTATGTCGATGCCCACCTCGGCGAGCTGGTGCAGGACCCGGACCTGAGCCGCTACATCCTCTGACCGGTGAATGGAGGCCCGCGCAAGCGGGCCTTTTCTTTTGGCACGCGGCGGCGGTCGTGGACGTGCGCTAGCATCCGGCTCTCCCTTCCCGCGCCACCCACGGATGACCGCGCACTACCGCCTGCTCGACCTCGACATCGACGTGCCGCGCCAGCGCGTGAGCCGGGGTGGGCAGCGGGTGGAGGTCTCCGGGTTGAGCTTCCAGCTGCTGGCCTACCTGCTGGCGCAGGGCCAGCGCGTGGTGGGCTTCGACGAACTGATGCAGGCGGTGTGGGCGCCGGCGGTGGTCAACGAGGAAACCGTGACCCAGCGGGTGAAACTGCTGCGGCAGGCGTTGGGCGACGACGCGCGCCAACCCCGCTACCTGCGCTCGGTGCGCGGGCGGGGCTATCAGCTGGCCGAGGCGCCACAGGCGGTGGCCGCGCCGGCGGACGCGGCCAAGCCATCGCGGCGTCCCATGCGCTGGATCGCCCTCGGCGCGGTGGTGCTCGCCGTCGCCGCGCTGGTCGCCGGGCTCGCGTGGCATGCCGCGCGGCCAGCCGCGGGTTCGCCGCTGCTCGCGCGTGCCCAGTACTACGCCGGCATCGGTCAGGCCGACAACAACGAACGCGCGATCGCCCTCTATCGCCAGGCCTTGGCGCAGGCGCCGGACTCGCTGGAGGCGCAGGCCGGCTTGAGCCGTGCGCTGAGTGCGCGCACCTGCCTGTACAACGGCGATGCCGCGCAGGCGCAGGAAGGCGCCGCACTGGCGCAGCGCCTGCTGCAGCGCGATGCCGGGCAGGCGGCGGCATGGGCGGCGCAGGGCTACGCGTTCGATTGCCTGGGCGACATGCGCCGCGCGGTCGCCGGCTACGAGCACGCGGTGCGGCTGGACCCGGACGATGACAAGAGCCGTGCGTCGCTGGCGTATCTGTATCAGGAGCAGGGTCGACTGGCCGACGCGCTGCGTGGCAATTCCACCTTGCGCGATCCGGCCCGCGTACGCTTCCGCGACGTGCAGGTGGCGCGCGAGTTGGAGCTGCTCGGCTTCACCGCTGCCGCCGAGCGACGCCATCGCGCGAACTTCGACCTGTTCCCGGACAATGTGTTCGCCAACATCGCCTGGCCGCGCTTCCTGCTCGCGCAGGGGCGCACGGACGAAGCCGCCGCGGCGCTGAAGCAGGCACAGGCGCGCGGTACCCCGCACCCGGAACTGTGGCGGCTGCAAGGTGAGCTGTGGCTGTTGGCCGGCGATGCGCCGGCGGCGGGTGCCGCCTTCGCCGAAGGCGAAAAGTTGCGTCCCCACCAGTCCATGCCGGCGACCCTCGCGGCGCTGTACGCGTCCACGCCCCCTTCGCCGCAGTGGTTCGATGCCCGCCTGCAGCGCCTGCGCGGCGACACGCTGGGCTGGCCGGATGCTGCGATCGAAACCGCGTTGCTCGAACAGCGCCGCGGTCACGCCGAGGCTGCGTTGGCGGCCTTGCGCACGGCAGTCGATGCCGGCTTCCGCGACCGCGCGTGGCTCTCGGTCACTCCGCTGTTCGCGCCATTGCGGCACGAATCCGGCTTCGCCGCGTTGCTGGCGCGGATCGACCGTGACGTGGCCGCGCAGCGCGAACGAGTCGCGCGGGCCGACTGGCGCCCGCGCGACCTGCCCTGACTCAGCGCAATGCGCCCAGCACGTACTCGCGGAACAGCTGCCGGGATTGCGGATGGGCGAAGCTGCGGTTATAGGCGTGGGTGGTGATCACCGCCACCAGCCGCCGCTGCGGCCAGACGAACACGTAGTTGCCGCCGTTGCCGGACATCGCCCACACCGCCACGTCCTGGCCCTCCACGTCGAAGTGCAGGCGCCACCACTGGTAGCCGTATTCGGCGTCGTCGGCGGCCTGGGCCTGCGGGGTCGTCATCGCGCGGACGTAGTCGGCCGAAACCACCTGCCGCCCGCGCCAACGGCCCTGGTCGACCACCAACTGGCCGAACTTGGCCAGGTCGCGCGTGCGGTAGCGCGTGCCGCCGCCTCCCATGCCGATGCCCTCGGGCGAGACGTTCCAGTGGCTGCTGGCGATATCCAGCGGCCGCTCCAGCGCCTGCGCGGCGAATGCGGCCAGCGGCTGCCCGGCGGCGCGCTCGACCATCGCGCCGGCCACGAAGCTGTCTGCCGTGCAGTAGGCAAAGGCGCGTCCGAACGGGCTGTCCTGCGGCTTGCTCATCCACGGCGCGAACCCCTTCACCGGCAGCGCCAGGGTGAAGTCGAGCCAGCGCTCGGTCACGTACATGCGCTCCTCGTGACCACTGGAGAACGGGTTCTCGTCGTCGCACTCCCACAGCGTGCTCATGGTGAGCAGGTCGGACAGGCGCATCGTGGCCAGGCGCGGGTCCACCGGATGCCGGGCGCCGAATTCCGGGAAGCGTTCGTAGACCCGGGCATCCACGCCGGGAAGCAGGCCGCGGTCGATCGCGATGCCCGCCAGCAGTGCGGTCACGCTTTTGGTGGCCGAGCGCACGTCGCGCAGGGTATCGGCGTCGCCGTCGAAATAATGCTCGTACACGGGGCGGCCATCGTGGACCACCATCACGCTGGTGATCTGCTTCAGGGTGCCGTCGGCGACCTTGGCTTCCAGGCTGCGCAGCTTGTCCAGATCGATGGCGGGGTCGGGGGCGGTGGCCGGCCAGCCATCGGCCGATGCAGCCAGGGTGGAAGCGCTGGACAGGGCGAGCGCGGTGGCAGCGAGGAAGCGGGAAACGCGGTGCATGGGAACTCCCGGTGGAAAGGAGCCCCGATTGCGCCGGCCCGGCGCCTGAAGTGCCTGATGGGTGGATGAAGAATTATGAAAGCCTTGCTGCGCCGGCGTTTCAGCGCGGCGGGCGGCCGCGCAGTTGCAGCGAATAGCGGTGGATCAGCTCCAGGTGCAGCGCCATGTAGTCCTCGTCGGTGAAGGCCTGCGCCATGCCGGCAACGGCGCGTTCGCGGGCCGCTTCGGCCTGGGCGTGCTCCCAGTCCGCGTCGCGCACGGCCAGGTCGGCCATCACGGTCACCTTGTCCGGCTGCACCTCCACGATCCCGCCGGAGACGTAGATCTCCACCGGCTCGCCCTGCAGCGGCGCCGCCCGCAGCATGCCCTCGCGCAGCGTGGTCAGCAGCGGCGTATGGCGGGCCAGCACGCCGAAGCGTCCGGCGCTGCCGGGCAGGTCGACTTCACGGATCTCGCCCGACCAGATCGGCCCGGCCAGGCTGACGACCTCCAGCGTGAGCGCTTGCACGTCGCTCATCCGCGGGGCTCCCCAGGGCGCGGACAGGCGAAGGCATCGGCGGCGGATCGACGTGGCGTCATGCGGCCCCGGGGATCGGTCGTGGGCGTCCAGTATGTCCGCGCGCGGCGTTGCGCGGCGTCAACGAAGGTCACTCTTCGCCGATGTCCTCGTTCCACACGTCCGGATGGGCGGCGATGTAGCCGCCGAGCAGGTCGATGCATTCCTGGCTGTGCAGGTCGATGACCTCCACGCCGTTCTCGCGCAGCCAGTCGATGCCGCCGCGGAAGGTGACCGATTCGCCCACCACCACGGTGCCGATGTTGAACTGGCGCACCAGCCCGCTGCAGTACCAGCACGGCGCCAGCGTGGTGACCATGATCGTGTCGCGGTAGCGGCGCTGGCGCCCGGCCTTGCGGAAGGCATCGGTTTCGCCGTGCACGGAGGGGTCGCCTTCCTGCACGCGGCGATTGTGGCCGCAGCCAAGCAGCTGCCCATCGCGATGGTAGAGCGCCGCGCCGATCGGAATGCCGCCCTCGGCCAGGCCCTGCCGCGCTTCGGCAATGGCGGTGTCGAGCAGGGCGCGGTAATCGGGCGTGGCGATCATGCGGTCATTCCAACGTGCGGGCCTTGCAGTCTCGGGCAGCGGCCGGTGTGCTGGCAACCCGCTCAGCGCGACGGCGGCGGCGTGCTGCCCGTATCGGACGTATCCACCGCCACCACCACCGACATGCCCGGACGCAGCCGTGCGGCCAGCGGCTGGTCCGGATCGATGCCGATCTTCACCGGGATGCGCTGGGCGATCTTGACGAAATTGCCAGTGGCGTTGTCGGCCGGCAGGATCGCGAACTCCGAGCCGGCGGCCGGCGAGATTTCCAGCACGTGGCCGTGCAGGCGCGCGTTGTTCAACGCATCCACGCTGAAGGTCGCACGCTGGCCGATGCGCACGTTCGCCATCTGTGTCTCCTTGAAGTTGGCGATCACCCACAGCGTGTCCGGCACCAGCGTCATCAGTTGCGTGCCGTTGGTGACATAGGCGCCCTGGCGCACGCCGATCTGCCCGAGTTGGCCGGCGCGGGGGGCGAGGATGCGGGTGTTGTCGAAGTTGATCTGCGCCAGTTCCACCGCCGCTTGCGCATTGGCGACTGCGGCGGCCAGCGCGGCCTGGTTGACCTCCACGCTGCGCGCGCTCTGCTGCGCGGCGTCCAGCGCCGCCTGCGATTGCTGGACCGCCGCGCGTGCCTGCGCGTTGGCGGCGAAGGCGGTATCGCGGTCCTGCGTGGAAAGCAGCTGCTGGCTGGCCAGGCGCTCGGCGCGCTGCAGGGCGGCGCTGGCGCGGTCCCGCTGGGCCACGCTGGAGGCCACGCCGGCCCGGTTCTCGGCGATCACCGCCGCCGCGCTGCGCCGGCTCTGTTCCCAGTTGGCGAGGTTGGCCTGCGCGGCCTGCAGCTGCGCCTGCGCCTGGGCGAGCTGCTGGTGGTAGATGCGGTCGTCGATCCGTACCAGCAGCTGGCCCGCCTCCACGTGCTGGAAATCCTGCACGGGCACCGCGGTGACATAGCCACTGACCTGCGGGGAGATGATCGTGACCTGGCCGCGCACCATCGCGTTCTCGGTGTTCTGCACCGTGCTGGTGAACGGCCACAGCCGCCAGGCGTAAAGCACCACCAGGACGCCGGCCAAGGCGAGCAGGGCGAAGCCGACGCCGCTCCAGACGCGGCGTCGCCTGCGCGCGGCGAGGGCGGCGGCGTCGGCGGGCGAGGTGGCGGTCGGCGGGGCGGGTGTGCTCATGCGCGGGCGCTGGCGGGCAGGGAGGTGGGGGCGGCGTCGCGCTGCCGCTGGCGGTTGCGCTTGACCAGGAAGAACAGGAACCAGAGCAGGATGGCGATGGCGATCAGGCCGATGGTCAGGAAGACGTCGTTGTAGGCCAGCACGTTGGCTTCGCGCGTGACGACGCCCGAGAGCGTGCGCATGGCCTGGGTCTGGCGGGCGCCGGGGTCGGGCACGGCACGCGCGTAGGCCGCCGCGTAGGCTTGCAGCCGCGCCGCGACCTGTGGATCGGTCAGTACCAGGTGGTCCATCAGCTGGCTGGCGTGGAATTTCTCGCGCACCACCTGCAAGGTGCCCAGGAACGCGCTGCCGAGCAGGCCGCCCATGTTCTGCGCCATGCCGAACATCACCACGAAGCTGATGAGGTTGCCGGGCTGGGTCGCCACGCGGCCGATGCCGGCCACCATGGCGGGCGCCACGAAGAACGTGCTGCCGAAGGCCAGCAGGAACTGGCTGGCATACATCTGCTCGGGCCGGGTGAGGCTGGTGGCGCGGGCGTCCAGGAAGCAGCCGACGGCAATCGCCGCCACCGCGGTGATCAGGTGTTCGGTGACGTGCTGCGGGTTGATCAGCAGCGCGCTGGCGACCACGCCACAGGTGGCGCCGAGCAGCATGAGCCAGAACAGCGTGTGCATCTGCGTGTTGTCCAGGCCGATGTTCTGGAAGAAGCCGACCGCGCCGGTGGCCTGTTCGGAGAGCACCAGGCGGATCAGCAGCACCGCCAGCACCAGGCGCAGGATGTCGCCGCTGGCCAGCCAGCGCGTGTTGAGCATCGGCCGGCGGCGGTTGTGTTCGATGGCCACCGCCGCGCACAGCAGCACGATGGACAGCGCCAGCACCACGCCCAGCCACGGCGTGCTGGTCCACCACAGCACGCGGCCCAGCGAGAGCACCGCCGCCAGCCCGGCGCTGCCGCCGGCAAACAGCACGAAGGTGGCCGCATCGAGCTTCTCGAATACCCGGTAGCGGTCGCCGGGTGGCAGCTTGAGCATCAGCACGCACGCCAGCGCGAACAGCGCCAGCCCGAGTTCGAACAGGTACAGGCCGCGCCACTCGCCGAACTGCAGCAGCTCGGTGGAGAACACGCGCGCCAGGGGCAGTGCCAGCTGGGTCAGGCCCAGGCCGGTGACCACCGCCCTGAGCCGGTGCTGGGCCGGAAACGCCTGGATCATGTAGTACAGCCCCAGCGAGCTCAGCGCGGCGCCCACCAGGCCGTGCGCGGCGCGCACGCTGATCGCCGAGCCCAGGCTGTGCACGAACAGGTGCGCGAAGGCGATCAGCGCGTACAGGGCCAGGAAGATCTCGGTGAACAGGCGCAGGCCGAACTGCTGGCGGAATTTCACCAGCACCAGGTTGGCCGACATGTTGGTCATCACGTAGGCCGCCGGCAGCCACGCCATCTCGGCGGCGTAGGCCCCCAGGGTGCCCTGCAGGTAGACCAGGTTGGCTGTCACCAGCGCGTTGCTGAGCCCGCCGGTGAGGGCCACCACGATGCCCACCGCGGCGTAGGCCAGGCGGCGTCGGGTCGAATGCAGCGGGGTGGAGGCCGAGCCGGGCAGGGTCGGGCGCTCGTGCGGTTGCCATTGGCGCGGGACGTACTTGTCGCTCACGGATCGGCAGACAGGCCCGGGATGGACTGCGGCCGATTGTGGCACGAGGCCGTCACGATGGCGTTGGCGGTGCGATAATCCTCGGCATGAGCGAATCCCCCTACAAGACCGGCACCACCCATTTCGGCTTCCGCGACGTCGCCGCCAAGGACAAGCAGAAGCTGGTCGGCGAAGTCTTCACCTCGGTCGCGCGCAGCTACGACCTGATGAACGACCTGATGAGCCTGGGCATCCACCGGGTCTGGAAGCGCTATTTCGCCGCCACCGCGCAGGTGAAGCCCGGCGACCGCGTGCTCGACCTCGCCGGCGGCACGGGTGACATCGCCGCGCTGCTGCGCGATCGCGTGGGTGACGAAGGCACCATCGTGCTGGGCGACATCAATGCCGGCATGCTCTCGGTGGGCCGCGACCGCCTCACCGACCGCGGCCTGGTGGCCGGCCTGGACTACGTGCAATGCAACGCCGAGGCGCTGCCGTTCCCGGACCAGAGCTTCGAACTGGTGACCATCGCCTTCGGCCTGCGCAACGTCACCGACAAGGACGCCGCGCTGCGGGAGATGTACCGCGTGTTGAAGGTGGGCGGGCAGGCGCGCGTGCTGGAGTTCTCCGAGGTCACCGCCGACTGGTTCAAGCCGATCTACGACTTCCATTCGTTCAAGGTGCTGCCGAAGCTGGGCCAGCTGTTTGCCCGCGATTCGGACAGCTACCAGTACCTGGCCGAAAGCATTCGCAAGCATCCGCCGCAGGAAGAGCTCAAGGCGATGATGACCGAGGCCGGTTTTGCCCGCTGCCACTACAAGAACCTGACCGGCGGCATCGTGGCGATCCACTCCGGCTACAAGATCTAAGCGGCCGCCGGGCGCCGAAGCGGGGCCCGGCTGCTTTTTGCGACGGGCGTCAGGGCGGCGTCACCGGGCTTGGGCGAAACTGCGACCAGTTGCCCACTCCAGCACCGCATGCGCCTGCAATCCGTCCTGTCCCGGCTGTTCCCGCGTTCGTTCAGTGCCAAGCTGCTGGCCGTCGCCTTCGTCGGCATCCATGTGCCACTGCTGCTGCTGATCTTGTGGCTGGTCGGGTTGGCCGAGCTCGATCCGCATGAGCGCTGGACGGTGTTTGCCGTCGTGCTGTGCGCCACGTTGCTCGGCACCACCGGCACGCTCGCGGTGCTGTACCGCCTGCTCGGGCCCCTGCGCGCGGCCGCCGACGCATTGGATGTCTACTACGCCGAGCAACGCCTGCCGCTGCTGCCCGAGCATGGCGAGGACGAGCTTGGCCGCCTGTTGCGCGGTATCAACCGCAGCCTGCGCGGCATCGACGCCGGCTTGCGCGACGCACGCCGGCATGCGTTGCTCGACCCGCTCACCGAATCGCTCAACCGTCGCGGCTGCGAGCAGGCGCTGGGCAATTCGGTGATCGCCGCCGGGCAGGAGGGCTGGCCGTTCGTGCTGTTCGTCATCGACATGGACAACCTCAAGCCGATCAACGACCGCCACGGCCATGCCGCCGGCGACGCGGTACTGGTGCGCCTGGTGGAGACCGCCTATGGCTGGCTGGGACCGCAGGACTGGATTGGCCGCTGGGGCGGCGATGAATTCCTGATCGGTGTCCACGCGCCCGAGGACGAGGCCACCTTGAAGCTCAACCAGTGGCTGTCGATGCTGGAAAGCCAGGACGAGGCGCAGGCGCCGGTGTACGTCAGTGCCGGCAGCGCCGCGCACCGGCCGGGCGAGGACGCGGGCAGCCTGTACCGGCGGGCCGATGCCGCCATGTACCGGGCCAAGTTCTCCGGCGGCCGGCGCCTGGTGCGCGACGGCTTCGAGGACCCGGACACCCAGCCCCTGCCGCCCTGAACGCCCCCGGCTGCCCCCGATGGCCGGCGGCGCTAGAATCGGGGGTTTCCCCGACCCGGTTTTAGTACATGCGTTCCTCGCTCCTGACCCTGTCCCTGGCCGCGGTCCTGGCCGCCGGCTGCTCGCAGCAGTCCACTCCCGCGCCCCAGGCGCCCGCAGACAAGCCCGCCGCCGCCGCCGTGAAACCCGCCGCCCGCAGCCACGATGAAAGCTCCTACGCCGAACCGGAAAAGGTCGTCATCAAGGACCTGGCGCTGGACCTGAAGGTCGACTTCGACAGCAAGCAGATCGGCGGCAACGCGGTCTACACCCTGGACTGGAAGGACAAGGCCGCCAAGCAGCTGGTGCTGGACACCCGCGAGCTGACCATCGAGAAGGTGCAGGCGGTCGGGGCCGATGGCGCGCTGACGGCGCTGCCGTTCGAGCTGGCCGCCAATGACAAGACCTTCGGCAGCAAGCTGACGATCCAGACCCCGGACCAGCCGGCGAAGATCCGCATCGACTACCACACCGCGCCGACCGCCTCGGGGCTGCAGTGGCTGGAGCCGTCGATGACCGAGGGCAAGCAGTTGCCCTTCATGTTCAGCCAGTCGCAGGCCATCCACGCCCGTTCGTGGGTGCCGCTGCAGGACACGCCCAGCGTGCGCTTCACCTACAGCGCACACGTGACCTCGCGCCCGGACGTGATGGTGCTGATGAGCGCCGACAACGACCCGAAGGCGGCGCGCGACGGCGACTACAGCTTCAAGATGCCCGAGCCGATCCCGTCCTACCTGCTGGCCATCGCGGCCGGCGACCTGGTGTTCAAGCCGATCTCCGAGCGCTCGGGCGTGTGGGCCGAGCCCGCGATGGTCGACAAGGCCGCCAAGGAGTTCGAAGACACCGAGAAGATGATCGGCGCCGCCGAACACCTGTACGGCCCGTACCGTTGGGGCCGCTACGACATGCTGGTGCTGCCGCCGTCGTTCCCGTTCGGTGGCATGGAGAACCCGCGCCTGACCTTCGCCACGCCGACGGTGATCGTGGGCGACAAGTCGCTGGTCTCGCTGGTGGCCCATGAACTGGCGCACAGCTGGTCGGGCAACCTGGTGACCAATGCGTCGTGGAAGGACATCTGGCTCAACGAGGGCTTCACCACCTACGTGCAGGGCCGCATCACCGAGGCGCTGTACGGCGCCGAGCTGGCAGAGGAAGAGCGCGAGATCGACCAGACCGACCTGCTGGCCGAAATCAAGGACATGAGCCCGGCCGACCAGGCGCTGGCGCTGCCGCCGCTGACCGAGCGCGATCCGGACGATGCGCTGAGCCAGGTGGCCTACGTCAAGGGCTCGTGGTTCCTGCAGTTCCTGGAGCAGCGCTTCGGCCGCGAGACGTTCGACCCGTTCCTGCGCGGCTGGTTCGACGACCACGCCTTCCAGAGCGCGACGACCGACCAGTTCGTGGATTACCTGAAGAAGAACCTGTTGCCGAAGAATCCGAACGCGGTGACGCCGGCGGAGCTGGATGCGTGGTTGAACCAGCCGGGCATCCCGGCGTTCGCGCAGAAGGCCCGCTCGCGCAGCTTCAGCATCGTCGATACCGCGCGCATCGCATGGCTGGGCAGCGGCAAGCTGCCGACCAACCAGGTGACTTCGGACTGGAATACCCAGGCGTGGACGCATTTCCTGGCCGGCATGGGCGCGACGCTGAAGCCTGAGCAGCTCAAGCAGCTCGACGACACGTACCACTTCACCGGCACGGCGAATGGCGAGATCGCGATGCGCTGGTATCCGCTGGCGATCCGCAGTGGCTACAAGGAAGCGTGGCCGGCGGCCGGCGAGTTCATCGAGCGCGTGGGCCGTCGCAAGCTGATCCTGCCGATCTACGCCGAGCTGGTGAAGACGCCCGAGGGGCTGGCCTTCGCCAAGGAAGCGTTCGCCAAGGCCAAGCCGGGCTATCACCCGATCACCACGGTGTCGGTCGCCGACATGCTGGCCAAGGCCGAAGCCGACGCCGGGCAGGCGAAGCAGTAAGTTCGTTCCTGCGGTTTGATGCAATCGAAGCGGCGGGCCCTGTCAGGGCTCGCCGCTTTCTTTTTCTGATGGCTCGGTTGCGGCGGCCGGGTTGATGGCACCGCCTGCGCAGGTCGCTTCCCCTCGCGGGATCGCGGATCAAGGGCTCAATCCCATGCGCCCACGCGCTATCTTTGCCTTCTCTTTCCGCGGAGCCTACTCGATGAAATACCTGCCCTGGATCGCCGTGTGCGTGCTGGCACTTTCCGGTTGCACCGATCGAGAGGCCGAGCGCCAGGCACAGGCCGCGGCGATGGCGCAGGCCAACGAGCAGAAGGCCGCGGAGCTGGAGAAGCGGTATGACCAGGCCGTTCAGTCCAGCAACTGGGACATGGCGCGCGCGTTCGGCGCCGACCTGCTGCAGACCTACCCGCAGAGCGAGGCGGCCAAGCGGGTCGAGCCCGGGTATGCGGAGGTGAAGGCCAAGGGTGACGAGGCGCGCAACCAGCGGCGCCTGCAGGCCCTGTGGCAGTACAACCAGATCACGGTGAAGGGCGGCACGCAGCGTTCGGCGATGATCGATGCCAAGGAGCGCGTGGATGTGGATGGCAGCGGCGCGAAGAACGTGCAGCTGGTGTTCCGCGACCACCCACAGTGGAAGCGCCACGCCTATCTCGTGCTGCGGGCCGGCGACTTCAAGTGCTACAGCGGCTGCAAGGTGCAGGTGAGCGTGGATGGCGGCAAGCCGAAGGCAATGGCCGCGCATCGCCCGGATACGGACGAGGCCATCGCGATGTTCATCGATGACCAGAATGCGCTGTTCAAGCTGGCCAGGCAGTCCAAGGCGACGCTCGCCATCGAGTTCCCGGTCAAGGCCGGCGGCACGCGCACGGCGGTGTTCGAGACCGGTGGGCTGGATGCCACCCAGATGCCGGGCTGGGAATAGCCGATGCGCCAGCTCGCCACCCGTCGTCATTGGGTATTCGACCTCGACGGCACGCTGACGCGGGCGGTGCATGACTTCGCGTTGATCCGCCGCGAACTGGCCATTCCCGCCGAGCAGGACATCCTCGGCCATCTGGCCGTGTTGCCTGCCGCCGAAGCGGCGGCCAAACGTGCCTGGCTGATGGCGCACGAGCGCGAGCTGGCTGCAGCGTCAGTGCCCGCGCCGGGTGCGGTGGCGCTGCTGCGCGCGCTGCACGCCGCCGGCTGCCAGCTCGGCATCCTGACCCGCAACGACCACGCACTGGCGCAGCTGACGCTGGCGGAGATCGGCGTGGCAGACCTGTTTGCGCCCGAGGCCATCGTCGGTCGCGATGAGGCCGTGCCCAAGCCGCATCCGGACGGGTTGCGGCTGCATGCGGCGCGCTGGGGCGTGGCGCCGAGCGAGCTGGTGATGGTGGGCGACCACGGCTACGACCTGGAAGCCGGGCGCGCGGCCGGGGCGATGACGGTATTCGTCGGCGCTACCAACGAATGGCCGGCGCTGTCCGACCATGCGTATGCCGATTGCGAGGCGCTGCGGCAGGCGTGCTGGCCGGAAGCGGCTGCCGTCGACTAGGCCTCACCTCGAGGAGGCGGCATCCCGAAGCGGTGCGAACTGCCGTTCCACTTCTTCGCCGGCGCGCACGTCGTTTTCGGCGGCGCGCCGTCCAACGGACACCTGTTCGCGGAACCATGCCTCGTGCTCATGCTTGTCGCGGCTTTCCCTGACCACGGTGCGCATGAACTCGCGCAGCAACTGGGCTGCGGTGCGGTCCTGCGAACGGGCCGCTTCGGCGAACGCGGCCTTCAATGCCTCATCGACCCGAAAAGTCAGGGTGCTGTCGGCCATGGCCGTCTCCATGTGTTACATCGTCATTGCAATGTAACATGGGCTGCGCATGAAAAACCGATGCGAAAGGCATCGGTTCTGGTCGGGGGCTCTCTCGACGGGGTAGGGCGAACCGGTCGCCCGCCCATGGCTCAGAGCGAGTAGCCGAACTGCTGCTTGAACTGGTCGTTGAACTCGGAGAAGTCGAAGCGCTGGTTCTGGGTGCCGGGGTGCTCGACCTTCAGCGCGCCCATCAGGTTGCCCATGCGGCCGATGGTCAGCCAGTCGTAGCCGCCCTGGATGCCGTAGATCAACCCGGCGCGGAAGGCGTCGCCGCAACCGGTCGGGTCGACCACGCGGCGCTCGTGCGCCGGCGGGATGTCGTAGCTCTGTTCCGGGGTATGGATCACCGCGCCCTTCGGGCCGCGGGTGGTGATGTAGGCCTTCACCTTGGCGACGATCTGCTTCTCGTCCCAGCCGGTGCGCTCCTGCAGCAGGTTGGATTCGTAGTCGTTGACGACCACGTAGTCGGCCTGCTCGATGAAAGTGCGCAGCTCCGGGCCGTTGAACAGCGGCATCGCCTGGCCCGGGTCGAAGATGAACGGCACGCCCATCTCCTGGAACTCGTTGGCGTTCTGGATCATGCCCTCGCGCCCGTCCGGGCCGACCAGGCCCAGGGTCACGCCCGGCACGTCCTTCACGTGGTTCTCGTAGCTGCGCATCATCGCGCCCGGGTGGAAGGCGGTGATCTGGTTGTTGTCGTGGTCGGTGGTGATGAACGCCTGCGGCGTGAACAGCTCCTCGATCACCTTGACCCGCGACAGGTCGATGCCCAGTCCCTCGAAGTATTCGCGGTACGGACCGAAGTCCTGGCCGACCGTGCCCATCGGGATCGGCTGGCCGCCGAGCAGGTGCAGGTTGTAGGCGATGTTGCCGGCGCAGCCGCCGAACTCGCGGCGCATGCGCGGCACCAGGAACGAGACGTTCAGGATGTGCACCTTGTCCGGCAGGATGTGGTTCTTGAACTGGTCCGGGAACACCATGATGGTGTCGTAGGCAAGGGAACCACAGATCAGGGCGGACATCGGGATAGAGGCCTTTGCATGGGGAAAAACCCGCCAGCCGCCGGACGGGCCTGGGGGGCGGCAGGCGCGCCGCGGCGCAAAGGTTAACGGCTGCGGCCGTTCAGGGCCAGAACCCCTCGCGCCAACGCGCTGCGATGCGGCGAAAAAAGCGCCGTCAAAACGGCTTTTCTCCTTGCCCGCATCCGGGGGGATTGCTAGGCTAGCCGACTTCGTTTTCTGCCCATTTTTTCGCCAAAGCGGCGCCCCCGGGCACGACCCTCTCAGGAACGA
Organism: Pseudomonadota bacterium; assembly: GCA_023386795.1. GTDB lineage: Bacteria > Pseudomonadota > Gammaproteobacteria > Xanthomonadales > Xanthomonadaceae > Stenotrophomonas_A. Next base: position 44,142 of record JAEWJB010000016.1, read on the forward strand.
CTCCCCCGATGTTCAAGAAACTCCGCGGCATGTTCTCCAACGACCTGTCCATCGACCTGGGCACGGCCAACACGCTGATCTACGTCCGCGGCCAGGGCATCGTGCTCAACGAGCCGTCGGTCGTGGCCGTTCGCCAAGACCGCGCCATCGGCGGCACCCGTTCGGTCGCCGCGGTCGGCGCCGAGGCCAAGCAGATGCTCGGCCGTACCCCGGGCCACATCACCACCATCCGCCCGATGAAGGACGGCGTCATCGCCGACTTCACCTACACCGAGGCGATGCTGAAGCACTTCATCAAGAAGGTGCACAAGTCGCGCGTGCTGCGCCCGAGCCCGCGCGTGCTGGTATGCGTGCCGGCCGGTTCGACCCAGGTCGAGCGCCGCGCGATCAAGGAGTCGGCCGAGGAGGCCGGCGCGCGCGACGTCTACCTGATCGAGGAGCCGATGGCCGCGGCGATCGGCGCCGGCATGCCGGTGACCGAGGCGCGCGGCTCGATGGTCATCGACATCGGTGGCGGCACCACCGAGGTGGCGGTGATCTCGCTCAACGGCATTGTCTACTCGCAGTCCGTGCGCGTGGGCGGCGACCGCTTCGACGAGTCGATCACCAACTACGTGCGCCGCAACCACGGCATGCTGATCGGCGAGGCCACCGCCGAGCGCATCAAGCTGGAAATCGGCTGCGCCTACCCGCAGGCCGAAGTGCAGGAGATGGAGATCTCCGGCCGCAACCTCGCCGAGGGCGTGCCGAAGATGATCAAGATCAACTCCAACGAAGTGCTCGAGGCGCTGCACGAGCCGCTGTCGGGCATCGTCTCGGCGGTGAAGCTGGCGCTGGAGCAGACCCCGCCGGAACTGTGCGCCGACGTCGCCGAACGCGGCATCGTGCTCACCGGTGGCGGCGCCCTGCTGCGCGACCTGGATCGCCTGATCTCCGAGGAGACCGGCCTGCACGTGCAGGTGGCGGACGACCCGCTGACCTGCGTGGCCCGCGGTGGCGGTCGCGCGCTGGAGCTGGTGGACATGCACGGCAACGAGTTCTTCGCGCCGGAATGAGGCGCGCGGGGATCGGCGGCGCGCATGCCCGCCCGATGATCCACCGACACCGGGGGTGGGGCGACGCCTCGCCCCCGACCCTTTCGCAGACTGACCTTCCGAATCCCGGCTGACCTCTCGTGCCGCCCTACGCCGGACCTCCCATTGCCTCCCGTCCCGGTGACGCCGCCAGTACCGTGCGGCTGCTGGCATATCTCGCGCTGGCGGCGGTGCTGATCGTGCTCGACAGCCGCGGCGGCTGGCTCTCCCAGCTGCGCGAGCGCACCAACGTGCTGGTGCAGCCGGTGTGGGCGCTGGCCGGCCTGCCCGGGCGCATTGGCCTGCAGGTCAAGGACAACGCCGCCACCCACGCCCAGCTGGTGGCCGAGAACCGGCAATTGCGCAATGACCTGCTCATCGCCAACGCCCGCCTGACCCGCCTGCAGACCGCCGCGTTGGACAACGCGCAGCTGCGCGAGCTGCTCAACGCCGCCGAGCGCAACGGGCTGGACGTGCAGTTGGCGCCGATCCTGGACATCGACCTGGACCCGACCCGTCAGCGCGTCGTGCTCGACGCCGGCAGCGACGAAGATGTGCATGTCGGCCAGGCCGTGATCGACGCCGGTGGCCTGATGGGCCAGGTCATCTCGACCACGCCGGCGCACTCCACCGTGCTGCTGCTCACCGACCCCGACCATGCCGTGCCGGTCAACGTGGCGCGCAACGGCGTGCGCCTGATCGCCTATGGCCGCGGCGACCGCCTGGAGCTGCGCGACGTGCCGCTGAGCGCCGGGCTGGTCGTGGGTGATGAGATCGTCACTTCCGGCCTGGGTGGCCGCTTCCCCGCCGGCTTCCCGGTCGGCACGGTAGCCGAGCTGCACCCGGACGACAGCCACGCCTTCCTGGTGGGCCAGCTCAAGCCGGCCGCGCAGCTTGATCGCGGCCGCGACGTGCTGCTGCTCAAGAGCCGCCCGTGGCGCGTGCCGCCGCCGCCGGCGGGCCAAGCGCCCCCCAGCGACGGCGGCCCGCAATCGCGCGAACCGGCACGTCCGGCCGCCGACCCTTCGGCCACCGCGCCTGCGCCCGCGCCCGCGCAGCCGGCCAGTGCGGATGCGCCCGCCGCGACGGAGACGCGCCGATGATCCGCCGCAACCAATGGGTCTTGCCGGTCAGCGTCATCGTCGCGTTGCTGCTGGGCCTGCTGCCGCTGCCGCCGCTGATCCAGCCGCTGCGCCCGTACTGGCTGGCGCTGGTCCTGGCGTATTGGGTGATCGAGGAGCCCGACCGCGTCGGCCTGGGCTTCGTGTTCATCGCCGGCGTCGTGGCAGACCTGCTCTACGGCAACCTGCTCGGCGAACAGCCGCTGCGGCTGGTCATCATGACCTTCATCCTGCAGCGCTTCCGCGCGCGCCTGCGCTTCTTCCCGGTCTCGCAGCAGGCGCTGGCCATCGGCGGCCTGTTGCTCAACGACCGCATCGTCACCGCCGCGCTGCACCTGGCGCTGGGCGAGGCCACGCTGCCGTGGAGCTACTGGTGGGCGCCGTTGCTGGGCATGCTGCTGTGGCCGCTGTTGTTCGTGCTGCTGGACGCGGTGCGCCTGGGCAAGCGGCGCTGAGCGATGTACCAGCGCCGCCAGGCCAAGAACCCGCATGCCGAGGCCGAGCAGTTCCGGCGCCGCGCCGTGCTCGGTTTCCTGGTCGTGGTGCTGTGCCTGGGCGGCCTGGGGGCGTGGTACTTCAAGCTGCAGGTGGTGGACCACGAGATCTACGCCACCCGTTCGGAAGCCAACCGCATCAAG
>JAEWJB010000115.1 GCA_023386795.1 Pseudomonadota bacterium
TGGAGGCTCGTAGGCGACATCCATGTCGCCTACGGTCCCGGGAAGGGGCTGCCCCCGGCCAACCGATACATTCCCGGGGGCGGATCGAACGGCAACGGCAACGGCAACGGCAACGCCTTGGCTGCGCGATGTGCTTGGCACTGCGACGCAACGCCGCGCGCTGACAGGTCGCCGCAAGAGGCCGATAGAATCGGGCTTTCCCTTGGGTCTTGCTCATGTCGCTGGCGGCCGATGATCTGTTCGATGTGCAATCCCTGCTCAACGAAGAGCAACGCGCGGTGCGTGAGGCTGTGGCGCGGTTCACCGACGTACGCGTGTTGCCACTGATCGCCGAGGCGTTCGAGCAGGGCCGCTTTCCCCGCGAGCTGGTGGCCGAGATGGCCGGGCTCGGGTTGCTCGGGGCGACGCTGCCCGTCGAGTACGGCGGGGGCGGGTTGGATGCGATCAGCTATGGGTTGATCTGCCAGGAGCTGGAGCGCGGGGACAGCGCGCTGCGCAGTTTCGTCAGCGTGCAGTCGTCGTTGTGCATGTATCCCATCTTCGCCTACGGCAGCGAGGACCAGCGGCGTCGCTGGTTGCCCGCAATGGCGGCGGGCGAGCTGATCGGCTGCTTCGGGCTCACCGAGGCCGAGGGCGGGTCCGACCCGGCCGCCATGCGAACCCGCGCGCGGCGCGTGGGCGGGGATTGGGTGATCGATGGCGCCAAGCTGTGGATCACCAACGGCAGCATCGCCGACCTGGCGGTGGTGTGGGCGCAGACGGAAGAAGGGGTGCGCGGGTTCGTGGTCGAGCGCGGGACACCCGGTTTCAGCGCCCAGGACATCGGTCAGAAGATGAGCCTGCGGGCGTCGGTGACTTCGGCGTTGTTCCTCGACGGCGTGCGCGTGCCCGATGCGCAATGCCTGCCCGGCGCGCTGGGATTGAAGGGGCCGCTGGGTTGCCTCACCCAGGCGCGCTACGGGATTTCCTGGGGGGCGATCGGTGCAGCCGTGGCCTGCCTGCGCGAGGCGCTCGATTACGCGGGCCAGCGCCAGCTGTTCGGCCGGCCGCTGGCTGCCAACCAGGCCGTGCAGGTGCGCCTGGCCGAGATGGCCCGGCGCATCACCACCGCGCAGGTGCTGGCGCTGCAACTGGGCCAGCTCAAGAACGCGGGACGTTTGCAGCCTACCCAGGTGTCGCTGGCGAAGTGGAACAACTGCCGCATGGCGCTGGACGTGGCGCGCGATTGCCGCGACCTCCTCGGGGCCGCGGGCATCAGCCTGGCGCATGCGGCGATCCGGCATGCCTTGAATCTGGAGTCGGTCATCACGTATGAAGGCACTCAGACCATCCATCAATTGGTGGTCGGTCGCGAACTGACAGGCCTGAATGCGTTTTAGGGGGCAGGATGCCCGCAAGGGGGGAAGGGGTGCGCTGGATGAAAGCCAATCGGCTGCTGGGGGCGGCGCTGCTGCTGTGCGCGTCGGTATCGGCGTGGGCCGCAGAACAGCCGCCGGCGATGACCGCCGCCCCGGCCTGGGTGCAGGAAGAACCGTTGCCGACCACCGCCGGGGCGGCAGGTGGCCTGCGCTACGAGCTGGTGTCCGACCAGGTTGATCTCAACGGCCCGCGGCCGCTGTGGTATCGCCGCATCAGCTACACCGTGCTGCGCGACAACGCGCTGGGCGATGCCGGCCAGATCAGCCTGTACTACCAGCCCGAGTACCAGAGCCTGGCGCTCAACCACCTGGAGGTGTGGCGCGACGGCCAGCGCCTGGATTTGCGCCGCCGTGCCCACTACGCGCAGCTGCGCCGGGAGGGCGACCTGGAGCAGGGCCTGCTGGACGGTGCGCTGACGTTGAACATCAGCCTGCCCGACCTGCGCGTGGGCGACCGCATCGACTACGGCTACACCGTCAGTGGCAGCAACCCGGTGTTCGGCCGCGGCTATTTCGACAGCTACACCGCCCGTTACGACGTGCCGCTGGGCGCGCGGCGGCTGCGCGTGCGCTATCCGGCGGGGATGCCGTTGAACTGGAAGGTCAGCACCGAGGGTTTCCGTAGCGCACGCCAGCGGGTGGGCGACATGGAGGAACTGCGCCTGGACGCCGACGCGCTCGGCGCGGTGCGCGAGGAGAAGGACACCCCGTCCGGCCACGACACCTATGGCCGCATCGAGCTGTCCACCGCCGCGAACTGGCGCGAGGTGGCCGACTGGGCCGCGCGCCTGTATCCGGCCGGTTTCAAGGACCCGGCGGTGGCGCGCGCGATGGCGGCCCAGCTCAAGCTGGACCGCGCCGACCCGCAGGGTTCGATGCAGCGGGCCATCGCCTTCGTGCAGGGCGATATCCGCTACCTCGGCCTGGAGATGGGCGTGAACTCGCACGCCCCGCACGCGCCGGAGGAAACCCTGCGCAACCGCTACGGCGACTGCAAGGACAAGGCCACGCTGCTGGTGGCGCTGCTGGGCCTGGCCGGGGTGCAGGCCGAGCCGGTGCTGGTGGATTCCTCGCCCGGCAACAATCTCGCCGCGCGCCTGCCCAGCCCGCTGGCGTTCGACCACGTGGTGGTGCACGCCCGCACGCAGGGGCGCGATTTCTGGATCGATGCCACGCGCGACCGCGAATACGGCACCTTCGACGCGCGCTCGCCGCTGCCGTTCGGCCAGGGCCTGCCGGTCCGCGCGGGGCAGGCGACGCTGGTGGACATTCCCTATCCCGGCGCAGTGACGCCGGAGGTGGTGGTGGAGGAGGACGTGGACATCGCCATGGCGCGGCCGCGCCGGCAGGCGAAGTTCACCGTCACCACCGATTACCTGCAGGGACGCGGCGACGATGCCCGCGAGATGTTCGAAAGCCAGGGCGCCGAAGCGCTCGGCGACCAGTACCTGGACTACATGCGGCGCTTCTACAGCCAGCTGCAGCTCGATGGCCTGCCGACCGTCGACGAGGCCGACCCGGCACGCCTGCGCATTGGCGAGACCTACCGTCTGGACTGGCACCCGCGCGAGAACGACGTGGTCGGCTTCCCGTTGTTCCAGCTGCAGGACTGGATGAAGGAGCTGCCGCGCACCGCCCGCCGCACGCCGCTGGCGCTGGGTGGGCCACGGCTGGCCACGCAGACCGTGCGCGTGCGCAGCGATGCCGGCATCTGGGTCAGGCCCAGCCGCGAGGTGGTCGAGAACCCCTGGTTCCGCTTCACCCGCCGCGTCGACATGCAGGACGGCGAGCTGGTGATCGAGGGCGAATGGGAGCGTCGCGCCCTGTGGATCCCGCCCGAAGGCGTGCGCCGCGCGGCCCATGACATGGCGCGGGCGCGCGAGCTGTTGTTCTTCGAGCACGATTTCCGACCGAACCCGATGCGCAGCATCGGCCTGGCGCCTTGGCTGTATGCCGCGGCCGGCATGGGCGTGACCCTGTTGCTGCTGGGCGTGGCCGGCTGGAGCGCATGGCGTGGCGGGCTGGGCGGCATGCTCTACATGCCGTACCGCACCGCGCGGAGGCTGTTCGAGGTGCCGCGCATGCGCACGCTGGCGTGGATCGCGCTGGGTGCTTCCTACGTGCTGGCGCTGAGCCTGTATCGCAGTGGCGGCGTCGTCGGGCTGCTGCAGCAGGTCGTCTGGGCGCTGCTGCAATGGGGCCTCGCCTGGGGCGTGTTCTGGGGCGTGTTGCGCGTGGTGGGCGTGCGGCTGTCGTTCGGCCGGCTGGGCACCGCGCTGGCGGCCGGCATGGTGCCGCAACTGCCGCTGCTGGCCGGCATCGTCGTGGCCACGCTGGGCTCGGTGGCTTGGTTCAATGCCATGGCTGCCGCCACCCCGGCAGCGTGGCCGGGGATGTTCGTCGCCAGCGTGCTGGGCATCGCCGGGCTCGCGTGGACGGTGGTGTCCACCACCGCCAGCGTGGCCGCGGCCAGCGGTGCTTCGCGCCTGCGGGTCCTGCTGGCCTGGGGTTTGACGCTGGCGCTGGGCCTGTTCGTGGCCGGCGTCGCGGTGTTCGTCCTGCTGGTGGCGCGCGCGAGCGGTTGATGCCGGCGCCGGGGCTTTGCAAAGCCGGCGCGGGCGGTGACACTGCCCAGCCCCCCTCCAGCGGAACGTCGATGTCCAGCCCGCGAGCGCCCCTGACCGTCTATGGCATGTCCACCTCCGGCAACTGCTACAAGGTGCGGCTGCTGCTCGAACAGCTCGGCAGCCGCTACGCCTGGCAGGAGGTCGACAGCGCCAACGGCCAGACCCGCACCCCGGACTACCTGGCGAAGAACCCCAACGGGAAGGTGCCGATGGTCGAGCGCGACGACGGCCGCGTACTGGTGGAATCCAACGCCATCCTCCATTGGCTTGCCGAAGGCACGCCGTTCCTGCCGGCCGACGCCTGGCAGCGCGCGCAGGCACTGAGCTGGATGTTCTTCGAGCAATACAGCCATGAGCCCTACGTGGCCGTGGCACGCTTCATCCGCGGCTGGACCCCGCTCGACTCACCGCGCCGTGCCGAATTGCCACGCCTGCGCGAGCGAGGCAACGCCGCGCTGGCGGTGATGGCGCAGCATCTTGACCAGCACGACTGGTTCACCGGCCCGCACTACGGCATTGCCGATATCGCGCTGTACGCCTACACGCATTGCGCCGCCGATGGCGGTTTCGACCTGGACCGCTGGCCCTCGCTGCAGGACTGGTTGCGACGGGTGCAGGCCACGCCGGGCTTCGTGCCGATGGTGCCGGCCGGCGAGGAGGTGCAAGCGCGCCTGTCCGCAGCCGAGCCGGCCTGAGGCGCGGCCATGTGCGGACTGGCCGGACTGTGGCTGCCCAACCCGCGCCTGCATGGAGAGGCACTGACCGCGCTCGCCGGCGCGATGGGTTCGACGCTGCACCACCGCGGGCCGGATGACGCCGGGGTGTGGTGCGACGCGCAGGCCGGCATCGGGCTGGCCCACCAGCGGCTGAGCATCCTGGACCTCTCGCCGCTGGGCCACCAGCCCATGGCGTCCAACGATGGCCGCTACCAGTTGGTCTACAACGGCGAGATCTACAACTTCGCCCAGCTGCGCGCGGCGCTCTCCGCGTTGGGACACCGCTTCCGCGGGCATTCGGATACCGAGGTGCTGCTGGCGGCCATCAGCGAATGGGGCCTAGAGGCCACGCTGTCGCAGTGCAACGGCATGTTCGCGCTGGCGCTGTGGGATAGCCGCGAGCAGACCTTGCAGCTGGCGCGCGACCGCGTCGGCAAGAAACCGCTGTACTACGGCTGGGCCGGCGACACGCTGGTGTTCGGCTCCGAGCTCAAGGCGCTGTGGCGCCATCCCGAGTTCGACAACGGCGTCGCCCCCGACGCGCTGACGCTGCTTCTGCGCCTGGGCTACATTCCCGCGCCGCATTGCATCCATCGCGACACGTTCAAGCTGATGCCCGGCCGCGTGCTGCGGCTGCAGGCCGGCGATATCGCCGCCGGCGCCGCCGCACACCGTCCCGAGCAGGCGCAACGTCCGTTCTGGGACGCACGCCAGGCCATGCAGGACGCCCTCGCGGCGCCTTTCACCGGCGATGCGGTGGCAGCCGAAGAACGCCTGGATACCTTGCTGCGCGATGCGGTCGGCCTGCGCATGGTGGCCGACGTGCCGGTGGGCGTTTTCCTTTCCGGCGGCACCGATTCTTCCCTCGTCACCGCGCTGATGCAGGCGCAGAGCGCGCGCCCGGTGCGCAGTTTCAGCATCGGCTTCAGCGGTTCGCACCACGACGAGGCGCCGCTGGCGCGCGAGGTGGCCGCCCACCTGGGCTGCGAGCACACCGAGTTGTACGTGGACGGCCGCGATGCCTTGGCGGTGGTGCCCGAACTGCCCTACATGTTCGACGAACCCTTCGCCGACGCCTCGCAGGTGCCGACCGCGCTGGTGGCCCGGCTCGCGCGTACCGGCGTGACCGTGGCGCTGTCCGGCGATGGTGGCGATGAACTGTTCTTCGGCTATTCGCGCTACGTGCGCGCGCTGCGCAACTGGCAGATGCTGCGCGCGGTGCCGGCCCCGCTGCGCGCGCTGCTGGCGCGCCGCGCAGGCGGCGAGGGCTCGCGCACCGGAGGGCTGGCCGTGCTGTTCAACGAAGCCGGTGCGCGCGGCATCGGCGACGTCTACCGAAACCGCATCTCGCGCTGGCGTCGCCCGGCCGCGGCCGTGCGCGGCGCGCACGAACCGGAAACGTTCTACAGCCTGGCCCAGCCGCTGCACGGCGCCGGCACCCCGGCCGATGCGATGATGCTGGCCGATTTCACCACCTACCTGCCCGACGACCTGCTGTGCAAGGTGGACCGCACCAGCATGGCGGTGGGGCTGGAGGCGCGTGCGCCGTTGCTGGACTGGCGCGTGGCCGAGTTCGCCTGGTCGCTGCCCTTGGCGTTCAAGTATCGCGACGGCCGCAGCAAATACCTGCTCAAGCAGGTGCTGCGGCGCTACGTGCCCGACGCCATGGTGGACCGCCCCAAGCGCGGCTTCGGCGCGCCGGTGGGCGACTGGCTGCGCGGGGACCTGCGCGAATGGGCGCAGGCGTTGCTCGATCCGGCCCGGCTGGCTAACGAAGGCGTATTCGTGCCCGGGTCCATCCAGGCGCCCTGGCAGGCCTTCGTGGGCGGCCAGCGCAAATGGCACACGCACCTGTGGACGGTGCTGATGTTCCAGGCCTGGCAGGAAGGCTGGCGCCAGGCGCGGGCCGGCGTGGCCGGGCAGGGCGGGCTGCTTCACTCGGCTTGAGCGTCGCGGTGGCTAGATTGGAACCGGTCTTCCAAGGAGTCCCGCCATGAGCCAGTACAAGATCGCCGTGTTCGTCGGCAGCCTGCGCAAGCATTCGTTCAACCGCCAGCTCGCCCATGCCTTGCAGCCGCTGTTCGGCCCCCGGGCCACGCTCGAACACGTGGAGATCGGCGACCTGCCGCTGTACGACCAGGATTTCGACCACGACTACCCGGCACAGGGCAAGCGCCTGAAGGAACAGGTGCGCGCCGCCGACGCGGTGTTGTTCGTCACCCCCGAATACAACCGCTCGATCCCCGGCGTGCTGAAGAACGCCATCGACCTGGGCTCGCGCCCGTATGGCGACAGCTGCTTTGCCGGCAAGCCCGCCGCGGTGCTGGGCATTTCCGTCGGTACCATCGGCACCGCGCTGGCGCAGCAGCACCTGCGCAACGTGCTGGCCTACCTGGACATGCAGGTGCTGGGCCAGCCGGAGGTGTTCCTGCAGCACAAGGACGGCTTCTTCGACGCGCAGGGCGGCTTCGGCGACGCCGGCACGACGAAGTTCCTGCAGGGCTACGTGGACCGCTTCGTGGCGTTCATCGACCGCCACAAGGGCTGAGCGGTCGCGCGATCTGAGACGGGACGGGGCCAGGATCGGCTTCGCGCACCGGTTGCGCACGGCTTATCCACAGACTTGTTCCTAGCGCGTGGGGCCGTGGCTGCCTATCCTTCCTGCCCCCGTCCCCGCGTCAGGTTTTCGTCCGAATGTCCGCCCGTCCCGGTTTCCGTTCCAACCGCGATCGCGATGACCGGCCAGAGCCGCGCATCGACCAGCTGCGCGTGCCGCCCCATTCGGTGGAGGCCGAGCAGGCGGTCCTCGGTGGCCTGATGCTGGCGCCGGAGGCCTACGACCGGGTCAACGACCAGCTCACCGAGAACGACTTCTACCGCCGCGACCACCGGCTGATCTACCGCGCCATCCGCGAGCTGTCCGACAAGGGCCGCCCGTTCGACGCGGTGACCCTGGGCGAATGGTTCGAATCGCAGGGCAAGCTGGAGCAGGTCGGCGATGGCGCCTACCTGATCGAGCTGGCCAGCACCACGCCGTCGGCGGCCAACATCACCGCCTACGCGGAAATCGTGCGCGACAAGGCGGTGCTGCGGCAGCTGATCGAGGTCGGCACGGAGATCGTCAACGACGGCTTCCAGCCGGAAGGGCGCGAAAGCGCCGAGCTGCTGGCCAGCGCCGAGAAGGCGGTGTTCCAGATCGCCGAGGCCGGCGCGCGCGGGCGCAGCGACTTCGTCGCCATGCCCAATGCGCTCAAGGACGCCTTCGAGGAGCTGCGCAACCGCTTCGAGAACGGCGGCAACATCACCGGCCTGCCGACCGGCTACACCGACTTCGACGGCATGACCGCCGGCCTGCAGCCGACCGACCTGATCATCCTGGCCGCGCGCCCGGCGATGGGCAAGACCACCTTCGCGCTGAACATCGCCGAGTACGCGGCGATCAAGTCCAAGAAGGGCGTGGCGGTGTTCTCGATGGAAATGTCCGCCTCGCAGCTGGCCATGCGCCTGATCTCCTCCAACGGGCGCATCAACGCCCAGCGCCTGCGCACCGGCCAGCTGGAGGACGAGGACTGGGCGCGCGTGACCGGCGCGATCAAGATGCTCAAGGAAACCAAGATCTTCATCGACGACACCCCCGGCCTGTCGCCGGAGGTGCTGCGCTCCAAGTGCCGCCGCCTCAAGCGCGAACACGACCTGGGCCTGGTGGTGATCGACTACCTGCAGCTGATGTCCGTGCCGGGCAACAGCGAGAACCGCGCCACCGAGATCTCGGAGATCTCGCGTTCGCTCAAGGGCCTGGCCAAGGAGCTCAACGTGCCGGTGATCGCGCTGTCCCAGCTCAACCGCTCGCTGGAAACGCGTACCGACAAGCGCCCGGTGATGGCCGACCTGCGCGAGTCGGGCGCCATCGAGCAGGACGCGGACATGATCGTCTTCATCTACCGCGACGATTACTACAACAAGGAAAATTCGCCGGACAAGGGCCTGGCCGAGATCATCATCGGCAAGCACCGTGGTGGTCCGACCGGTTCGTGCAAGCTCAAGTTCTTCGGTGAGTACACCCGCTTCGACAACCTCGCGCACGACTCGGTGGGCAGCTTCGAGTAAGCCCGGCGCCGGTGGGGTGAAGACAACGCGCCCGACTTGGGCGTATGCTCGCGCCGTCCGCGGCAGCCGCCGCCACCGCGGACCGCACGGCGCGGGATGCGCGGCAAGGATGTGTTGGAGGTGGGCGTGGTCAAGCGCTTCTTCCTGTTCCTGTTGGCCCTGATCGTCCTGGGCTTCGCAGGCGTCTATGTGCTGGCCTGGCGGCCGTCGATCAAGGCGATCGACCCGCCCGCCGCCGGCAGTTTCGATCCGGCCTTGGTCAAGCGCGGCGAAATGCTCGCCGGTGCCGGCTATTGCGCCACCTGCCACACCGCCAAGAGCGGCGCGCGCTATGCGGGCAATTACCCGATGCGCACCGATTTCGGCACGATCTGGTCGAGCAACATCACCCCGGATCCGGAAACCGGCATCGGGCGATGGTCGGAAGAGGCCTTCGTGCGCGCGATGCGCAAGGGCGTCAGCCGAGAGGGATACCAGCTGTTCCCGGCCTTCCCGTACCAGCACTTCGAACTGGTCAGCGACGAAGACCTGCATGCGCTGTACGCCTACCTGATGCAGCAGCCGCCGGTGCGCCAGCAGCAGCGCAAGCCGGACGTGCCGTTCCCGTTGAGCTGGCGCCCGTTGCAGGCCGGCTGGAAGCTGCTGTTCGTGCGCGAGGGCCAGTTCGGCCCGGTGACCGGCAAGGACGCGCAGTGGAACCGGGGCGCCTACCTGGCCGAGGGCCTGGGCCATTGCTCGGCCTGCCACAGCCCGCGCAACCGCCTGGGCGCCGAGCGCGGCGGGGATGCACGCTACGCCGGCGCGGCGATCGACCAGTGGTACGCGCCCCCGCTGGACGCGCGCAACCACGCCCCGGTGCCGTGGAGCGAGGACGAACTGTTCGCCTACCTGCGCCATGGCGCCACGCAGCTGCATGGCACGGCCGCCGGGCCAATGTCGCCGGTGGTGCACGAGGGCCTGTCGCGGTTGCCCGACGAGGACGTGCGCGCGATCGCCGCGTATTTCGCCGAGCGCTTCGGCACGCGGGGCAAGGCGATCGCCGCCCCGCAGGCGGCGCTGGCGCGCGCCGAACAGGCCAACCGCATCGGCACCGCGCAGCAGGTCGACCCCGGCGCGAATCTTTACAACGCGGCGTGTTCGTCGTGCCACTACAACCGCGGCCCGATGCCCTTGCTGGCGCGCCCGGAGCTGGGCTTCAACAGCGCGCTCACCGCCGACGATCCTTCCACGCTGATCCAGATCATCCTGCACGGCATCGGCGTGGACGAAGGCCTGCCCGGGCAGATGATGCCGGGCTTCTCGCACAGCTTCAGCAACGCGCAGGTGGCGGCGCTGGCGGCCTGGCTGCGGCGCACGCGCACCGACCGGCCGCCGTGGCCGGACCTGGAAAAACAGGTCGCCAAGCTGCGCGAGGAACCTTCCTCGGGCACCCAGAGCGGACAGACCGGAGCCCATCCATGAGCCAGTTCCAACTCAACGGCCAGCCGGTCGAGGTGCATGCGGACGACGATACCCCGCTGCTGTGGGTGATCCGCGACGAGCTGCGGCTGACCGGCACCAAGTTCGGCTGCGGCATCGGCATGTGCGGTGCGTGCACCGTGCATCTCAACGGCCGGGCGATCCGTTCGTGCATCACGCCGGTGGGCGCGGTGGCCGGGCAGCAGGTCACCACCATCGAGGGCCTCTCGCCGGACGGCCAGCATCCGCTGCAGCAGGCGTGGGTCGCCGCGCAGGCGCCACAGTGCGGTTATTGCCAGCCCGGGCAGATCATGCAGGCCGCCACGCTGCTGAGCGATTTTCCCAATCCCACGGATGCCGAGATCGAAGCAGTGATGGCCGGCAGCCTGTGCCGGTGCATGGCCTACGTGCGTATCCGCAAGGCGATCCACCTGGCGGCAGAGGCGATGCGCGCGCCGGCGCCGGCCACCGCACCGGAAGGAGCGGGCGATGAATGACCTGGGCACCCCCCGTGGACTGCGCCTGACCCGGCGCGGCTTCCTGATCGGTGCCGCCGGCACCGGCTTCGTGATGGCGTTCGCACGGGCCTCGCTGGTGCTGCCCGAGCAGGCGGCGCAGGTGGTGGCCACGCGCAGCTTCGACCCGAACCTGTGGTTCCGCATCGATGCCGACGGCACGATCACCGTGCATGTCATCCGCGCGGAAATGGGCCAGCACGTCGGCACCGCGCTGGCGCGCATCCTTGCCGACGAACTGGAGGCGGACTGGTCCCAGGTGCGCGTGGAGCATGTGGACAGCGACCCGAAGTGGGGCCTGATGGTGACCGGCGGCAGCTGGTCGGTGTGGCAGAGCTTCCCGCTGCTGAGCCAGGCCGGCGCAGCCGGGCGCACCGCGCTCATCGAGGAAGCCGCCAAGCTGCTGGGCGTGCCGGCGGCTTCGCTGCAGGCACGCAACAGCGTGGTGAGCGGGGCGGGGCGTTCGATCACCTACGCGCAGATCGTGCAGCGTGGCGACCTCAGCCGCAGCTGGAGCGCCGACGAGCTCAAGGCGATGCCGGTGAAGGCGCCGGCCGAGCGGCGGCTGGTCGGCGTCGACACGCAGGCGCTGGACATCCCCGGCAAGACCGATGGCAAGGGCGTGTACGGCATCGACGCGCACATCGACGGCATGGTGCACGCCGCGCCGGTGGTGCCGCCGACGCGCAACGGCTCCAAGGCCGGCGCGGTGGACGAAACGCTGGCCAAGCAAGTGAAGGGTTACCAGGGGCATCTGGTGTTGGACGATCCGTCCGGTACCGTGCCCGGCTGGGTGCTGGCACTGGCCGATTCCACCTGGGCGGCCATGCAGGCCGCGCGCCGGCTCAAGGTGACGTGGAATAACGACGACACCGCGGAGGTCTCCGAACAGCAGGTGCTGGACCACGCGGCCAAGCTGATCGCCGACGCCAATGCCGGCGCGCGCGTGGTCGAAGGCCCGGTGGAGGACGCCTTTGCCAAGGCGGCTTCCTCGCTGGAGGCCGAGTACACCACCGCCAGCGTGCTGCATTTCCAGCTCGAACCGGTCAACGCGCTGGCCCTGCAGAAGGACGGCGTGTGGGAGATCCACACGGGCAACCAGTGGCAATCGCTGATCCTGCCCACGCTGGCCAAGGCCCTGGGCGTGGGCGAGGACAAGGTGGTGCTGCGCACCTACCTGCTGGGCGGCGGCTTCGGGCGTCGGCTCAACGGCGACTACACCGTGCCGGCCGCACTCGCCTCCAAGGCGCTGGGCGGCAAGCCGGTGAAGCTCACGCTCACCCGCGAGGACGATGCGCGCTTCGACTCGATCCGCTCGGCGTCGCTGCAGAAGCTGCGCATGGGTTTCGATGCCACCGGCAAGGTGGTGGCCATGCAGCACGATGCCTGTGCCGGCTGGCCCACGCAGGTGATGGCCGGCGCGCTGCTCGGCAAGGCGAAGGGCAATGGCGCGCCGTACGACCCGTTCGCCATTTCCGGCGCCGACCACTGGTACACGGTGGGCGCGCACCGCGTGCGCGCGATCTCCAATGACCTGGCCAACCGCGTGTTCCGGCCGGGCTGGCTGCGCTCGGTAGGCCCGGGCTGGACCAACTGGGCGCTGGAAAGCTTCATGGACGAAGCCGCGCACCAGCGCGGCCAGGATCCGCTGGCATTCCGCCTGGCGCTGCTCGATGCCACGGGTGACAACGCCGGCAGCGCGCCGAACGCCGTGGGCGGCGCCGCGCGGCAGGCCGGGGTGCTGCGCCGCGTGGCCGAACTGGCGGGCTGGGGTCAGACGTTGCCGCCCGATACCGGGCTGGGTATCGCCACCTCGTTCGGGCAGGAGCGCGACATGCCGACCTGGGTCGCCTGCGTGGCACGGGTGAAGGTGGACCGGCAAACCGGGCACGTGCAGGTGGAGCAACTGAGCGTGGTGACCGACTGCGGCACCGTGGTGCATCCGGATGGCGCGCTGGCGCAGACCGAAGGCGCCACCCTGTGGGGCCTGAGCATGGCGCTGCACGAGGGCACGCTGATCGAACACGGGCAGGTGCGCGACATCAACCTCAACAGCTACACGCCGCTGCGCATCGCCGATGTGCCGCCGCTGCAGATCGAGTTCATTCCCAGTACCGAGGCCTCGGTGGGTCTGGGCGAGCCGGCCACAACCGTGGTGGCGCCAGCGATCGGCAACGCGATCTTCGCGGCAGTGGGCGCGCGCGTGCGCCATCTGCCGATCACGCAGGAGGCGGTGCGCAAGGCGCTGAAGGGGTAGTGCGCTGCCCAGGATGCCGTGGTGTTCGATGCGCGTGCAAAGCAGCTCGGCCCATCGCGCCTATGGGTCATTTATTGACCAACATCCGCGCGCGCAACGTGTTGCGCCGCGTCAGCCGCCGTGCGTGCGCACGGGCGCACCGTTATGGATCAAGCCTCTGCGTACTGCCCGCGAAGGTCATATAACGAAAAGTTGACAATTTATTCGTCCTCGCCATAGAACAGCGCTGTCATCGAGGCTTGGAGGGAGCCGAATGCGCTGTCATCACCTGTCCCCGCGCGGGACCGTTCGTCGTCACCAGTTGGTCCTGGCCTGCGCGTTGGCGCTCGGCGCCGGTGCCGTCCAGGCCCAGCAGGCCACCACCCAGAACACGCCGGATCCGACCAACCTGGACGCCGTCCAGGTCACCGGCATCCGCGCCGCCATCGAATCGGCGGTCGCCACCAAGAACGAATCCACGTCCATCGTGGAGGCCATCTCCGCCGAGGACATCGGCAAGCTGCCCGACATCAGCATCGCCGACTCGATCTCGCGCCTGCCCGGTATCGCCACCCAGCGCGTGGACGGCCGCTCGCAGGTCGTGCAGATCCGCGGCATGTCCGAACAGTTCGTCGGCACCACGCTCAACGGGCGCGAGCAGGTCAGCACCGGCGAAAGCCGCGGCGTGGAGTTCGATCAGTACCCCGCCGAATTGATCAACGCGGTCACCGTGTACAAGACCGCCGATGCGGCGGTGGTGGGCCAGGGCCTGTCCGGCACCGTGGACCTGCAGACCATCCGCCCGCTCAGCCTGGGCGAGCGCCGCATCGTGGTCACCGGCAATGGCGAGAAGAATTCGCTCGGCGACCTGAGCCCGGACGGCGACGACAAGGGCTATCGCGCCAGCGCCTCCTACGTGGACCAGTTCGCCGATGACACCATCGGCATCGCGCTGGGCGTGGCGCGGTTGAACTCGCCCTTCCAGGAGAAGCACTACAAGGAATGGTGGTGGGCCAACACCGACGTGTGGGGCCAGTCGCAGCCGGGCAAGCCGGCCGACGCCATCGCGCTGCAGGGCCAGGAAGCGTGGGTGAAATCGCGCGACCTCACCCGCGACGGCGTGATGGGCGCCTTCGAGTTCAAGCCCAACGAACACTTCCACAGCATCCTCGACGTCTACTGGTCCAAGTTCCAGCAGGACGAAGTGATGCACGGCGCGATGTGGACCAATGACGCCTACTGGACCGGCATGAACGGCCAGCCGGCCGGCTACGAGAACATCGGCCTGACCGAGCGCAACGGCTACCCGATCATCACCAGCGGCACCCAGACCGGCGTGCAGCCGCTGGTGCGCAACGACAACAACACCCGCGAGGACAAGCTGTTCTCGGCCGGCTGGACCAACACGCTCACCTTCGACCCGTGGACGGTGAGCCTGGACCTGAACTACTCGCGCGCCGAGCGCCGCCAGTCGCAGCTGGAGACCTACGCCGGCCTGGCCGAGCCGCAGGACGTGGGCTTCCAGGTGCCGATCAGCGCCGGCTACGGCCACTATTCGCTGGCCGACCTGTCCGACCCCAACAGCGTCTACCTGTGGGACGTGCAGAACTACGGGCATGACGGCCGCCTGGAGAATTCCTGGCAGAAGGACGAGATCAAGGCCGGGCGCCTGCAGTTCACCTACAACGTCGATACCGCCTTCGTGCGCAGCTTCGACTTCGGCGCCAACATCAACCGCCGCAGCAAGGACAAGCGCTCGGACGTGTACTTCGCCACGCTGCGCGATGGCCCCACGCTGGTGGATCCGTCGCTGTTGATGTCGCCGACCTCGCTCGGCTTCGTCGGCATGGGCAACATCCTCACCTTCAACCCGCGCGCGCTGCTGGACCGCTATTACGACGTGGCGATTTCCGAAAGCAACGACGACCTGCGCAAGGATTACGTCGTCGACGAAGACGTCAACACGTATTACCTGCGCGCCAACATCGACATGGACCTGACCGACCGCATCCGCGTGCGCGGCAACGCGGGCATGCAGTACATCAGCACCGACCAGTCCTCCACCGGCTTCAACGCCAACGGCGGGGCGATCACCGGCAGCCAGACCCTGGGCGCGCGCTACAACGACGCCTTGCCGAGCCTGAACCTGGTGTTCGACTTCGGCGACGGCTGGAACGTGCGCTTCGGCGCGGCCAAGCAGCTGATGCGCGCGCCGATCAACTACCTCAGCGCCGATTCCAGCGCCGCGGTCAGCCAGACCACCAGCCTGTGGGAGGGCAGCGGCGGCAATCCGACGCTGGAACCGTACCGCGCCAACGCGGTGGACCTGTCGCTGGAGAAGTACATGGGGCAGGCCAGCTACGCCAGCGTGGCGCTGTTCTACAAGGACCTGGAGACGTACATCTACCGCCAGACGATCCCGTGGGACTTCACCGGCTACGACCCGGATGGCGAAACGCCGATCTCCAACATCGGCACGTTCTCCACCTGGGCCAACGGCACCGGTGGCTACATGCGCGGTGTCGAGGCGGCGGTGACGCTGACCGGCGACCTGTTCTCCGACGCGTTGGACGGCTTCGGCGTGCAGCTCAATGGCTCGTACACCGAGTCGTCCATCGATCCGGACCCGAACGACAATACCCCCGGCACCGATACCATCCCGGGCCTGTCGAAGGTCGTCGCCAATGCCACGCTGTTCTACGAGAAGTACGGTTGGGGCGCGCGAATCAGCCAGCGTTACCGCGATCCGTACCGCGGCGAGTATTCCTCACTGTTCGGCCAGCGCCAGTACCGCAACACGCTCAGCGAACGCAGCGTGGACCTGCAGCTGAGCTACGAATTCCCGGACACGAGCGCGTTGAAGGGTCTGTCGCTGATGTTCCAGGTCAACAACCTGACCAACGAGGCCTTCCGCACCGAGGTCAGCGAGTCCACCAACAGCACCGGGCTGTTCCTGCCCGAGGAATACACCGAGTACGGCCGGCAGTACCTGCTGGGCTTCAGCTACAAGCTGTAACGGGCCATACCGCCCTGCAGGGGAACGCGCGACGGCCGGGACTTCCCGGCCGTCGTCGCATCGGCATCGCGCAGGGGCCGGTATCATCGCCGCGTCCGAAGCGGGGTACTTGTTCGATGGAATACGCGGTGGTGTGGCTGCGGCGCGATCTGCGCCTGGACGATCAACCGGCCCTGCGCGCCGCGCTCGATGCCGGACAGGTGCCGATCCTGCTCTACATCCATGCGCCACACGAGGAAGGACGCTGGGCGCCGGGCGCGGCGTCCGATGCCTGGCTGCACCGTTCGCTGGGCGCGCTGCGGGAGGCCCTGCGCTCGCGCGGCTCCGACCTGCTGCTGCGCCGCGGCGACAGCCGGGAAGTGCTGGATGCGGTGATCGCCGAAAGCGGCGCCCGGGCGGTCTACTGGACCCGCAAGTACGAACCGGCGACACAGCCCCGCGATGCATCGATCAAGCGCGCGTTGCGCGAGCGCGGGCTGACCGTCGAGAGCTTCAACGGCACGTTGCTGTTCGAGCCATGGGAACTGGCGACCCAGCAAGGCGCACCGTACAAGGTGTTCACGCCTTTCTGGCGCAGCGCGTTGAAGCAGTGGCGCCTGCCGCCACCTTGGCAGGCGCCGTCGCGGCTGCCCGCGCCGCCGGCGCTGGACGGTGATGACCTCGACGCGCTCGGCCTGGCCCCGACGCGCGACTGGGACACCGGCTTCTGGGCGCACTGGCAGCCTGGCGAGGCGGGCGCACACGAGATGCTCGAAGCGTTTGTCGAGGGCGCTTTGCACGGTTACCGCGACCAACGCGACCAACCCGACCGCATCGGCACCTCGCGGCTCTCCCCGCACCTGCATTTCGGCGAGATCGCGCCGTGGCGCATCTGCGCCGAACTGGCGCGCCATCATCGCGCTGGCACAGCGGCCGACGTCGATGGCTACGTCCGCGAACTGGGCTGGCGGGAATTCGCCTACCACCTGCTGCATCATTTTCCGCACACGCCGACGCGCAACCTCGACACCCGCTTCGACCATTTCCCCTGGGCCACGCGCGATGCCGTGACGCTGCATGCCTGGCGCCACGGGCGCACGGGCATTCCGATCGTCGATGCCGGCATGCGCGAGCTGTGGGCCACCGGCTTCATGCACAACCGGGTACGGATGATCGTCGCCAGCCTGCTCACCAAGCACCTGCGCCAGCACTGGCGCCTGGGCGCGCGATGGTTCTGGGACACCCTGGTGGATGCCGACCTCGCCAACAACACGCTGGGCTGGCAATGGGTGGCAGGCACCGGTGCCGATGCCGCGCCGTACTTCCGCGTGTTCAACCCGGTCACCCAGTCCAGGCGCTTCGATCCGCAGGCGCGCTACATCACGCGCTGGGTGCCGGAACTGGCGGCGCTGCCGCTTGCGCAGCGATTCGCGCCCTGGGAATACCCGCAGGCGCTGGCCGAGCACGCGCCGGCTTATCCCGCCACGCCGATCATCGACCTGGCCGAGGGCCGCGAGGCCGCACTGGGCGCCTACGCCCGCATGCGCGCGGCAAGCTGAACATCCGCGACAGGTGCCTGAACGCGGCCCGGCCGCGTGTGCTCGCCATGCCTTTTCATCATGTCCTGCTCGCGCCTGCCTGTTTATTCTCGCCCGGTATCCCGCCGGACGACCCGGCTACAAGGAGGAATCATGTTCCGAGCAGCGAACAAGCAGGTGTGTGTCGCCGTTGCCGCCGCGCTGGCCCTGTCGGCCTGCGCCACGGGCGGCTCGTATGTGCAGCAGGACCCGTACGGCAATCCGACGCAGCAGCAAAACAAGACGGGCCGCAATGCGCTGATCGGCGCTGCGATCGGCGTGGCCGGCGGCCTGCTCACCGGTGACAGCGCCACCGAGCGCCGCCAGCATGCGATGGTCGGCGCAGGTATCGGCGCCCTGGGTGGCGCGGCGATCGGCCAGTACCAGGACCGCCAGGAACGCGCATTGCGCGAGCGCACTGCCAACACCGGCATCGAGGTTTCGCGCCAGGGCGACAACATCACCTTGAACCTGCCGGACGGCGTGACGTTCGACTTCAACAAGGCCACGCTGAAGCCGGACTTCTATTCCGCGCTCAACGGCGTGGCGGCCACGCTGAAGGAATACAACCAGACGATGGTGGAAGTGGTGGGCCACACCGACAGCGTGGGCACCGACGCGGTGAACCAGCGGCTGAGCGAGCAGCGCGCCGATTCGGTCGCGCAGTACCTGACCGCCCAGGGCGTGCAGCGCGAACGCATGGAAGTGCTTGGCATGGGCAAGCGCATGCCGATCGCCGACAACAGCACCGATGCCGGCCGTGCGAAGAACCGCCGCGTGGAGATCCACCTGATCCCGCTGCGCGAAGGCACGCCGGGTACCGCCGGCGCAAACTGAACTACACGGAATATACCGGAAAGGGCCGCGAAAGCGGCCCTTTCTTCATCCAGCAAACCCGTTCGATACCGACCGTTTTTCGATCCGCCTGCGGGGACCTGTCGGGCCGC
>JAEWJB010000134.1 GCA_023386795.1 Pseudomonadota bacterium
GCGCACACTGTCAAAGAACTTCGGGGCCGGCCTCAGCGCCTTTCCCTTTTCGCTACCGACGTTTCCGTCCGAGCGAGCCGCCCATTATAGCGGGCTTTTTGCTTCCGTCAACACCTCGTTTCGAGCCATTGACCACTTCAGCGCCCGAAGGCTTTTCCCTGAAGCGAGCCCGCCATCATAGCGGACTTTTTTGATTCGTCAACCCCGTGTGAAGCTGGAGGCTGACCCTTCGTCCGATCGCCTTGCCTTTTGGCGAAGCCCTCGTGACGGGGGAGGGAAAGTATGGCCCTTCCCTCACCCTTTGGGAAGAGGTTTGTGAAAATTTTTTTACGCGATTGCCGAAGAAGTCGCTCAGCCCGCCACAAGCAGTACGCGCGCGAAGTTCCGCTTGCCGATCTGGATGACACCCTCGAACCCCGGCGCGAGCTGCAGCTGCGGGTCTTCCACCACCTCTCCGGATACCCGCACCGCACGTTCCTTCACCTTGCGCGTGGCTTCCGAATTGCTGGGCGTCAGGCCGGCCGCGGTCAGCAACGCCGCGATACGCAGGCCCTCGGCCGGCACGACCACTTCCTGCAAAGGCAACAGGCTGGTATCGCCCTGCCCGGTCACCACCGCATGCCAGCCGGCGATGGCCTGCTCGGCGGCGGCAGCGTCATGGAAGCGGGTAGCCAATTCGCGCGCCAACCGCAGCTTCACCTCGCGCGGATTCAACTGACCACTCTCCACCTGCGCGCGCAGCGCACGTGCCTCGTCTACGCCGATATCGAAGGACAGCAGCTCGATCCAGCGCCAGGTCAGCTCGTCACCGATCTTCATGGTCTTGGTGACAATGTCGATGGCCGGTTCGCTGATGCCGATGTAGTTGCCCAGCGACTTGGACATCTTGTTGACGCCATCCAGGCCCTCGAGCAACGGCATGGTCAGCACGATCTGCGGCGGCTGGCCATAGTGTTCCTGCAGGCCCCGCCCCATCAGCAGGTTGAACTTCTGGTCGGTGCCGCCCAGCTCGACGTCGCATTTCAGCGCGACCGAGTCGTAGCCCTGCACCAATGGGTAGAGGAATTCATGGATGGCGATGGACTGCTGCGCAGCGTAGCGCTTGGCGAAATCGTCGCGCTCCAGCATGCGGGCCACCGTGTGTTGTCCGGCCAGGCGGATCATGTCGGCCGCGGCCATCTGGCCAAACCACTCGGAGTTGAAGCGCACTTCGGTGCGCTCACGATCCAGCACCTTGAATACCTGCTGCTCGTAGGTACGGGCGTTGGCCAGCACGTCCTCACGGGTCAGCGGCTTGCGGGTGACGTTCTTACCGGTCGGGTCACCGATCATTCCGGTGAAGTCGCCAATCAGGAAGATGACCTGGTGCCCGAGGTCCTGGAACTGCCGCATCTTGTTGAGCAGCACGGTGTGGCCCAAGTGCAGGTCCGGGGCAGTAGGATCGAAGCCAGCCTTGATCCGTAGCGGACGGCCGGTCTTGAGGCGGGCCTCCAGCTCTTCCATCTTCAGGATTTCATCGGCACCACGGCCGATCAGGGCGAGCGATTCAGCGATCGAGGACAAAGCAGGACTCCAGCGGGGATGGCGGCCGTCAAAAACGTGAACGATGTTAAACGCGAGTTAATGCCGCGCCAAGCGAAAACATGAACAGGCTCAATGGTTTGACGCGGCTTTGAGGGGTGTCTATGGTACCGGCGTTTGCGCTCGTGCTTCGAGCCACCGAGGAACCGATAGATGCAGCATTCCGAGCAGGGCCGTGCGCGCCGCCAGCGCTTCCAGGAACGACTTCACGTCCAACACGACTCGGCCTTGCACCAAAGGCTAAGGCAGCATCTTCCCGCCGCGTTCAACCAGCGCTGGACCCGACGCCACTGGATCCACGCCACGCTGTTCACCACCATCGGCGCCCTGCTGGCGACCATCGTCCCGGGCTTCTCCAACGCGATCGACGCGCCGCTGGTCACCCATTCCACGCTCGCCCTGCCGCTGCCGCCCTTGCGGGCCGGCAATCCGCAGGCAATTCCGGGCAGCAACTGGGAGCTGATGCGCATCAAGCCCGGCCAGACCCTGAGCGGCGTGTTCGGCGACCTGGGCATTCCCAGCACCACGCTGGCGCGCGTGCTGGACCATCCCGGCACCCGTGAAGCGTTGACCCGCCTGCGCCCCGGCGCCGAGCTGGCCTTCGACATGGCCCAGCCGGGCGAGCTGCGCGCCCTGCGCTTCGACCGAGACGGGAGCCATCGCGTCGAACTGCTGCTCGATGGCGACACCGTGCGCGAGAAAGTCACCGAGCGCGCCACCACCGTCCGCACCGTGGTCACCAGCGGCGAGATCACCAGCTCGCTCTACGCCGCCGCCCGCAAGGCGGGCCTGCCGGCCTCGGCCGTGGCGACGATGACCGACGACATCTTCAAGTACGACATCGACTTCGACAAAGACCTGCAGCCGGGCGACCGTTTCAGCGTGGTCATGGACGAGACCTGGCGCGAGGGCGAGCGCGTCGACACCAGCAAGATCCTCGCAGCGACCTTCACCACCGGCGGCAAGACCTATACGGGCTTCCGCTTCGAGCGCGGCGGCAAGCCGGCCGAGTACTTCGACATCACCGGCCGCCCCTTGAAGAAGAGCTTCATCCGCATGCCGGTGACCTACACCCGCATCAGCTCGACCTACGGCATGCGCAAGCATCCGATCCTGGGCACCATCCGCGGCCACAAGGGCATCGACTACGCCGCGCCGACCGGCACGCCGATCATGGCGGCCGGCGATGCGCAGGTGAAGTTCATGGGTACCCAGCGCGGCTACGGCAACGTGATCATCCTCGACCACGGCAAGGGCTACTCGACCCTGTACGGCCACATGTCGCGCTTCGGCAAGGTGCGCGCCGGCCAGCGCATCAGCCAGGGCACGGTGATCGGCTACGTTGGCATGACCGGCCTTGCGACCGGCCCGCACCTGCACTACGAATTCCGCGTCAACGGCCAGCAGCGCAACCCGGCCTCCGTCACCATGCCGCCGCCGACCCCGCTGGGTGGCGCCGAACTGGTTGCCTTCCGCGCGCAGACCGCCCCGGCCATGGCCCGGATCGAGGGCATGGAGAAGCTGATCTACGCCGACGCCGACACCAAGCCGGCGCAGGCCAAAGGCAAGGGCAAGGGCTGATTGCCGCCCTTCCCAGCGACACGCATTGACGGCGCCCTTCCCGGGCGCCGTATCTTTATCCGCTTTCCGCAGCAGAGATCCACATGGCGGCGCTTTCCGACGGCACTCCCCTCTACATCGGCCTGATGTCCGGCACCAGCGCGGACGGCATCGACGCCGCGCTGGTGGCCTTCCCCGAGGGCGACGCCGATGGCCCGCGCTGCCAGCTGCTGGCTGGCCACACGCACCCTTGGGAGCCGTCCCTGCGCGCCGCGCTCGTGGCGCTGGGCGAAGGGGGCAACAGCGGCTCGCTGGACGAACTGGGCGACCTCGATGCCCGCGTGGGAATCGCCTTCGCCGAAGCCGCCCAGGCGTTGCTCCGACAGCACGGCATCGCGACCGCGCAGGTTCGCGCGATCGGGTCCCACGGCCAGACCGTTCGCCACCGACCCCAGGCCACGCCGGCCTTCACCTGGCAAATGGGCGATGCCAACCGCATCGCCGAACTGACCGGCATCACCACCGTGGCCGATTTCCGTCGCCGCGACGTCGCCGCCGGCGGACAAGGCGCGCCCCTCATGCCGGCCTTCCACGTTGCGATGCTCGGCAGCGCTGACGAGGACCGTGCCGTGCTCAACCTGGGCGGCATCGGGAACCTCACGTTGATTCCGCATGCCGGGGAAGTCCGCGGCTTCGATACCGGCCCGGCCAACGCCTTGATGGACAGCTGGTGCCAGCGTCATACCGGTCAACCGTTCGACGCCGATGGCGCGTTCGCCGCCGGCGGTCAGGCGCGCCCGGAGCTGTTGGCACAATGGCTGGCCGATCCGTGGTTCCGCCTGCCCCCGCCCAAGAGCACCGGGCGCGAGCAGTTCCACCTGGAATGGGCGTTGGCCGCGCCGGCCGCCGCAGGCACTTCGGCTGCGGACCTTCAGGCCACCTTGCTGGCGCTGACCGTGGAGACCGTCGCCCAAGCGTTGCTCACCCACCAGCCCGGCACCGCGCGCGTGCTGGTGTGCGGCGGTGGGGTGCGCAATCCGGTACTGATGGCCGCGCTGGCGGCGCGTCTACCGCAGGTGGGCGTGGAGTCCAGCCATGCCCATGGCCTGGACCCGGATTACATGGAGGCGATGGGTTTTGCCTGGCTGGCGGCACAGACGCTTTCGGCGCGCCCGGGCAATCTTCCATCGGTCAGTGGCGCGCGCGGTCCGCGCATCCTCGGGGCCATCCACCCCGCCTGACGCGTTCAGAAGCTGCCGCCGGTCGGCAGCAATTTCAACGCGGCGATCGCGTCGGCCAGCGCATCCACTTCCGGGTGCCCGAAGCCGCCGTTGACCTCGTGCTCGCAGGCGAACAATCCCTGCTCGATGAGGTTGATCACCGTCTGGTGCTGCGTCCAGCCGCGCGCCACCGAGATACGCCGGATACGGTCGACCAGCATCGGATCGATGTCGCGCAGAACCAGATCGGTCATTTCACTCCCCAACACGCGTGCTCGAGGATCCCCCGGGGCGCATCATCGGCAAGTCCGTGCCAGCTTTCAATCCGCCGGCGGGGCAGCCGGCGTCGCCACCGGGTCGACGATCCGGCGCCACAGCCAGGCCAGCAACAGCAGGGTCGGGACAACCGTCAGCGCGCTGAGGATGAAGAAGGTCGAGTACGAACTGGCCTCGACGATATAACCCGACACCCCACCGACGAACTTGCCCGGCAGGTTGGCCAGCGATACCAGCAGGCCGTACTGGGTCGCGGTGAAGTTGCGGTCCGTCAGCGAGGACATGAAGGCCACCAGCACCACGCCGGCGAAGCCCTGGAACAGGTTGTCGGCCGACAGCGCGGCGTAGAACGTCCACAACTGGCCGGGATGCTGGGCCATGAGCAGGAACGCCAGGTTGGACAGCGCCACGCCGAGCGCGGCCACCAGCAGCATGCGCCGGAAGCCGAAGGCCGCCACCGCCGCGCCGCCGGCGAACGCGCCCACCACCCCCATCCACACGCCGAACAGCTTGGAGACGGTGGCGATATCGGCCTTGGTGAAGCCCGAATCGAGGTAGAACGGGCCGGCCATCACGCCAATCACCTGGTCGGGGAACTTGAAGAATCCGACGAACAGCAGCAGCGCCAGCGCCACGGCCGGGCCGTTGTGCGAGAAGAAGCTGCTGATCGGCTGCCAGAACGCGCCGATGAAATCGATGCGGCGTTCCACCGTGGCTTCCGGGATGGCCGGCTCGCGGCACACCAGCGTAGCCAGGATCGGCAGCAGCATCAGGCCGGACATCGCCATGTAGGCCCAGCGCCAGTCGCTGAACTGTGCCAGGTAGAGCGCACCTGCGCCGCCCACGATCAGCCCGATGCGGTAACCCAGGATGTAGGTCGCGGCCAGGGCGGCCTGGGCGCTTTCCGAGGCGATCTCGATGCGGTAGGCGTCCACCACCGAATCCTGCGTGGCGCCCATGAACGAGGCGAACAGCACCCAGCCCACCAAACCGGCCACGCCCAGCTCAGGACGCGAGAACGCCAGCGCGAACAACGCCACGGTGACGCCGACCTGCGACAGCAGCAGCCATGACCGCCGCCGTCCCATGAAGCCCAGCAGCGGGAACGCATGGCGGTCCAGCAGCGGCGCCCACAGGAACTTCAGCAGGTAAAAGAAACTCGCCAGGCTGATCAGCCCGATGCTGTGCAGGTCCATGCCGACATCGCGCAGGCGCGTGGACAAGGTTTGCGAGGCGATCAGCAGGAACGGCAAGCCGCTGCCGAAGCCGAGCAGCGCCAGCGTGCCCGCCGACGGCGTGGCGAAGGCGCGGCGGATGCCGGCCCAGCCCTTGTAGGACGCCGGCGTGCCGGCGGGCGCCGGGCTCACAGGTCGTAGTCCACGGTGAACGGTGCGTGGTCGGAGAATCGCTGCTCGCGGTAGATCGAACACCCTCGCAGCCGCTCCCGCAGGCCCGGGGTGGTGAACTGGTAGTCGATGCGCCAACCCACGTTGTTGGCGCGCGCCGCGCCGCGGTTGCTCCACCAGGTGTAGTCCTCGCCCTGCGGGTGCAACACGCGATAGGCATCGACCCAGCCGCGGCCCTGGCCATGGTCGGCCTCGTCCGCAAGGTCCGCGCACAGGCCATTGAGCCAGTCGCGCTCGGGCGGCAGGCAGCCGGAATTCTTCTGGTTGAACTTCCAGTTCTTGATGTCCAGGGCCGAGCGCACGATGTTCCAGTCACCGCACAGCACGTACTGGCGGTCGCTGGCCAGCCATTGGGCCAAGGTCGGGCGCAGCCATTGCATCACCTTGAACTTGAAGTCCTGGCGCAGCTCGCCCGAGGAACCGGACGGGATATAGAACGACACCACGCTCAGGTTGCCGTAGCGCGCCTCGATATAGCGGCCTTCCTCGTCGAACTCGGCCCAGCCCAGCGCGGTGCGTATTTCGTCCGGCTCGCGACGGCTGTAGATCGCCACGCCGCTGTAGCCTTTCTTGGTGGTGGCATCGCGGAACCAGGCGCGGTAGCCGGCGGGCAGGAACTGTGGCCCGGCCAACTGGTGTTCCTGTGCCTTGGTCTCCTGGACGCAGAGCACGTCGGCCTCCTGCGCGGAGAACCAGTCGAAGAAGCCCTTGGAGGCGGCCGATCGCAGGCCGTTGGCGTTGAAGCTGATGATGCGCATGGGGTGCCGGATGCGGGAAACCGCTAAAGCGTACCCCAACCCACCCTCGACCCCGAGCCGCCGCCGGAGCCGCTATCCTCTGCGTCCCCGCATCTCCGTTTCGAGCCCGATGAAAAACCACCGGCAGCGCTTCCTCGACCTGGCCCTTGGCGCCGACGCCCTGCGCTTTGGCGAGTTCACCCTCAAGTCGGGCCGTTTGAGCCCGTACTTCTTCAATGCCGGCCGTTTCGATTCGGGCGCGCGCACCGCCGCCCTGGCCGCGTGCTACGCCGACGCCATCGAGGACGCCGGGCTGGATTTCGACCTGGTGTTCGGCCCGGCCTACAAGGGCATTCCGCTGGCCACCGCGCTGGCCTGCGAGTTCGCGCGCCGCGGCCGCGACCTGCCGCTGGCGTTCAACCGCAAGGAAGCCAAGGACCACGGCGAGGGCGGCACGCTGATCGGCGCCCCGCTGGCCGGCCGCAAGGTGCTGATCGTGGACGACGTGATCACCGCCGGCACCGCCATCCGTGAGGCATTGGGCATCATTCGCCAGGCCGGGGGCATCCCGGCGGCGATCGTGGTGGCGCTGGACCGCCAGGAGATCGCCTCCGAGCAGGATCGCCGCTCCGCCGCGCAGGCCGTGGCGGCTGAGGCGGGCATTCCCGTCGTGGCCGTGGCCAACCTGGGCGACCTGCTTGCATTTGCCGATGGAAACCCGGAACTTGTCGGCTTCCGCGCACCGCTGCTGGCCTACCGCGCCCGCTACGGTACCGACACATCGGGCTGAGGACAGTCAGGGGGCTGCCATGATGCCGAACACCAGAAAAGCGATGCTGGGCATCGCAGCGCTAGCCGTGCTCTCGCTGCACGCGCACGCCGCGCAGCCGGCGAAGAAGAAATCCAATACGCCGGTCACGCCGAAGAAGCTGTATTGCTGGGACCAGAACGGCCAGCGCACCTGCAGCGACACCCTGCCGTCGGAGGCGGTGAACCAGGCGCGCGACGAGATCAATGCCAGCAACGGCATGCGCAGCGCCGAGATCGACCGCGCCCTCAATGCCGACGAACGTGCCGTGGCCGCCGCCGCGGCCGCGCAGCAGCAGGCGGACCTGGCGGCCGAGGCGACCCGCAAGCGCACTGACCAGGCCTTGCTGACCACCTTCCAGAGCGAGGATGACCTGCGGCGGGTGTTCGCCGAGCGCACCGCGCTGATCGACAACAACGTGCAGACCGCGCGCTACAACGTCGCCAGCCTGCGCGAGGGCCTGGTCAGCCTGCTACGCGACGCCGGCAACCGCGAGCTGGCCGGGCAGAAGGTGCCGGACAAGCTGGCCGGAGACATCCAGAAGCGCCACAACGAACTGCTCTGGCAGCAACGCCTGCAAGCCAGTTTCGAGCGCCAGCGCGTGGAGCTCGATGGCGAGATCGAGCAGATCCTGCAGCGATACCGCGCCATGCGCGCGCCCGCCGGGGCCTGATCCCGGCGGCGGGGCAAAAAAAGGGCGGCCATCGGCCGCCCTTTTTCGTATCCCGAAGGCATCACGGCATCACAGCGCGATGTCCTTTCCGGGCAGCAGCTCGGCCAGCTGCGCCTTGAACAGCGCGCGGATACGCGCCAGTGCCGCCTCGTTCTCCGCCTCGAAACGCAGCACCAGCACCGGGGTGGTATTGGAGGCGCGCAGCAGGCCCCAGCCATCGTTGAAGTCGGCCCGCAGGCCGTCGATGGTGGCGATGCGCGCGCCTTCGAACGGCGAACCCTCGCCCTGCGCCTGCACCGCGGCCACGAAGCGCGCCACCAGCTCGTGCGGCGAGCCTTCCACCGGCAGCTTGATCTCCGGCGTGGACACGCTGTCGGGCAGCTCAGCCAGTACCTCCGACGGTGTTTCCTCGCGCTGCGCCAGCACTTCGAGCAGGCGCGCGGCCGCATACAGGCCGTCGTCGAAGCCGTACCAGCGCTCCTTGAAGAAGAAGTGGCCGCTCATCTCGCCGGCCAGCTCGGCATCGGTCTCGCGCATCTTCGACTTGATCAGCGAATGCCCGGTCTTCCACATCATCGGGCTGCCGCCATGGCGCAGGACGAAATCCTGCAGCTTTCCGGTGCACTTCACGTCGTAGATGATCAGCGCGCCCGGGTTGCGTTGCAGCACGTCGGCGGCGAACAGCATCAGCAGGCGGTCGGGGAACACCACCTTGCCTTCGCGCGTCACCACGCCCAGGCGGTCGGCATCGCCGTCGAAGGCCAGGCCGATGTCCGCGTCGAATCGCTGCACCATCTGCACCAGGTCCTGCAGGTTCTGCGGTTCGCTCGGGTCGGGGTGGTGGTTGGGGAAAGTGCCATCCACGTCGCAGTAAAGCGGGATGACTTCCGCGCCGATGGCTTCCAGCAGGCGCGGGGCGATATCGCCGGCCACGCCGTTGCCGGCATCGGCCACCACCTTGAGCGGCCGGTCCAGCTGCACGTCGTCGGCGATGCGCTGGATATAGTCCTCGCTGACATCCTGCTGGCTGAGCGAACCGGGCGCGGCGGCGGCGTGCAGGCGGCCTTCATTGATGCGGCGGTACAGGTCGGTGATCGCATCGCCGGCCAGGGTTTCCCCGCCCACCACGATCTTGAAGCCGTTGTAGTCCGGCGGGTTGTGGCTGCCGGTCACCGCCACGCAGCTGCCGGCGCGCAGGTGGTAGGCGGCGAAGTAGACCACCGGGGTCGGCGCCAGACCGATGTCGATCACCTGGCAACCGGCGCGACGCAGGCCTTCGATCAGGCCGGCCGACAGCTCCGGGCCGGACAGGCGGCCATCGCGGCCGACCACCACATCGCGCAGGCCCTGGGCCTGCATCACGCTGCCGATGGCCTGGCCGATCAGCTCGGCCACGCCCGGGTTCAGCTCCTTGCCGACCACGCCCCGAATGTCATAGGCGCGGAAGATATCCGGCACCACCGTGATACCGGCCGGACGACGCGCGATCGCAGCACCTTCCTCGTCCGCGGGATTGGCAGCCGCCGCCAGCGCGGCGGCCTCGGCATCGCGGCGCAGGCTCTCGCCCAGCGTCGGCGCGTCGCCCGCAGCATCCTCGGCGGCCGGGCGGCGCGAAGGCAGGCGCACGCGCCCACGCCCTGCCAGCAGGGCCAGCACCGCCAATCCCACGAGCAGGGCGGACACGATGATGCAGGGGATGGCGCCCAGGCCCAACGGGCCGGCGTCGACTTCCGCCACGGCAGCAGACAGGCGCATGCCGCCCTCCTTGCCGACCGGGCGCGACATCGCCTCCGCCGTGCCGGCCAGGCCGACATCGCCCTTCTGCACCACGTTGAAGACCCCTTGGCGCAGCGCCAGGTAGCCGTTGGCCGGCACGTCCAGCGCATCGAAGGCGCCGGTCAGGCGCAGCAGCGGCAGGCGTACCAGCGTCACCGCCGGTGCCTCGCCCAGCTGTACGCGCGCGGCCACGCCCAGCCGCGGCTGGCCGTCCTCGCGCACGATGCGGACCTGGGCTTTCTCGTTCTGCAGCGCGGCTTCCAGCAATGCCAGGCGCGAATAGCCGAACTTGGCGCTGTCCGCGTAGGCCTCGGCCAGGTTGGCTGGCCAGATCTGCACGTCCTCGGCGCCCTTGAAGCGTTCGCGGATCACGGTGGCCGCCGCCGTGGCGTCGCCCCCCGCCAGTGCGGCCACGACCTGCGGATCCTGCAGCAACTTGTCGTACTGGCTGCCCTGCGCGGCCAGCGCGCGGGCTACTTCGCCCTGGACGGTGTCGCGGGCGCGCTCCACCGTCGCGACGGCCTGGTCATGGCGCCATTGCGCATACCCGTTCCAACCGAACCATGCCGCCAGCAGCAGCGCCAGCAATGCCAGCAACGGCGCGCTCCTGCGCAGGCTGGACACGATCTGCCCGCCTTCGTTCGTCCCGCTCATCTCGACAGCCCCCTGTCAGCGCACGCCGGTGTGGCCGAATCCACCCGTACCCCGTGCACTGTCCACGAAAGTATCCACCACCTGCAACGTCGCGCGCACGATCGGCAGCAGCACCAGCTGCGCGATGCGGTCCCCCGGGGCGATGGTGAACGGCTCCCGGCCCCGGTTCCACACGCTGATCAGCAGCGGCCCCTGGTAGTCGGCGTCGATCAACCCCGTCCCGTTGCCGAGCACGATGCCGTGGCGGTGGCCCAGGCCCGAGCGCGGCAGGACGACCGCGCACAGGCCCGGGTCCTCGATGTGGATCGCGATGCCGCTGGGCAGCAGCACCGCATCGCCCGGCGCCAGGGTCATCGGCGCCTCGATGGCCGCGCGCAGGTCCATGCCGGCGCTGGACGCGGTGGCGTAGGCCGGCAGCGGCCATTCGTCGCCGAACCGCGGGTCGAGCAGCTTCAGCTGCAGGGTGTGGTCGCTCACGCTCATGCGTTCAGTCTCTCCGAAACCAGTTCGAGCAACCGCTCGGCCAGCTCGGCCTTGCTGCTGCTGGGGAAGCTGCGTTCACCCCCCTGCCAGTAGGCGGTGGCGGCATTGTCGTCGCTCTCGAAGCCGCCGCCGCTGATACCGACCTGGTTGGCGATGATGAGGTCCAGGCGCTTGGAGGTCAGCTTGCCACGTGCGTATTTCTCCACGTCGTGGGTTTCGGCGGCGAAGCCCACCACCAGCTTCAGCGCGCCGGTTTGCGCGGCGACCTCGGCGAGGATGTCCGGCGTGCGCACCAGTTCCAGGGTGAGCGTCTCGCCGGTCTTCTTGATCTTCTGCGGCACCGCGCGGCGCGGGGTGTAATCGGAGACGGCCGCCGCGCCAATGTAGATGTCGGCCGGCATCGCACCGAGCACCGCGTCGCGCATCTGCGCCGCCGAGCGCACGTCCACGCGCTGCACGCCCGGCGGCGTGGCCAGCTGCACCGGGCCTGCGACCAGTGTCACGTCCGCGCCCTGGCGGGCGGCCGCGGCGGCGAGGGCGAAGCCCATCTTGCCGCTGCTGCGGTTGCCGACGTAGCGCACCGGGTCCAGGTCCTCATAGGTGGGGCCGGCGCTGATGACCAGGCGCAGGCCGCGCAGGCGCGCATCGGCCTGGACTGGCGCCGGTGCAGCACCCTCGGCCAATGCGGCGACCAGTTCGTGCGGCTCGACCAGGCGGCCGGGACCGGATTCGCCCTCGGCCAACGGGCCATCGGCCGGCCCGACCACGCGCACGTCGCGCGCACGCAGGGTGGCGACATTGGCCTGCGTCGCCGGATGCAGCCACATGCGGTGGTTCATCGCCGGGGCCACCGTGACCGGCGCGGTGGTCGCCAGGCACAGGGTGGTAACCAGGTCATCGGCCAGGCCGTGCGCCAGACGGGCGATCAGGTCGGCGGTGGCCGGCGCCACGACGACGCGGTCGGCCCAGCGGGCCAGCTCGATGTGGCCCATGGCCTGCTCGGCGGCGCTGTCCCACAGCGTGGTGCGGGTCGGTTGGCCCGACAGGGCCTGGAAGCTGAGCGGCGTGACGAACTGCTGCGCGCCGGCGGTCATCGCGACCTGCACGTCCGCGCCCGCATCGCGCAGGCGGCGCACCAGCTCCAGCGATTTGTAGGCAGCGATGCCGCCGCCCACGCACAACAGCACACGTTGCCCCTTGAGCGGGCCGGGCTCGGATTTCGCGGTCACGTAAGGAAATTCCTACACATACAAGGAGAATTAGATTAACCGAACGTCGTTACGGCTCCGACATCCCGCCCCCAGGGGGCCATGCATCCTAGCCATATGCACATAAAGGATTGGCCCGTCACCGAACGCCCGCGCGAGAAGCTGCTCAGCCAAGGGCCGGGCCAGCTCTCCAATGCGGAACTGCTGGCGATCTTCCTCGGCTCGGGCCTGCGCGGGCAGGATGCCGTCAAGACGTCGCGCAACCTGCTGGCGCAGGCGGGAGAGCTGCGCGGCCTGCTGGACCGGGAGCCCGGCGACCTGGTCCGGCTCAACGGCCTGGGGCCGGCGCGCGCCTGCCAGCTGTCCGCGGCCCTGGAACTCAGCCGCCGCCACGTAAAGGCCGAGCTGGAGCGCGGCAGCGCGCTGGCCAACGCCGAGGCGGCGGGCCGCTATTTCACCGCGCGCCTGCGGCCACGCAAGCAGGAAATCTTCGCGGCGCTGTTCCTGGACACCCGTCACCGCGCCCTCGCGTTTGAAGAACTATTCAGCGGCACCATCAACCAGGCCCAGGTCCATCCGCGCGAAGTGCTGCGCCGTGCGCTGGTCCACAACGCCGCCGCGGTGATCGTGGGCCACAACCATCCCTCTGGCGACCCGGAGCCCTCGGCCGCGGACCGCAGCCTCACCCAGCGGCTGCACCAGGCGCTGGGCCTGGTCGACATCCGCCTGCTGGACCACCTCGTGATCGGCGAAGGCGCGCCGGTCTCCTTCGCCGCCCGCGGCTGGGTCTGAGCCTGGCCCGTGCCTCGGCATGGGCCCCGCAGCTGAACGGCGTCCGCGTCCGGCCCCGCCCGGTCGGTTAAAATCGCCGCCTTTCTCGCTCCAGCAGAATCCTCCGTGAAACCCCAACTCCGCGCCCTGATTGGTCAAGGCATCGAAGCCTTGCGCGCCAACGGCACCTTGCCCGCCGACACCCTGCCGCCGGATTTCGTGGTCGAGCGACCGAAGACCCGCGAGCACGGCGACTTCGCCACCAACGCCGCCATGCTGCTGGCCAAGGCCGCGCGCACCAACCCGCGCGCGCTGGCACAGGCCCTGGTGGAAGCATTGCCCGCCAGCACCGACGTGGCCCGCGTGGAAATCGCCGGCCCCGGCTTCATCAATTTCCATCTGGCTCCCGCCGCCTACCAGCGCGAAGCCGCCGCCGTGCTCAAGCAGGGCCACGACTACGGCCGCAACCTCTCCGGTGACGGCCACAACGTGGGCGTGGAGTACGTCTCGGCCAACCCGACCGGCCCGCTCCATGTCGGCCACGGCCGCGCCGCCGCCATCGGCGACAGCCTGGCGCGCCTGCTCGATGCGAACGGCTGGAACGTCAAGCGCGAGTTCTATTACAACGACGCCGGCGTGCAGATCGAAAACCTCGCCCGCTCCGTGCAGGCACGTGCGCTGGGCCAGTCGCCGGATGGCGAGGGCTGGCCGGAGGATGGCTACCGCGGCGACTACATCGTGGATGTGGCCAAGGCCTACCTCGCCGGCGAGACGGTGGACCTGGAAGGCCACCTGGTCACCGGTGCGAAGGATCCGCAGGATTTCGAGGCGATCCGCCGCTTTGCCGTGGCCTACCTGCGCAACGAGCAGAACCACGACCTGGCCGCGTTTGGCGTCGACTTCGACATCTACTTCCTGGAAAGCTCGCTGTACCGGGACGGCAAGGTCGAGGAAGCCGTGCAGAAGCTGATCGCCTCCGGGCATACCTACGAGGAAGGCGGCGCACTCTGGCTGAAATCCAGCGACTTCGGTGACGACAAGGACCGCGTGATGCGCAAGTCCGACGGCACCTACACCTACTTCGTACCGGACGTGGCCTACCACCTCACCAAGTGGCAGCGCGGCTACGAGCGCGCGATCACCGAACTGGGCGCCGACCACCACGGCTCGCTGGCGCGCGTGCGCGCCGGCCTGCAGGCGATGGACCTGGGCATCCCCAAGGGCTGGCCGGAATACGTGCTGCACCAGATGGTGACGGTGATGCGCGGCGGGGAGGAAGTGAAGCTCTCCAAGCGCGCCGGCAGCTACCTGACCCTGCGCGACCTGATCGATGAAGTCGGCCGCGATGCCACCCGCTGGTTCCTGATCGCGCGCAAGCCCGATTCGCAGCTGACCTTCGACATTGATCTCGCACGCCAGCAGAGCAATGACAACCCGGTGTTCTACGTGCAGTATGCCCACGCCCGCGTGTGCAGCCTGCTTCGGCAGGCGCAGGAGAAGGGGCTGGCGCATGATCTCGCCAAGGGCAGCGCCGGTCTCGGCCAGCTGGCCGACGAGACCTCGCTGTGGCTGATGATCGAGATTTCCCGTTACCCGGAGGTCGTCGAGGCGGCCGGCGAGGCGTTGGAACCGCACCAGATCGCGCAGTACCTGCGTGAATTGGCGCATGCCTTCCACACGTGGTATCACGGGACGCCGGTGCTGGTGGACGATGCCGCCGAACGCGACGCCAAGCTGGCGTTGGCGCAGGCCGCGCGCCAGGTGCTGGCCAACGGCCTGGAAATCCTCGGCGTCGGCGCGCCGGAAAAAATGTAAGGAACCGCAAGGTTCAGGCAGTCCAACGGAGAAGCGGTAGATGGCAGCACGTCGCGGTAAGAGCCAGGCAAAGCGCAACAGCGGCAACGGCACCCCCGGGTGGGTCTGGCTGGTGGCCGGCGCGGCGATCGCCGCGGTGGTGTTCCTGGCCGCCCCGGGCCTGTTCAAGAAGGACGGCGACGGTTTCCTGCGCGTGGGCCCGCATCCGAACCCGGATGCGCAGCCGGCGCCGGTCGCCGATGCCGATGTCGACAGCCCGGCCGAGTTGCCCAAGCCGGCGAGCGCCAAGCCCGGCGACAAGGCCGATGCCGCCGCGCAGACGCAGTACGACTTCTACACCTTGCTGCCGGGCAAGGAAGTGCAGATGTCCGACGCCGAACTCGCCGCCAGCGCGCGCGCGGAGGAAGCGGCGCGGGCGCGCGCCGCGCTGGAAGGCAAGCCGGTGCCCCCCGCGCCGACGAACGTGGCGACCGCAAACAACCCCGACGCGGCCACGCCGAGCCAGCCGGCACCCATCAGCGAAGCGCCCACGCCCAAGCCGGTGGCGGAAGCAGCGCCCGCGCGCACGACGCCCGCCGCCGCGGCAACGCCGGCCGCCACCGTCGCCACGACGACCCCGGCGCCGGCCGCATCGTCCAATGCCGTGCCGGCCACTGCTGACAACGTGCGCTATATCCTGCAGGCCGGCTCCTTCGGTGCCTCCGGTGACGCCGAGTCGACCAAGGCCAAGCTGGCCATGCTCGGCCTGGCCGCACGCGTGGAATCGGCGCAGATTGGCGGCAAGACGGTTTACCGCGTGCGCATGGGGCCGTACGGCACCGCCAGCGAACTGGCCGAGGCCAAGCAGAAGCTCAGCGGCAGCGGCTTGCCCGCGATCGCGATCAAGGCGCAGTAATCGCCACCTTCCCGAAAGCCCGGCCCCGCGCCGGGCTTTTTCTTTGTCCCATCGCCTGCCCGCGCTGTTCCGTGGTCCATGGTGCCCGCGCAGTGGGGACGGATGCGAAAATAGCGTGTCGCTTCCTTTTGGAGTTCCCATGACCCAGACCGCCCTCATCACCGGCGCCACTTCCGGCTTCGGCCTGGCGGCCGCGCGTCGGTTCCTCGGCGCCGGCTGGCGCGTGATCGTCACCGGCCGCCGTGCCGAGCGCCTGCAGCCGCTGGTTCAGGAGTACGGCGACGAACGCGTGCACGCCGCCGTATTCGACGTCCGCGACACCCGCGCGATGGATGCCGCGCTCGCCGCGCTACCGCCTGCCTTCGCCGACATCGACCTGCTGGTGAACAACGCCGGCCTGGCCCAAGGCACCGCGCCGGCGCAGTCGGCCTCGCTGCAGGATTGGCACACGATGATCGACACCAACGTCACCGCGCTGGTGAATCTCACCCATCGCCTGCTGCCGCGCCTGATCGCGCGCAAGGGCGCGATCATCAACATCAGCTCGGTCGCCGCGACCTACCCCTACCCGGGCGGCAACACCTACGGCGGCACCAAGGCGTTCGTCAGCCAGTTCTCGCTGGGGCTGCGTTCGGACTTGCACGGCACCGGCGTGCGCGTGACCTCGATCGAACCGGGCATGGCCGAAACCGAATTCACCCTGGTACGCACCCACGGCGACCAGGCCGCTTCGGACAGGCTGTATACCGGCGCAAACCCGATGACCGCCGAGGATATCGCCGAGTCGATCTTCTACGTCGCCACGCTGCCACCACACTTGAACATCAACCGGCTGGAAATCATGCCGGTGACGCAGTCGTTTGCCGGCTTCCAGGTGGCGCGCGACGCCTGATCCCGCTCAGGCCGGGGCCGACGCCGCGGCCTGCCGGCGTGCCTGCCAGCGATGGCGCAGGCGCAGGCCCGGCCGTTCGACGAGGTAATGCAGCACGGCAGCCGCCAGCAACGCGGCGGCCGCATAGAGGGCGAAAGCCACGAAGCCGCGTCCCGCCAACCACTCGCCCCAAGTGGACTGCACGAGGTGGTACATCGCCTTGTGCACCAGGTAGAGGCTGTAGGACACCGCCGCCAGCCAGCCCGCGAACGGCAGCGCGCGACGCCCGATCCAGCTACCCGGCGCGGCGCCGGCGAACACCAGCAACCCCATGCCCAGCGACAGCACCGGCCAGCCGAGCGAATTACCGAGCAGGCCCACGCGATCGCGGAACAGCCACAGCGCCAGCGCCATCACCGCCAGGCCCGCCAGCAGCACGACATTGGCGTGCCGCTGGGCACGCGCCCACGACGCCGGCCGCCAGGTTCGCCACGTAGCCAGCAGGACGCCGCACAGCAGGCCATCGAGGCGGTTCCAGGTCGGGAAATACAGGTCTTCCACGAACCAGTTGCGCACTTGCATGTCCGGGTCGAGCGCGTGCTCGTGCCACCAGATGCCCGCGCGCAGCGCGATGCCGCCCACCACGATCGCCGCGGCGAGCAACCAGAGCCGCATCGCCGAAGGGCGCCTCGCCAACAGCACCGCCAGCAGCGGGAAGAGCAGGTAGAAATGTTCCTCCACGCATAGCGACCACGCATGCGAGAACGCCGGGTTCGCGCCGTAGTCGATCAGCAGGTTCATCGTGAAGGTCAGGAACATCCACGCAGGCTCCAGCCCCGGCGCCTCGCGGAAGGCCGGCACGAACACGTACAGGGCCAGCACCACCACGAACGCGGGCAGGATGCGGAAGGCGCGGCGCAGGTAGAAGTCGCCGAAGTCTAGCCGCTTGCCAGCCGCCAGCGGCTGCAGCACCTGGCTGCCGATCAGGAAGCCGCTGAGCACGAAGAACAGGTCCACGCCCATCCAGCCGTAGCGCGAGAGCCATGACCAATCCGGCCCCAGCCCGCCGACCACGAAGGAATGGAACAACATCACCCACACGATGGCGATGGCGCGCAGCAGGTCCAGGCCGGGAAGACGCATGGTCGAGGCAGGAAGGGGGAAAGCGCGATTGTAGCCATGCGCCTTCACGCGCAGTCAGTTCACCAGCGGGAAATCGTGGACGATGTCGAGCACGCCGTTGATCAGGAACTGCGTACCCAGGCAGACCAGCAGGAATCCCATCAGGCGCGCGAACGCATCCACGCCGCTCTGGCCGATCAGCCGAATGATCCCACCCGCGCTGCGCAGGCACAGCAGCAGGATCACGCATAGCAGAAAGAACGTGAGCACCGGCGCCGTCCACATCACCCATGGCGAGAAGGGATGTTCGTCCTTCATCGCCGCCGCGGTGCTGATGATCAGCGCGATGGTGCCCGGCCCGGCGGTGCTGGGCATGGCCAGCGGAATGAAGGCGATGTCCGACTTGCGATGCTGGCGCAGTTCCTCGGTGCGACTTTCCACCTCCGGCGCGTCCTCGGGCTTGTCGCGGGGGAACAGCATGCGAAAGCCGATGAAAGCCACGATCATCCCGCCGGCAATGCGCAGCGCCGAGATGGAAATGCCGAAGACCTCCATTACCGCCTGCCCGGCATAGAAGGCCACGCACATGATCGCGAAGACGTAGCAGCAGGCCAGCAGCGCCTGGCGGTTGCGCTCCTGCGCGGTCATGCCGGCCGACAGGCCGAGCAACAGCGCCACGGTGGTGAGCGGGTTGGCGATCGGCAGCAGCATCGCCAGCCCGGTCATTACCGCCTTGAACAGTTCCAGCATGCCGGAGGTCCTCGCGCGTGGCGGACCCGGGCATGGTCTCGCATCGGGCGCGGCTTGCCTATCAGGCAGGCGGGTCTCAGGCGTACTGCATCTCGCCACGACCAAAGGACCAGTTCTCGCGCGGGCCTTCGACCAGGTGGATGAAGACATCCTCGCCGCGCAAACCGGGCGAATGCCCCAGGCGCTGGACGATGTCGCGGTACAGCGCCTTCTTCTGCGTCACGCCGCGCGAGGCGGTGCAGTGGATACGGATGAAAACGAGCTCGTCGCTGCGCTCGATGCCGAGATAGCCGGGGTCGTAGTCGAACTCATGCGCCGAGTGCTGGTTGACCACGATGAAGCGGTCGTCTTCGGGCACCTCGAAACTGGCACGCAGGGCGGCATACACGCCGTCGCGAATGGCGGCGATACGCTCGGGCGATGTGGAACGCAGGTCGATCTGGACGAGGGGCATGAGGGGCTCCGGGAATGGGCGGGCTTCCATCGTGGGACTGGCGGACCATCCGGTAAATCGGATAATCCAGCACTGTTCGTCCACTAAACCGGGATATTCGATGCGCACCCTGCACCTCGACCTGGATGCCCTGCGCAGCTTCGCCACCGGCATGGCGCTTGGCAGTTTCGCCCGCGCCGCGGTGCAGCTGCATCGTTCGACCTCGGCGGTCAGCGCGCAGCTGAAAAAGCTCGAGCAGCAGGCCGGGGCTCCGCTGCTGGTGCGCCATGGGCGCGGCCTGGCGCTCACGCCGACCGGCGAGGTGCTGCTCGGCTATGCACGCCGTCTGCTGGCACTGAACGACGAAGCGGTCGCCGCGCTCGATGGCGCGCACTGGCAGGGCGAGGTGCGCCTGGGCCTGCAGGCCGAGTTCGGCGAACAGCTGTTGCCGGCGGTGCTGGGGCGCTTTGGCCGCGCGCATCCGCGGCTGCAGGTGGAGGCACAGATCGCGCGCGGCGCGGCGCTGGTCGAGGGCCTGGCAGCGGGCCAGTTCGACCTGGCGCTGGCCTGGGCGGGCCCGGCCCTGCCGGCATCGCTGTCGCCACAGACGCTGGCCCAGGTGCCGCTGTGCTGGGTGGGCCCGGTGGTAGGTGGCACGCTCGTCGGCACGCGCGAAGCGCCGCTGCCCCTGGCCATGCTCGATGCGCCCTGCCCGATGCGCAGCGCGGCCATCGCCGCGCTGGACCAGGCCGGCATTCCGTGGCGCGTGGCCTTCAGCAGCGCCAGCCTGGCCGGCGTATGGGCGGCGGTGGAAGCGGGACTGGGCATCACCCTGCGTACGCCGCTGTGCCTGCCGCGCGGCGTGCGCGTGCTCGACCCGCAAGTCCATGGCCTGCCCGCGATGCCCACGGTGGCGCTGCACCTGCATCGCGCCAGCGATTCGCCGGCCGTCGACGCATTGGCCGCGCTGGTACGCGAGGCGGTGGCCACGCAGGTGGCGGCGCTGCCCCGCGAGCGGGCGCCGCGGGTGCGGCCTCAGGCCAGCGGTTCGTCCGAGAGGTAGGTGTAGCCGGTCAAGCCGGCTTCCAGTGCGTCGGCCAGTTCGCGCGCCTGCGCGGCGGGCAGCTGTGCGGCCGCGATGCGGCCGGCGTAAGCCGCGCGCAGGTCATCGAGCTGGTAGCCGACGTAGTCGAGCATCACGTCGGTGGTATCGCCGCGACGCTGCTGTGCGATGCGGTAGCCATTGCCCTCCACGGCCACTTCCACGGCATCGGTATCGCCGAACAGGTTGTGGATGTCGCCGAGGATTTCCTGGTAGGCACCGACCAGGAAGAACCCGATGCGGTACGACTCGCCCGGACGCAGCGCGTGCAACGGCAGCGAGGTATCCAGGCTCTCGTTCTCGACGTAGGTCTTGACCATGCCGTCCGAATCGCAAGTCATGTCGCAGACCACGCCGCGCCGCGCTGGCGCCTCGTCCAGCCGCTCGATCGGCACGATCGGGAAAACCTGGTCGATGGCCCACACGTCGGGAATCGATTCGAACACGCTGAAGTTGACGAAATACTTGTCCACCAGCCGTTCGTTGAGTTCGTCCAGCAGCGGGCGGTGGCTCTTCTCGTCGAAGCTCAGGCGCGCACGCACGCCGTGGGCAATGGCGTAGAACAGGTCGTCGATGCGGGCACGGTGCACCAGGTCGATCTGTCCCAGCGCGTAGGCGGCCAGGCCTTCGGCATGGAAATGCTGGGCTTCCTGGAACAGCTCCACCGCCGGGCGCACGTCCAGCTCCTCGTGGATTTCGCGCAGGTGGCGGATCGCCGGCGGCTCGTCGTCGTGCGCGTCGGGCACGCGGCCTTCCGGCGCCTGCTCCACCTCCGAGACATTGGCGATCAGCACCGCGTGGTGCGCGGTCATCGCGCGGCCGCACTCGGTGACGATGCGCGGTTGCGGCAGGCCGTGTTCCTCGCAGGCGCTGGCCAGCGGCTGGACGATGTTGCTGGCGTACGAATGCAGGCCGTAGTTGATCGAGCAGTAACTGCGCGAGCGGGTGCC
Organism: Pseudomonadota bacterium; assembly: GCA_023386795.1. GTDB lineage: Bacteria > Pseudomonadota > Gammaproteobacteria > Xanthomonadales > Xanthomonadaceae > Stenotrophomonas_A. The sequence continues at coordinate 21,092 of JAEWJB010000134.1, forward strand.
TTCGTAGTCGATGCCCAGGCCGCCGCCGACGTCGACATGGCTGATCTTCGCGCCCAGGCGCGAGAGCTCGACGAAGTAGCGGGTGGCCTCGCGCATGCCGTTGGCGATATCGCGCACGTTGGAAATCTGCGAGCCCATGTGGAAGTGCAGCAGGTTCAGGCAATCGGCGTATTCGGAGTCGCGCAGCGACTTCCACAGGTCCAGCACCTGTCGCGGCGAAAGGCCGAACTTGGCCTTGTCTCCGCCGCTGTTCTGCCACTTGCCGGCGCCCAGCGACGCCAGGCGCATGCGCACGCCCAGGCCCGGCTTCACGTCCAGCCGGCGTGCTTCCTCCAGCACCAGCTTCAGCTCGGAGGGCTTCTCGATGACGATGAAGGTCTGCAGGCCAAGCTTGCGGCCGATCAGCGCCAAGCGGATGTACTCGCGGTCCTTGTAGCCGTTGCACACGATCAGCCCGCCCGGACGCGAGAGCGCCAGCACGGCCATCAGTTCCGGCTTGCTCCCCGCTTCCAGGCCGAAGCCCTCGCCCTGGTGGGACGCCAAGGTGCCGGCCACGCCGCGGTGCTGGTTGACCTTGATCGGATACACGGCGGTGTAGCCGCCGGCGTAGTCCCAGTCGGCCTGGGCCTGGCCGAAAGCGGCCTGCAGCTTGCCCAGGCGCTGGCCGAGGATGTCCGGGAAGCGCACCAGCAGCGGCAGCTTGGCCCCGGAGGCGCGCGCGGCGTCGACCACCTCCGGCAGCGACACCGCCGGGCCGTCGGCGCCGGTCGGCCTGACCACCACGTGCCCCGCCGCGTCGACATCGAAATACCCATCGGCCCAGTGCGGGATCGAGTAGGTTTTGCGGGCTTGGTCGATGGACCAGGTCATGGGCGTTTCCGGGGGCAAGCGCAGGGGACGCGCATTCTACCCACCTCCCACGGCTACTTGCGGTAAACGGGGTCGCCCACCACCTTGCGCAGGCGCCGGGCCACGGCGCGGTATTGGCGATTGCCGGCGAACACGATGAACGTGCCCGGCAGGTCGATCGCCTCCACCAGCTTCTTCAGCCGGGCGTCCTCGTTGTAGATCAAGCCGCGCCAGGCCACCAGCAACACGTAGTGCGGCACGCCGCCATCGTCGCCGGGCAGCTGTTTGCGGGCCAGCCAGGCCCGGGAAACGCTGCGCTGGGCATCGAACACGCCACGCAGGTGGGCCAACGTGGCAGCCTCCAGTCCGTGGGCCACGAACGTGTCCTTGGCACCCACTTCGTTGCGTGCGTGATGGGCGTGCAGGCGCGCGTCCTGCAACTGCTGCCATTCCGTGGCGATCTCGTCCTGGCCGGCCGTATCACCCCGCTCGCGGTAGTACCACGACAGCTGGCGCAGGGCGATCTCGCGGCATTGCGGGTCCAGGCTGATCGCCCGCCGCAGGTGGGCCACGCCGGCGGCATTGTCGGCCTCCAGCATCAGCACGCCCAGGCGGAAGTGCACGAAAGGATCCTCGGGCGCCTGCACGAGGGCCTGGCGATACAGCGCCAGGGCATCCACGCCGGGCACCAGCGCTTCGCTCAGCCTCGCGTACTCGACCGTCGCCTGCGCATCCCGCGATTCCATGGCCTCCAGCTCGGCCAGGCGTTGCGCATCGACGGCATGGCGGCGATGGCTTTCGCGCCAGTCCAGTTCGACCTCGCTGCGCCACTGCTCGCTGAAGTCGTGCTCCAGCCGTGGCAGCAGCTCACCCAGGTAGGCCTCGGCGAAGCTGCACGCCGGCGGCGGCACCAGCGCTGGCGCCACGGCCAGCGCCGACAGGCGCTGGGCCAGCGTCGGATGGGTGTCGTCGTGGCCCGGCGGGCGAGCCAGCATGCGCTGCAGGCGGCGTGCGTCGTCTTCGTGTGGCTGGCGCAGGCTGTCGGCCATGTCGCGGTACATCCGCGTCGGCGGCGTGGCCTCGACCGCGTCACGGCGCCGCAGGCCCGGCCAGAAATCCTGAGAAAGCCGCTCGCTGCCGAGGTTCACGCGGATCAGCGCATCGCCTGCCACGCGCGCACCGGCCACGCGGGCGGCCATCGCGTCGGCCTCGTATTCCTGGTTGCGCGCCAGCACGAAGCTGTAGGCGTTGAAGTAGGGCGCATACCAGCGGAAGAAACGCACGAACAGGCCGCTGGTCCACGAGCGGCGCGCCTGCAGCTGCGCCAGCACGCGAACCCAGCTGGCACGCACGCGGTATACCCAGCCGCCGAAGCGGCCGTGGCCGCCGCCGAAATGGCCGAACTCGTGGGCGATCACCGACGCGAACTGCTGGGGGTCCAGCGCCTGCATCAGCGGCAGGCCCAGCACCAGGTAATGGCGATGCCCGAACAACCCCAGCGCGCGGGGCACAGTCGCCGCGGCGGCGTTGAGCTCGCCATCGATGATGATGCCGTGCAGCCGTGGCGCACCGGTCTGGCGGCGCAGGCGCTCGACCTCCGCCTGCAACGCCGGTGCCTCGTGCTTGCCCAGCCGATAGCCCCACGGGGCGTCGAAGCGGATCCACAGGCTGCGCAGCAGCATCCAGCCGAAGGCGACCGGGATCCAGACGATCTTGAACAGTTTCAGCAACAGCAGCGGGCTGATCGCCACCAGCAGCAGCACCAGCCCCACCGACACCCCCAGCGCGAGCAGCAGCGCCCCGCCCAACACGGCGAAACCGGCCAGTGCCAGCAGCGCCACCTTGGCGCGATAGCGCCCCGGCGCCCGCGCCGCTTCCACTTCCAGTCGATCGATCAGCGCGCGATGCGCGACGGCGTCCGTCATGTCCCCCTCTCCCCCGAGACGGCGCCGGCCCTGGCGCCTGTGCGGCCATGGTAACGGACGCGTGCGGGTGCCTTCGCTACAATGCGCGCCCTCTTCCCGCCCGCCCCCGGCCCCTGGCCGCCGGGCCCGCCGCACAGGATCCCCCATGAGCAGCAACGACAACTGGTACATCGAGCATTTCCAGCCCACCGGCTCGGCCATCGGCTTCCGCATCACCGGCAAGCTGGACGAGGTGCAGTCGCCGTTCCAGAAGATCGAGATCTACGACAGCACCGACTGGGGCAAGCTGATGATCATCGATGGCGCGATGATGCTCACCAGCAAGGACAACTTCTTCTACCACGAGATGATCAGCCACCCGGTGCTGTTCACCCACGCCGCGCCCAAGCGCGTGGTGATCATCGGCGGCGGCGACTGCGGCACGCTGCGCGAGGTGCTCAAGCACCCTGGCGTGGAAAGCGCCACCCAGTGCGACATCGACGAGCAGGTCACGCGCATGTCGGAGAAGTATTTTCCCGAGCTGTGCGAATCCAACGGCGACGCGCGCGCCGAACTGTTGTTCGACGACGGCGTGGCCTACATGGCCAACTGCCCGGCCGGCAGCGTGGACGTCGTGATCGTCGATTCGACCGACCCGGTCGGCCCGGCCGAGGGCCTGTTCAACAAGGCCTTCTACGAGAGCTGCTTCCGCGCGCTGAAGGACGACGGCATCCTGGTGCAGCAGTCCGAATCGCCGCTGGCGCTGCTGGACCTGATCAAGGAAATGCGCCAGGAAATGGGCAAGGCCGGGTTCCAGTCGTTCAAGACCCTGCCCTTCCCGCAGCCGTGCTATCCGACCGGCTGGTGGAGCGTGACGCTGGCCCGCAAGCAGGCCGGTGCGGATTTCGCCTTCCGCCAGGCCGATGCCCAGGCCAAGGGCTTCGATACCCTGTACTACACCGCGCACCTGCACACCGGCGTGCTGGTCTCCCCGCCGTTCGTCGCCCAAGCCCTGGGCGAGTGACCGCGGGCGCATGACCCGGACGGGCGACACCCGCCACGCCCCTGCCGGGTCTCCCTCGCGCGCGTTGGCCTGGGCCACGCGCGCGAGCTTCTTCGTTGCCGGCGTCAACCTTTCCGCCTGGGCGCCGCTGGTGCCCTACGCACGCGACCGGCTGCACGCCGGCGAGGCCGAGCTCGGCCTGCTGCTGCTCGCGCTGGGCATCGGCTCGGTCTGCGCGATGCCCGTGGCCGGCTGGGCCGCGCTGCGCGTCGGGTGCCGGCGCCTGATCGTGATGCTGGGCATGCTGGGCCTGTTGTGCTTGCCCGGGCTCGGCTGGGCGTCCAGCTTCGCCGGCCTGGCGGCACTGCTGTTCGTCTACGGCGCCGCGCTCGGGGGCATGGACGTGGCGATCAACCTGCACGCGGTCACCGTCGAGCGCCAATCCACGCGGCCGTTGATGTCTGGTTTCCATGGCTGTTTCAGCATCGGCTGCATCGCCGGCGCCGGCAGCGTGGCCGCGATGCTCTGGCTAGGCGCCGCGCCATGGGTGGCCGTGTGGCCGGCGGTTCTGTTCAACGCGGCATGCCTGTGGCGCGGTGCACCTCACCTGCTCGCCGGCGGCGGCGACGGCGGGCACTGGCACTGGCCACACGGCCGCCTGCTGCTGCTCGGCGGCATGACCTTCGCCACCTTCCTCATGGAGGGCGCGATGCTCGACTGGAGCGCGATCGCCTTCAACAGCTTGCAGCAGGTGGATACCGCGCGCGCCGGCAGCGCCTATGCCGTGTTCGCGGTGACCATGACGGCCGGCCGCTTCGCGGGTGACCGCTGGGTCGCGCGGCATGGCGGCATGCCGGTACTGCTGCTCGGCACCACGTTGGCCGTGGCGGGGCTGGCGCTGGCCCTTTGGACGACATCCCCCGCATGGGCACTGGCCGGCTACGCGGCCGCCGGCCTGGGCGCAGCCAACATTGCCCCGCTGGCCTTCTCTGCCGCCGGCCGGCAGGCGGGCACGAGCCCCCAGGTGGCGGTAGCGGCCGTCTCGGCGATGGGTTACTCCGGCTCCCTCGCCGGGCCGGCATTGATCGGCTTCATTGCCCACGCCAGCAGCCTCTCGCTGGCGATGACATGCGTGGCGGGCGGGTTGGCCATCGCCGTGTTGATGGGCAGCGGCAGTGTTCGGCCTGCGGCACCTGGCCGCTGAACCAGCCGGCGCGCGTTCCATTCGCGGAACATTGCATTTTTTTAACATTCAGCATTTGAAGACTGGCGAGTTCTAAAATTCACGCCGTCGCCCAGGCTCCGTTCCTGGCATATCGGCCCGCGCCCCCACCCCCTTCCTCGGCGCGGGATCCTCAGGAGTTCGAGATGAACATGCGCCAGTCCGCCCTCATCGGTGCCGACCTTTCGGCCCCTGTCCTGCTGAAGGAAGGTACGCGCCTGCTCGAGCCGAACGTGTACCGCACCCACGTCAACGGTCGCCCGGCCGTGGTGAAGGACTACAGCCGTTATCGCCGCACGCTGCTGGCACCGATCGCCCGCCTGATGGTCCGCCACGAGGCGCGCATGCTCGAACAGCTCAAGGGCTGGCGGCACGCGCCCGCGCTGCTGGGCACGCTCGGTGGCCTGGCGCTGGGCATGGAGTTCATTCCGGGCGAGACGCTCAGCGCGAGCGCGCTGGTCGGCCAGGAAGTCTTCAAGGACCTGCAGGACGCGCTGGACAAGCTGCACTCGGCCGGCATCACCCACAACGACCTGCACGGTACCAACGTGGTGGTGAGCGCCGGCGTGCCGGTGCTGATCGACTTCACCTCGGCCTGGCGCTTCCCGCGCTGGCTGCGCGAGAACCCGATCTCGCGCCAGCTCCGTCGCAGCGACAACGCCAACCTGCTCAAGATGCAGCAGCGCCTGACCGGCGTGGCGCCTTCGGCCGAGCAGGCCGCGCTGACCGCGGAGCCGGGCTGGGTGCGCCGCATCCGCACCGGTTGGAAGCGCTTCTACCGACGCATGAAGGGCCAGGCGGCCTGAGCCGTCTTGCCGGCGCGCTACAGCGCGTCGGCGTCCAGTTCGCCGGTGCGAATGCGCACCACGCTGCCCAGGTCGTAGACGAACACCTTGCCATCGCCGATCTTGCCCGTGCCCGCCGCGCGCACGATGGCTTCCACCACCTGCTCCACCTGGTCCTCGGTGACCGCGACCTCGATCTTCACCTTCGGCAGGAAATCCACCACGTATTCCGCGCCGCGGTAAAGCTCGGTGTGGCCCTTCTGCCGCCCGAAGCCCTTGACCTCGGTGACGGTGATGCCGGCCACGCCGCAGCCGGCCAGCGCTTCGCGCACGTCGTCCAGCTTGAACGGCTTGACGATGGCCATGATCATCTTCATCGGGCGATCCCTCGGTTTTCCGGTCGCGAAGAATAACCCGTCCATTGCGACACGCGGGTCGGGGCTTATCCTTACACCATAGAGACCGCGCCGCCGATGGCGCGCCCTGGCCGCCCAGCCCATGCTGGCCCGGCCTACCGGAGACGTTCCATGATCGATTTCAACCACCTCGACGACCTCGCCCGCCGCCTGAGCGACCTGGTGCCACCAGGCCTGCGCGAATCGCGTGACGAATTGCAGGCCGGCTTCAAGAACGTGCTGCAGGCCGGCCTGTCGCGGCTGGACCTGGTCACGCGCGAGGAGTTCGACGTGCAGCGCGCGGTGCTGCTGCGCACGCGCGAGAAACTCGAGGCGCTGGAAAAAACCGTCGCCGCGCTCGAAGCGCGCAACAGCCAGCCCGGCTGACACTTCGCCCCGAGCAGCCGCATGGGCCTGGCGCTCGTGCACAGTCGTGCACGCGTGGGCGTGGCGGCTCCGGAGGTCAGGGTTGAAGTGCATCTGTCCGGCGGACTGCCGTCGACACAGATCGTCGGGCTGCCGGAAGCAGCGGTACGCGAATCACGCGAACGGGTGCGGGCAGCGCTACTGTGCGCGCAGTTCGAGTTCCCCGCGCGGCGCATCACCATCAATCTCGCCCCTGCAGACCTGCCGAAAGAAGGCGGGCGTTTCGACCTGCCCATCGCGCTGGGGATCCTCGCCGCCAGCGGGCAGCTGGATCGCGATGCGCTGGCCGGCCTGGAATTCGTCGGCGAGCTGGCGCTGACCGGCGAGCTGCGCGGCGTGGAGGGCGTGCTGACAGCAGCCTTGGCCGCGCAGCAGGCGGGCAGGCACCTGGTGTTCCCCGAGGCGAACGCGCCTGAAGCAGCATTGGCCGCACACGCGTCGCCACGCCCGGCACGCACATTGCTGCAGGTATGCGCGGCGCTGCGCGGTGAGCAGGGCTGGCCGGCGCTGGCCGAAGTCGCCGCGCAGACACACGACGGACCACCGGGCCCGGACCTGGCCGACGTACGCGGGCAACCGCAGGCCCGGCGCGCACTGGAAATCGCCGCAGCGGGCGGTCACCACCTGCTGTTCTGTGGCAGCCCCGGCAGTGGCAAGACCTTGCTCGCTGCCTGCCTGCCCGGCCTGCTTCCGCCACTGGAAACGGCCGAAGCGCTGGAGGTCGCCGCCATTGCCTCCGCCAGCGCGCAGGGCGTGGATGCGACACGCTGGCGGCAGCGTCCCTTCCGGCGCCCGCACCATACTGCCAGCGCAGTGGCATTGGCTGGCGGAGGCCCCGCCGCGCGCCCGGGCGAAATTTCGCTCGCACACCAAGGCGTGCTGTTCCTCGACGAACTCCCGGAATGGTCGCGGCATACGCTGGAAGTGCTGCGGGAGCCGCTGGAATCCGGTGCGATCAGCCTGTCGCGCGCGGCTCGCCACACGGAGTTTCCCGCAGCGTTCCAGCTCGTCGGCGCGATGAACCCCTGTCCATGCGGATGGGCAGGCGATGCTAGTGGGCGATGCAGGTGCACGACGGATGCCATCACCCGCTACCGCGCGCGGCTGTCCGGTCCGCTGCTGGAGCGCATCGACCTGCACGTCGAAGTACCACGGCTGCCCCCGAGCGCGTTGCGGCAGGATGCTCCCCGCGGCGAAAGCGCTGCGGACGTGCGCCTGCGCGTAGCAGCCGCGCGCCGGCGGCAGATGGAACGCGCCGGCATGCTCAACGCACGCCTGGATGCCAGGCTGACGACACGTGATTGCGTCCTGTCGGCGCAGGACGAGCATCTACTGGAGAAGGCCATCGAGCAGTGGCAGCTGTCCGCACGGTCGCTGCACCGCATCCTGCGGGTGTCGCGCACCATCGCCGATCTTGCCGGCAGCCCGGGCATCGTGCGCGAGCACTTGATGGAGGCAATCGGTTACAGAAGGCGGGAGTAGGCCTCTACCTGCGTGCAACCAGCAGGCTGTCGATATAGCGATCCACCTCTCGCGTGTATGCCGACGCCTCGCCCAGCTCGCGATTGATCTGCATGTGCGATAGATCCGCGGGCAACACCTCGACCGGCACGCCGAATTCCGCTGCGCGGCGCGACAGTGCGCGTGCCTGCTGGCAGCTCTCCGCACGCCGGCTCGAGCACACGGCGAGCATGGGCAGTGAATCGCGGCTCAGGTGATGGACCGGGGACGCGAGTCGCCAGTAATCGGGGTCCGTACCGAACGCATCGTCGTACAAGGCGAAGTGACGCGGTACCTGCATGATCTGCGGTACGTCCATCGCCGCGCTGTCCAGCGCCACCACGCCAAGCGGGCGGGTCGCGCCGGCCGCCTTCAACCGTGCCACGTCACTGCCCAGCAACGCGACCAGGTGCGCGCCGGCGGAGTGCCCCATCATCACCACGCGCTGTGGATCGCCACCCCATTGGCTGGCGTGCTGCTGCACCCACGCCAGCGCGCGCGCGACATCCTCGGCCTGGCGCAGCGGATCGGCCTCGGGCAGCAGGCGGTAATCCACGGACACCAGCAGATACCCTTTCGGCAGCCAATGCGCCGCCTTGGGTTGCGCGAGGCCCTGGTTGTCACGGCCACCGCGGCGCCAGCCGCCGCCATGCACCAGGAACAGGATGGGCGCTCGCGTTGCATGGTCGGGGAGGTAGACGTCCAACAGCTGCACGGGATCGGCGCCATAGCGCAGCCCCTTCTCGACACGGCTGCCCGCCGGCAGCGTGCCATCGTCGTTGCCGCCGCGCAAACCCAGCCAGCCGCGCGCGGGCGCGGCTTCCCCGACCACGGCGGCCAGCAACGCGACACACAATCCAACGACACTAATCCAGGATTTCATGCGGGATTTCCGGTGGCGAGATCAAGCACGGCGCGCAGGCCGTGGGGTGCGTTCGATTCCAGGCGCAGCATGCCGCCGTGCTGACGCGCGATGCGCTCGACGATGGCCAGCCCGAGGCCAGCGCCCCCCGCCCGCGCGTCGTGCACGAACGGTTGCACCGCGCGCGCGGCTTGCGCGGCGTCCAAGCCGGGGCCGTGATCGGATACCTCGATCCGCCAGCCCGCTGCCTGCGCTGTCAGCGACAATGCAAATGGCGCGGACCCGTGCCGCTCGGCATTGCCCACGAGGTTTTCCACTGCGCGTGCCAAGGCGATTGGCCGCCCGTGCATCGGCGCTTGCGGCGGGAGTTCCACCTGCCAACCGTAATGGCTGCCAGACAAGACGCTGGCGCATAGCTCCGCCAGATCGAGCATTTGCATCGCTTCGTCACGTCCGTCGCGCGCATAGGCGATGAACTGCGAGAGCACCGTGTCCATCTCCGCGATGTCGCGCTCCATGCCTTCGCGCAGCGCCGGCTCCGCCTCCGCCTCCGGCAGTAACGCGAGCGCGTATTGCAGGCGGGTCAGCGGCGTGCGCAGGTCGTGCGATATGCCCGCCAGCATCACCGCGCGTTCTGCCGCGGCTTCACGTGCTTCGCTGCTGGCACGGGCCAGGGCGGTGGCAAGTTCGTCAACCTCGCGCGGCGCGCCGGGGGCCAGCGGCTGCAGTGGCTCGCCCTGCACCAACGCCGGTGCCTGCCGTGCCAGCGCGCGCAGGGGGGATACCAGCCGGCGCGCGAAGCCGGCAGCCGCCAACCAGGTGAGCAACGCGCAACCGGCCAGCATGCCCAGCGACCATCGTCCGGCCGCGCGCGGCGGATCGGCGCGCAACGCAACCCATACCGGCGTCTGCGTCGCCAGGCCCAGCCACCAGCGGTTGCTCCCTTCGCCACGTTCGCGCACCAGGCTGCGGCCGGAGGCCGTACGCGGGCCGGCCATCGCACCGAGCCGGCTGACCAGTGGCATCGCGGGGCCCGGCGCCTCCGTGCGTACGTCCAGGCCAGCCTGGCGCAGCCAGTCCACCGCTACCTGCGGTGACTGGTTACGCGCCATCGTCTCGGCAGCGTCGGCGAAGCCGAGCAGTGCACGCATGCGCTGCGGTCCGGCGGATTGCAGCGCGACCTCGCGCGTGAGCACCGCCATCCATAGCGCCGCGCCGACGAGCACCAGCGCGAGCACCAGCACCAGTTGGCCGAACACGCTGCGCGGCAGCAGGCGGCTCATGGGGCCGCCTCGACGCCGGGCGGCACGAACACGTAACCGACACCCCACACGGTCTGGATCACGCGCGGCGCGTGGCTGTCGCGTTCGACCAGCTTGCGCAGGCGCGCGACGGTGACATCGATGCTGCGTTCGAACGCCTGGTGTTCGCGCCCGTGCGCCAGGCTCATCAGGCGGTCGCGGCTCAGCGGCTGGTGTGGATGGCGCAACAGCACCGAGAGGACGGCAAATTCGGCGGTGGTCAGCAGTACCTCCTCATCGCCCCGGCGCAGCACGCGCGTGGCCAGGTCCAGCTGGTGCGTGCCGCCGATCGGCAGCGTGCCGCCCTGCGCCTGCGGCGCGCCGGCCATCGCAGTGCCTGTACGGCGCAGCACCGCGCGGATGCGCGCGAGCAGCTCGCGCGGGCTCACCGGTTTGGGCAAGTAGTCGTCGGCGCCGATTTCCAGGCCAATGATGCGGTCGATTTCGTCGCCCTTGGCGGTGAGCATCACCACCGGCGTGTGGTCGCCGCGACCCCGCAGGTCGCGGCACAGGGTCAGGCCATCCTCGCCAGGCAACATGAGGTCGAGCACGATCAGGTCGTAGTGCCCGCGGTCCAGCGCCTGGCGCATCTGCACGCCGTCGCCGACACCGCGCACCTGGAAACCCTGCCCTTCCAGATAGCGCTGGAGCAGGTCGCGCAAGCGGGGGTCGTCGTCGACCAGCAGCAGCCGGGGAAGGGTGTCGTCCATGGCGCCACTATCGGGCCGTGGCCTCGCCGGCGGCAATGCGCCCGTCGGCCAATGTGTAAGCGGATGTTTCAGCGCCCGGCCGCGGAAACATCCGCAGGCAGAATCGGGCGAAAGGGGCGGCGTGGCGGCGCTAGCGTGTTCCCACCGCGGCACTTCCGTCCGCCCCTCAGGAGCAAGCGATGAAAGCGACTTCTTCCCTCCCCCTCTGCGTGGCTGCACTGTTCGCTGCCGGGTTGGCCCTGCACAGCGGCGCGGCCGAGGCTGGCCGCGTGCGTGCCCACGGCGTGGCCGCCGGTCCGGACGGCCGCGCCGCCGGCACATTCGCGGCCGGGCAGAACGAACGCGGCGCGTATGTGCGTGGGCGGCACGTGGCGGGCGACCGGCAAGGCAACGTGCAGGGCGGCAGCCATGCGGCGGTATCGGGCACCGCGGGCGGCCAGGCGCAACGCCAAGGCAGCTTCAGCCGGAACGCGGATGGCAGTGCCGCGCACAGTGGATCGATGACTGCACAGGGGCCGCAGGGCGGCACGCTGGCCAGCAGCGGCCACATGACTCGCGAGGCGGACGGCCAGCTCGACGGCAACCGCAGCACCAGCGCCACCGGCCGCAACGGCAACAGCTACAGCGGCTCCACGCAGGTGGCCGACGGCAGCGTCACCCACACCGCTACCTGCAGCAACGCGGCCGGCGAGCCCATCGCCTGTGGCGGCCACTGATGCGGGGAATGCCCATGCGACTGCTTTCCCTGCTCGCCCTCGCCGCCGCATCCTGGCCGCTGGCCGCCCTTGCGCAGTCTCAAGGCGAGCCGCAGCTCACCCATGCACAGCGCGAACGACTTGAACAGGCAACGGAGCGTTTTCGCACTGCCGATGGGAACCACGACGGCCAGATCAGCCGCGCCGAAGCCAATGCCTCGTTGCCGCGCATGGCCAAGCGCTTCGACCAGCTCGACGCCAATGGCGACGGCCAGCTATCGGCCGAAGAGTTCCGCCAGGCGGTGGAGCGCGCCCGCGCGCAGCGCTGAGCAAACGGTCCCGCGCCGGCCCGCCGGCGCGGGGCCGGGGGGG
>JAEWJB010000187.1 GCA_023386795.1 Pseudomonadota bacterium
CCTGCGCAGCGTGCAGCTGCGCGCGCGCCGCGCCGCCGGCCAGCAGGGCGTGGGCCTGCATGCCAGCCGCAGCCGCGGCGCCGGGCTGGAATTCGCGCAGTACCGGGCTTACGAGCCGGGGGACGAACTGCGGCAGATCGACTGGAAACTTTACGCGCGCTCGGACCGCTTCTTTGTGCGCGAGGCCGAGCGCGAAAGCCCGCTCACCCTGTGGCTGTTGCTCGACGCCAGCGCATCGGCCGGGCAGGCGGATGAAGCGCGCCCGGGCCATAGCCGCCTGGATGCCCTGCGTGGCGTCGCCGCATGCGCGAGCGAACTGGCACTGCGGCAAGGGGATCGCTTCGGCCTGATCGTGTTCGGCGGTGACCGCGTCCAGCTGGTCCCGGCTGGTGTCGGTACGCGGCAGCGCGACCGGGTCTGGCTGGCGCTGCAGGGCCTGCAAGCCCACGGTGGTTGGCCTTCGGAAACTGCTCAGCGGGTGGCCTGGGAACGCAGCGCCGCGCACGACCTGGTGCTGATGCTGGGCGATGGCTTCGACGAGGCCGGCGTGGTGCTGGGCGAACGGCTGGCCAAGGCGGGACGCGAAGTGGTGCAGCTGCAGGTGCTGGGTGCCGACGAACGCGACTTCCCCTTCCGTGGTGGGCACCGCTTCCGCGACCCGGAAACGGGTGAGGAGCTGCTCGGCGACGCCGACGCGCTGCGTGCGGATTACTTGCGCCGTTTCGGCCAGGCGCTGCGCGCGCGTGAAGCGCGCTGGCAGGCGGCGGGCATTCGGCACGCCACGCAATATCTGGACGAGCCTTTGGACGCCGGCCTGCAACGCCTGTTCGGCACGGGGGCGGCATGGGGCTGAGCCTGCTGTTCCCGCTCGGCCTGGCGGCATTGGCCGCAGCGCTGCTGCCCCTGCTGATCCATCTGGCGCGGCGGCAGGAATCGCGGCTGACGTCCTTCGCCGCGCTGCGCTGGCTGCGCGCACAACCCAAGCCGCGACAGCGCATCCGCATCGACGAATGGCCGCTGCTGCTGGTGCGCCTGTTGCTGCTGGCGTTGCTGGCGCTGTGGATGGCCGGGCTGGCGTCGCAAGGGGCCGATGACCGGCGCCCCCGCGTGCTGGTCTCGCCGGCGCTCGATGACGCGGCACGCCGCATGCTGAAGTTGCCCGAGGACGCACAGGCCCACTGGCTCGCGGTGGGCTTCCCCGCGCTGGAGCAGCCGCGCCCGTTGGCCCCGCAGGCGGAAGCCAGCCTGCTGCGCGAGTTCGACGCTGCGCTGCCGGCGGCCGCGCCGCTGACTGTCTTCGTTCCCGCGATATGGGGCGATGTGGATGGCCAGCGACCGATCCTGTCGCGGCAGGTGGACTGGCGGGTGCTGCCCGCCCGCATGCCGGAGCGGGTCGCCTCGCCAGTCTCCGCGCCGACGTTGGCGGCGGCCGGTTTCGGTGAGAAAGACCCCGCACTGCGGACGCTGCGTGCCCTCCACTCGGCCTGGCAACCGAAGGCCACCGCGCTTCCCCTCATCGACGCAGCCGACCACTCGCCCGCATCGCGCGCCTCGTTCGTGGCCTGGGGCGCGGACACGCCGATCCCGACGCCATGGCAGGACTGGGTGCGTGCCGGCGGCCAACTCCTGCTCGGTGCCCGCACGCCGTGGCCCGACGGCACCTCGCCGCAGACCGAATGGCAGGGCGACGATGGCGAGGTACTGCTCGCCTCCGCGCCCTTCGGGCACGGTCGGATCTGGCGGTTGCCGCAAGGATGGGACGTCGCTACCCACGCGCACCTGCTCGATCCGCGGTTCCCGGTCGAACTGTTACGCCATCTGCAGGCGCCGCCGCCGCCGGCACGCGTGACGGCGGCGCAGTTCGCGCCGCTGCATCAGGCGCGCGACTGGCCGCGCCCGCCGCCCGCCTTGCTTCCCGGCCTCGCGCTGCTGATCGCGCTGGTCTTCGCGCTGGAGCGCTGGATGGCCACTTCGCCCCGTCGCGGGGCCTTGGCATGAGCGTCGCGCTGCTGCGTTCGCGATGGACGGCCGCGCGTCGGCGTCGTCGGTTCGCCGTCTTCGCCTTCGGCTGGCCGTGGGCGATGTTGCCTGCGGCGATGGCATGGCGGTGGCAGGCCGGCCCCGCCGTATGGCCGTCGCTGCTGGTCGGCGGCCTCGTGCTCGCCGCGTTGGCGGTGCTGTGGGCGCGCCGGCTGGACCTCACCTGGCTGCGTCGTCGCCTCGATGCGGAACCGGCGATGGAAGACAGCGCCGACCTGCTGTTCGCCGAACCGTCCACGTTGGGAACACTGCAGCAGCTGCAGCGTGAGCGCGTGCTGGCACGCCTGGCGTCGACCGCGCGCGACTTGCGCGAGCCCTGGCCCTGGAAGTGGGGCTTGCCGGTGTTGGTCCTCGGCATGCTGGCGCTGGCGGCGACGCTCGCCTGGCCGGCGCGCGCACCGGCCACTGCCGTGCCGGCGTCCTCCCTCGATGGTGCCGCGCGTGCCCGCGAGCAGGCGCGCCTTCGTCATGCCACGTTGCAGGCGACCCCGCCCGCCTACACCGGCCAGCCGGCCAGCGCGCTGCCCACGCTCGACGCCAAGGTGCCACAAGGCACGCGGCTGGCATGGACACTGCAGTTCGACCACCCGCCCGGCCAGGTGCAACTGCGCTTCACCGATGGCAGAACGATCCCGCTGGCCCTGCAGGGCGACCGCGCCAGCGGCACGCTGGTGCTGGAGCGCCCACTGCTCTATCGGATCGTGCTGGACGGCCAGCCTCTGGCCCTGCACCGCCTGGAACCGGTGCCCGACCGCGCGCCACAGGTCCGCGTGCTGGAACCGGAAGCCTCGCTGGTCGAATGGCAACCGGCGCGCAAGCGCTGGACGCTGCGTTTCGAAGCCAGCGACGACTACGCCGTCGCCGCCAACGCACCGCTGCGGCTCACGCTGGCCCAGGGCAGCGGCGAGAACATCCGCTTCAGCGAACATGGCGTGACCCTGGAGGGCCGTGGCAGCGCGCGGCTACGCCGCTTCGAATACACGCTGGACCCCACCGCGCTCGGCATGCAGCCGGGCGATGACCTGGTGGCCCAGCTGGAAGTGCGCGACAACCGCCCACCCACGCCGCAGACCGCGCGCAGCGGCAGCGTGATCCTGCGCTGGCCTTCGCCGCAGCAGCAGGCCGGTGTCGAGCTGGAAGCGAGCGTGCGCAAGACGCTGCCGGCGTACTTCCGCAGCCAGCGCCAGATCATCATCGACGCCGAGGCGCTGTTGAAGGACAGGCGCAAGCTCGATGCGGACAGCTTCCTCAAGCGGTCGGACGCCATCGGCGTGGACCAGCGCATCCTGCGCCTGCGTTATGGCCAGTTCCTCGGCGAGGAAAGCGAGGGCGCGCCCAAGCTGCCCACGCACGACGACGATGCCGTGCCCACTTCCGACATACCGACCAGCGACATCCCCACCGCCGACGCCCCGGCACCGGAAAGGCACGAAGGCGCCGCGCTGGGCGCCGCCGCCCTCGACGACCACGACCACGACCACGCGGCCTCCGGCGAGGCCTCCGGCTTCGGTAACGAAGGCAACGTGCTGGCCGAATTCGGCCATACGCATGACCACGCGGAGGCGGCGACGCTGCTCGATCCCAAGACCCGCGCCACGCTCAAGGCCGCGCTGGACCAGATGTGGCAGGCCGAAGGCGAGCTGCGCCAGGGCCGGCCCGAGGCGGCATTGCCCTATGCCTACAAGGCGCTGGGCTTCATCAAGGAAGTGCAGCAGGCCGAGCGCATCTACCTCGCGCGCTTGGGCCCGGAGCTGCCGCCGATCGACATGACGCGCCGCCTGGGCGGTGACCGCGCCGGCCTGGCGCGTCGCGACGACGCGTTGGCGCCGTGGCGCGACGAAGACGCGAAGGAGGCGTTGGCGCTGTGGGCCGCACTGGCCCCTGCGGCAGGCGAGGTGCCTGCACCGCAGTTGGATGCCTTCGCCCGTTGGCTGGGCACGCACGAAAGCCGGCTGGCGTCGCCCCTGGATCTGGCCGCCGCGCTGGAGCAGTACCGCGCCGAGCCGGCGTGTGCCGCCTGCCGCGAACGCCTGCGCGCCCTGCTGTGGACCACGCTGGCCGCGCCGCCGGCCCGTCCGCTGCCGCGACAGGCGCCGGACGCGACGGGCCGTCGGTATCTCGATGCGCTGTCGGCGGGAGAGTCCCCATGAACCCTTGGCAGCTCGCCACCGCAGGCGTGATCGCGCTGGCCACGCTGGCCGGCCTCTGGCGCGCATGGCGCCAGCCGCGCGGCGCGCGGCGAGCCGCTCTGATGGCGTTGCAGCCGCTCTGCGCGCTGGCGCTCTACTTCACCCTGTATCCGCTGCCACGCGCCAGCGAGGGCGGCACGCTGGTCGTGCTGACGCGCGGCGCGGCGCCGGTGGACGGCGGCGATGTCATCGCATTGCCCGAAGCCGGCGCGCCGCCCGGCGCCATGCCGGTGCCCGATCTCGCTTCGGCGATGCGCCAGCGCCCCGGCGTCGCGCGGCTGCAGGTGCTCGGCGAAGGTCTGCCGGCACGCGACCGCGACGCCGTGGCCGTCGCCGCCTTGCCCCTGCAATTCCAGCCACCCGCGCCGACACCCGGACTGGCGGCGTTGTCCACGCCGCCACCGGTCGCCCCGGGTAACGCATTCGAGGTGGAAGGGCAGGTCGTGGGCTGGCCGCGCGGACGCGTGGAGCTGCTCGAGCCCGCCGGCACCCGTGTGGATGCGGCGCCACTCGATGCACAGGGACGCTTCCGCCTGCAGGGCGAAGCGCGGCTGGCCGGCCAGGTGTTGTTCTGGGTGCGCGTCCTCGATGCCGACGGCCGCGAGCGCGACCGTCAGCCGCTGCCGCTGAACGTGGTGGAAGCACCACCGCTGCGCGTATGGATTCTGGCCGGCGCACCGCAACCGGAATGGAAGTACCTGCGCCGTTGGGCCGCCGATGCCGGCGTGACGTTGCATACGCAGATTGCCGTCGGCGGCGGCTTGCAACTGGGCGACGCTCCCAAGCCGCTCGACGCTGCCACCCTGGCCGGCTTCGACCTGCTATGGCTGGACGAGCGTGCCTGGAGCGGCCTGTCTGCCTCGCAACGCGCGGCGGTACGCGAAGCCACGCGCGGCGGCTTGGGCGTGCTGGTGCGGCTGGGCGGCCCGCTCGACGCCGGCGCCCGCCAGGCGCTGGCGTCGCTGGGACTGCCGCTGCGTGGTGGCAACACCACCGTGCCGTTGTCATGGCCGGTGACCGGGGGCGAGCCGCCTGTCGCATTGGGACGGCGCGATTTCGCGCCAGATGCCGCGCTCTCCGTACTCGCCCGCGATGCCGGCGGAACGCCCTACGCATGGTGGCGCGGCCTCGGCCAGGGTCGTATCGGCGTCACCACGCTGACCGACAGCTGGCAGCTGCCGCTGGCCGGGGAGCGCGCCGCGCACGGCCGCCTGTGGAGCGCGATGCTGGCCACGCTGGCGCGCGCACGCGCACACGGCGCGTTGCTCGATATCCCCACGCCGGCGTGGGCGGGCGAGCGCATGGTGATCTGCGGACTCGCGACGAATCCGCAGGTGCGCGATCCCGCGGGCGGCCTTCACGGGCTGGTCCGCGATCCCGGGACCGGCGCCTGTGCCGCGTACTGGCCGGTGCAGGCCGGTTGGCACACGTTGGGAAGCGGCGAAGACGCCACGCCGTTCTACGTGCGCGATCCAGCGCAGGCGAAGGCCGCTTTCGCCCGGGAGCAGGCCATGCAGACCGCGCGCCTGGTCAGGCCGGCCAGCGCCGCGGTTGGGGTCGCGGGCATTGCGCGGCACCCCGGCTCACGCTGGCCGGCGTGGTGGGCTTTCGTGTTGCTCGCCGCGACGTGCTGGTGGCTGGAACGCGTGCGCCGCACCTAGCGGGCGCGGCTGGTGCTGCGGCGCCATAGCAAGCAGAAGTTGTTGGCCGGCATCGCGAAGCGACCAATCTCGCGCAGGCCCGCCGCGTCGGCCAGCGCCTGCACCGCCTCCAGGTCCCGGATGCCGCCTTCGGCGTATTCGGCCTTCAGCCACGCATCGAAGGTGCGGTTGCTCTCGCTGGTCGGCTGGCCTGCGATATTGAACGGGCCGTAGACCGCCAGCAGAGCATCCGGCGCCATCATCGCCGGCAGGCTCGCGAACAGCCCCCGTACCCGCGACCAGCCCATGATGTGCAGCGTGTTGGCGGTGAACACCGCATCGAAGCCACCGGGCGGCAATGCGGGGGTGGGTCGCAGGCCGGCGTCCGGCTCGGATTGCAGCGCGATGGCCGGGCGCAGGTTCGGCAGCGCCGCCTCCGCCCGCCACGCCTCGATGCCGGGCAGCGCATCGGCATGATCGCTGGGTTGCCATTGCAGCCACGGCATGGCCGCGGCGAAGTGCGCCGCGTGCTGCCCGGTGCCACTGCCGATCTCCAGGACCTGGCGGCGGTCGCCGAAGTAACTGCGCAACACGCCCAGGATCGGCTCGCGGTTGCGTTCGGCGGCGGGGGAGTGCGGTTTCATCGGTACAGCATAGACCGCGGGCGCCTTCACCCGGCTTGTGCCGGGCGCCTGCGATGGTGGGTACCTTGCCGGAGGACGCTTGCATGGAACATCTGCAACAGGACCTGATAGTCGTGCTGCGCGTGGCCGCCGCCATGGTGTTGGGCGGTGTATTGGGCATCGAACGCGAGATGGGCCGGCACTCCGCCGGCCTGCGCACCCACATGATGATCGCCGGCGCCGCCGCGCTGATCGTCGGCCTGGGTGACAGCATCGCCGAGCATTTCCAGCAGGAGCGCTATCGCGACCTGCTGCAGGTGGACCCGGTGCGCCTGATCGAGGCGGTGGTCGCCAGCGTGGGCTTCGTGGCCGCCGGCACCATCCTGCGCAGCGCGCGCAGCGACCGCGTCAACGGCCTCACGACCGCCAGTTCGCTGGTCATGGCCGCGGCGATCGGCATCGCGTCCGGCATCGGGCGCTATGCCATCGCGGCGGGCGCTTGCCTGCTTTGCGTGCTGGTGCTGGGCGCGTTCAGGGGACTGGAGAAGCGCACGCGGGCGACGTCTGGATGACGTCGGCGCGGTTGCGCACTGCAACACCATCCGGACGCGAAGCTGGTCCATCATCAAGGCGGTTGCCGACCGAGGACCTCCCCATGGCCCACGCCCTCCGCCAGCAGTTCCACATCGCCGCCGCGCCGGAAGTGGTCGCCAGCGCACTGACCCAGCCAGCGCACATGGCGCAATGGTGGACGCGCGAAGCCGAGGGCGAAGGCCGGCACGTCCGGCTGGACTGGAGCGCGCACGGCTGGAGGGTGGAACTGGACGTGCTGCACGACGTCGACCGACGCCGCGTGGTCTGGCACTGCACGCAATCCAACATGCTAGACAGCCCCGCGTGGGTCGGCTCGTCGATGTGCTTCGAACTGCATCCCACCGCCCGCGGTACGCAGGTGGATTTCAGCCACGTCGATTATCCCGACGCGCCCTGCAAGGGCACCTGCGAGGGCGGCTGGGCGTTTTTCCTTGGCCGTAGCCTCAAGCAATACCTGGAAACCGGCCAGGGCATGCCTTACCCGGATACGTTCTCGACCTGAGGCGGCGCGGCGTTGTCCCACTGCGCGAGGGCGGCGGCCAGATCGGCGGCCTCACGCGGGCGTACCACGCGCGCCACCTCCTTCCCGTCGCGCAGCAGCACCAGCGTCGGCCACAACTTGATGCGATACGCACGGCCAAGCGGCCGGCCCTTGCCGTCTTCCACTTTCAGGTGCGTGGCATCGCCACGCCCCTGCAGCGCCTGCGCCAGCGCCGGCTGTGCGGCCTGGCAGTGGCCGCACCAGGGCGCGCCGAACTCCAGCGCGACGCGCCCGGGCAGGGCCGCCACCGCCTCGGCAGCGGGTTCGCTGGCGGCGTAGTCGCGGACGAATCCCACCGGGGTGGCCGTCAGCCCAGCGCGCGCTGGATGTCGGCCAGCGGTGCGTTGGTGAGGTCCTTGGCCAGGTCGCCGAGCAGGCGCGCCTGGGTTTCCTTGTGCAGCAGCGGGCGCAGGCGGCCCAGCGTGGTGGGGTCGGCCACCAGCAGCAGATGGGCGTAGCGGTTGTTGAGCGCGCCCTCGTTGAGCTGGGAAGCCAGTTCCTTGGCGAAGGTCGCCTCATCGAGCTGGGACAGGCTCATGTCGGCCGGCACGGCGCCGGACGGGCCCTGGCCTTCGGCGCTCTGCAGGTCCATCAGCTGGTGCAGCTGCAAGCCGCCGCTCGCGGCGACGTTGGCAAACACCCGGGCGGACCCACCATCGGCCACCACCACCACGGTGCCTTCTGGAATGCGTTGGGCCATCTCGATTCTCCGTCTGGGGGAAGCGACAGCCTGCAATTGCGCGCGTGAGCATCGCGTCCCCATGCGGTTGTCAGGATCATGAACCATGGCGCCAGCAAGCCAATCTCACGGCTTGAGACAATGAGCGGGTTCGATACGATTTTTGGGGAACCCTGCATGGCCCACGCCCTCGCCCGCCGCACCGAGGACGCCGAGCGCGCGCTGTCCACCGTGGATGGCATTCCGGCCCGCGACGGCGCGCTGCTCACCGACCGGCTGTCGCGCCGCTACCACGACCGCATCACCGGCAGCTTCACGATCCCCGGCCGCGAGGGTCGCTATGCGCCGCTGCCGGCGGACCTGCCGCCGGCGCTGGCCGCCGCGTTGCGTTCGCGCGGCATCGAGCAGCTCTACAGCCACCAGGCCGAAGCCTGGGAGGCCACGCGCGGCGGCGAACACGTGGCGGTGGTGACGCCCACCGCCAGCGGCAAATCGCTGTGCTACACGCTCCCGGTGGTGGCCGCGGCCATGACCCGCCGCGCCAAGGCGCTGTACCTGTTCCCGACCAAGGCGCTGGCGCAGGACCAGGTGGCCGAGTTGCTGGAGCTCAACCGCGCCGGCGACCTGGGGGTCAAGGCGTTCACCTTCGATGGCGACACGCCGGGCGATGCACGCCAGGCCATCCGCCTGCACGGCGACATCGTGGTCTCCAACCCGGACATGCTCCACCAGGGCATCCTGCCGCACCACACCAAGTGGGCGCAGTTCTTCGAAAACCTGCAGTACGTGGTCATCGACGAGGTGCACACCTACCGCGGGGTGTTCGGCAGCCACGTCACCAACGTGCTGCGCCGGCTCAAGCGGATCTGCGCGTTCTATGGCGTGAGCCCACAGTTCATCCTGTGCTCGGCCACCATCGGCAACCCGCAGGCCCATGCCGAGGCGCTGATCGAAGACCGGGTGCGGGCGATCACCGAATCCGGTGCCCCGGCCGGCGACAAGCACGTGCTGCTGTGGAACCCGCCGGTGGTGAACCCCGACCTGGGCCTGCGCGCATCCGCACGCTCGCAGAGCAACCGCATCGCGCGCATCGCGATCAAGTCCGGGCTCAAGACGCTGGTGTTCGCGCAGAGCCGGTTGATGGTCGAGGTACTCACCAAGTACCTCAAGGACATCTTCGACCACGACCCGCGCAAGCCACCCCGCATCCGTGCCTACCGCGGCGGCTACCTGCCCACCGAGCGCCGCGAGGTGGAGAAAGCGATGCGCGCCGGCGAGATCGACGGCATCGTCAGCACATCGGCGCTGGAACTGGGCGTGGATATCGGCGCGCTGGACGTGGTGGTGCTCAATGGCTACCCCGGCAGCGTGGCGGCGACATGGCAGCGCTTCGGCCGCGCGGGCCGCCGCCAGCAGCCGGCGCTGGGCGTGCTGGTGGCCAGTTCGCAGCCGCTGGACCAGTACGTGGTGCGGCATCCTGATTTCTTCGCCGATGCCTCGCCCGAGCACGCCCGCATCGCGCCGGACCAGGCGCTGATCCTGTTCGACCACATCCGTTGCGCGGCGTTCGAGTTGCCGTTCAACGCCGGCGAACCGTTCGGCCCGGTGGACCCGGTCGTCTTCCTGGAAGCGCTGGCCGAAAGCGGCGTGATCCACCAGGAAGGCGAGCGCTGGGAGTGGATCGCCGACAGCTATCCGGCCAACGCGGTGAGCCTGCGCTCGGTCGCCGACGGCAATTTCGTCGTCGTGGACCGCAGCGACGGCAAGCAGCAGATCATCGCCGAGGTCGATTACTCCGCCGCCGCGCTGACCTTGTACGAAGGCGCGATCCACATGGTGCAGAGCACGCCCTACCAGGTGGAGCGGCTGGACTGGGAGGGCCGCAAGGCCTACGTCACCCGCACGCACGTGGACTACTACACCGACAGCATCGACTACACCAAGCTCAAGGTACTCGACCGCTTCGATGGCAGCCCCGCCGGACGCGGCGACAGCCATCACGGTGAAGTCCACGTGGTGCGGCGCGTGGCCGGCTACAAGAAGATCCGCTACTACACCCACGAGAACATCGGCTACGGCCCGGTGAACCTGCCCGACCAGGAACTGCACACCACCGCCGTGTGGTGGCAATTGCCGCAAGCCACGCTGGGCAAGGCGTTCGCCTCGCGCCAGGATGCGCTCGACGGCTTCCTCGGCGCGGCCTACGCACTGCACGTGGTCGCGACGGTGGCGGTGATGGCCGATGCGCGCGACCTGCAGAAGGCCGTGGGCAATGGCGACGGCGCATGGTTCGCGGTAGCTGACCAGGGCGGGCGCGGCCAGCTACGCGGTGCAGATGGTGCCGAGGGCCATGTCGAACTGCAGCAGGCGTTCGTGCCGACGGTCTATCTGTACGACAACTTCCCCGGCGGCGTGGGCCTGAGCGAGCCCTTGTGGCAGCGTCAGTCCGAGCTGGTCATGCGTGCGGGCGAACTGGTGCAGCGTTGCGACTGCAAGGCCGGTTGCCCGGCCTGCGTGGGCCCGGTGCTGGCCGCGCAGGAACAGGGCGAGGGCGCGACGCCAAAGACGCTGGCGTTGAAGGTGCTGGCGCTGCTGGCACAGCTCGATGGCAGCAAGCGCGATGCAACGGATGACACGTCTTCCACCACGGCGCTGGAGGCGGCGACGTGGGCGTAAGTGCCGACAAGCTGCGGTTGCTGCGCCGGCAGGCGGGCACCGCCGTGGCGGAGCCGAAGCCCGCCACGCCCGTCGATCCGACACCCACCGCCGAGGCGCCCGCGCCGCGGCAGGTCCTCGATGCCGAACGCCTGCGCCTGCTGCGCCACCAGTCGGCGGCCGGGACGCCGCCGCGCAACCCGGCGGCGCCCATAGCTCCCGCCGCGCCAGCTTCCGCGAACGAGCCGGTCTTCGCCTGGATCGACCGCGAGGTGCGCCACGCGCCACTGCCGAGCGCCGCCACGCCGTCCGCTGTCGCGGTGGCCACCGAACCCAGGCGACGTGGCACCGACATGGACGCGCTGCGGCGCTTGATCGGCCTGCGCGAACGCGCCGTGCCCACTGCCGCGCCAGTGCGGCGCGCCAGCGCGCGTGATCGCCACCTGCCCGGCGAGGAGATCGCACCGGGCCTGCATCTGGTCCAGGCGTTCCTGCCACAGGCGATTCCCCTCCAGCAGCTGTCGCTGGCATTCGCGCGCCGCGAGGATGCCGTCGCCCCGGCCGACCTGTTGTTCTTCGACACCGAGACCACCGGCCTGGCCGGTGGCACCGGGACGCGCGCCTTCATGATCGGCGCGGCCGATTGGCACCACGATGCAGTACAAGGGCCGGGACTGCGCATCCGCCAGTTGCTGATGGCGACGATGGCGGCCGAAGCCGCGATGCTGGATACCTTCCGCGGCTGGTTGGCACCGGGCACCGTGCTGTCCAGCTACAACGGCCGCTGCTACGACGCACCGCTGTTGAAGACCCGCTACCGGTTGTCGCGGAGGGGCGATCCCCTCTCCGCGCTGGACCATGTGGACCTGCTGTTCCCGACACGCCGCCGCTATCGCGGCACGTGGGAAAACTGCCGGCTGGCGACCATAGAACGCCAACTGCTGCGCATCGTGCGCGAGGACGATTTGCCGGGTTCGCAGGCGCCGGCCGCGTGGTTGCATTACCTGCGTGGCGGCGATGCGGTGGACCTGCGTCGTGTGCTGGCGCACAACCACCAGGACGTGGTCACCCTGGCGCAGCTGATGCTGCGGCTGGTCGAGGCCGAAGCCGAGGAGTCCGCCACCGCCTCGGCCTCGACACCCTGATACCACTGCGCCAGCGCGTGTCCCGCGGTTCTACCCGCTCGACGTCATCGCGCAGGCCATGTGTCGTGAGATTTATCCAATAGCACCGCACGCCGTGGGTTCCTAGCCTGACGACCGCGATCGCCGCCCCCCGGTCGCGTTCCCAGGAGCAGTCTCGGCATGGACCCAGCGACACGCCATCCCCGGCCAGCACGGCGGATGCGATGCCCTACCGGCATGATTTCCACCGTCCTCGCTGTCGTCGTCGCAGCGGGTTCGTTTTCCTCGCTCGCCCAGCCGGCCGAGTCGGCCGCACAACTGCAGCGCCAACAGGAAGAACGCGAGCGCCAGCTTCGCGAGCAGCTGGAAGCGCCCGCCAATGTCCGACGCGATGGCAATGGCCCGCGCAAAGCGGCCCGCCTGCCGGTCATGCCCGAAGCCCCCTGTTTCCACATCGCACGCATCGTCCTGGCCGGCGAGGACAGCGCGCGCTTCCAGTGGGCGCTGAAAGCGGCGAACCGCCGGGGCGATCGCGCGTTGGGCCGCTGCCTGGGCAGCGAGGGCATCAATGTCGTGCTCGCGCGCGTGCAGGACGCGCTCGTCGCGCGCGGCTACGTCACCACCCGCGTGCTGGCCGGTCCGCAGGACTTGTCCACCGGCACCTTGGTGTTGACCGTGGTCCCTGGCCACGTGCGCGCCCTCCGCTTCGCCGGGCCGCCGTCGCGCCGCGCCAGCCTGGGCAATGCCGTGCCGGTCTCGCCCGGTGCGCTGCTCAACCTGCGCGACATCGAGCAGGGCCTGGAGAACCTGCAGCGCGTGCCCAGCGCCACGGCCGACATCCGCATCGAACCGGCGCAAGACGCGTCGGCCGGCCCGGGCGACAGCGACCTGCTCGTGGCGTGGTCCCAGCGGCGGCCCTGGCGCGGCAGCCTGTGGATCGACGACGCCGGCAGCCAGGCCACCGGCAAGCTGCAGGCCAACGCCACGATCGCGCGCGATAACCCGCTGGGCTGGCACGACCTGTTCTACGTCAACCTCGGCCATGACGTGTTCAACGGCAGCGATCGCGGCAGCGACAACTGGACCGCACATTACGACGTGCCGCTGCGCCGCTGGTTGTTCGGCGCCACCGCAGGCGGCTACGACTACCGGCAGACCGTGCCCGGGGCATTCGAGGATTACGTCTACCGCGGCCGCAGCGACAACGCCGAGCTGCGCGCCAGCGTGCTGCTCCACCGCAATGCACGCAGTCGGCTGAACCTGCATGGCTACGGCTGGCGCCGCGCCAGCCGCAACTACATCGACGACACCGAGGTGCGCGTGCAGCGCCGCGCCACCGCCGGCTGGGCACTCGGGTTGGACTGGCGCCTGTTCCTGGGCCGGGCCACCTTCGAGGCGGGCATCGACTACCGCCGCGGCACCGGCGCCTTCGGCGCCCTGCATGCCCCCGAGGAAGCCTTCGACGAAGGCACTTCGCGCTTGCGCCTGGTCGAGGCCGACGCACGCGTGGTCGTGCCGTTCCGGCTCGGGCGGCAATCGCTGCGTTACCTCGGCAGCTGGCGGGCGCAATGGAACCGGACGCCGCTGGTGCCGCAGGACCGCTTCGCCATCGGCGGACGCTACAGCGTGCGTGGGTTCGACGGCGAGGTCTCGCTGACCGGCGATCGCGGCTGGCTGCTGCGCAACGAAGCCGAGCTCTCGCTAGGCGGCGGGCAGGCGTTCTACCTCGGCCTGGATTACGGCCACGTCGCCGGTGGCGCCGCCGCGCGCTGGCAACCCGGCGACCACCTGGCGGGCGTGGCGATTGGCCTGCGCGGGCGCTGGCGCGCGCTGGCCTGGGACGGCTTCGTCGCCGCGCCGGCAAGCAAGCCGGTCCTGTTCCCGACGCCGGCGGTGATCACCGGCATCAGCGTCAGCGCCACGTTCTGAGTTTCAGTACCACGAGAAGGATTTCGCGATGAACCGGCATATGTACCGACTCGTCTTCAACCGCGCGCTCGGCGTGCTGCAGGCCGTGGCCGAAATCGCCCGGGTCATGCGGGGTGCCGGTCGCGGTGCCGCCTGCACCACTCGGGCTGCCGCCTCCACCCCGCTGGCCGCTGCGCTCGCGCTGGCGATGTGCGCCCTGCCGGCCATCGCCGCACCGCCTGGCATTTCTCACGACCGCAGCGCCCCGCGCGAACATCGCCCCACCGTGCTGGTGGCCCCGAGCGGCGCGCCGGTCATCCACATCACCACGCCCAGCGCCGCGGGCGTGTCGCGCAACGCGTATTCCCGCTTCGACGTCGATCCGCGCGGCGCCATCCTCAACAATTCACGCAGCCGCGTGCAGAGCGAGGTAGGAGGTTGGCTGCCAGGCAACCCGTGGCTGGCGCGCGGTACCGCGCGGGTGATCCTCAACGAAGTCAACGGCAGCGAACCCAGCCACCTCGCTGGCCTGATCGAGGTCGCCGGCGACCGCGCCCAGGTCGTGATCGCCAACCCCGCCGGTATCCAGGCCGATGGCGTGGGCTTCATCAACGCCAACGGCGTGGTGCTGACCACCGGCCGCCCGCAGTTCGGTGAAGACGGAAGCCTCTCGGCCTATCGCGTCACCCGCGGCACGGTCGATATCGCCGGGCAGGGCCTGAACGCGCTCGGCAGTGGTTACGCGCAACTGATCGCCCGCGCGGTGGCGCTCAACGCGGCGCTGCATGCCGAACACGCCATGGTGTCGCTGGGCAGCGGCGTGGTGACGGCCGATGGCGGCGGCGCTCACACCCTGGCCGGCGAAGGTCTTGCGCCGGAATTCGCCCTTGATGTCGGCGCGCTAGGGGGCATGTACGCGAACAAGATTCGCCTGGTCGGCAACGAGCACGGTGTGGGCATGCGCAATGCCGGCGTCATCGGCGCGCAGGCCGGCGAAGTGGTGGTGACCCTGGATGGCCGCATCGAGAACACTGGCAACGTCCAGGCCAGCGACATGGTGCGGATGTCCGCCGGCGCGCTGCGCAACGCGGGCACGATCTCCGCGGTCAAGGAGGTTGCGCTGCGCACGCCGGGGGCGCTGGATAACCGCGACGGCCGCATCGACGCGCCGCGACTCGACCTCGATGCCGGCCACCTGCTCAACCGCGGCGGTCGTATCGCCCAGACCAGCCAGCGCGCACTCGCGCTCGGGGCCGGCCAGCTGTCCAACCGCGAGGGTGGCCGGATCGGCGCCGCCGCGCCTGCGCCAGCCCGCACCGAGACGTCGGTGGCCGAGGCATCCACACCCAGCGTGCCACGGAGCAGGGACACCGCCGCGTCGCCTGCCGCACCGATCGCACCACTCGCACCGCTAGCTCACGGCAGGCTGCACGTCACCGCGCTGCTCGACAACGATGGCGGCACGATCGAGGCCGCGCGCCTGAGCCTGTCGCTGGCCGGCGACAGCCTGGACAACAGCGGCGGCCATCTGTCGCTGGAATCGCTGCAGCTGGCCGGCGGCGAGTTGCGCAATGCGGGCGGCTCGCTGCAGGTGGAAGGCAACACGCAACTGGATCTGGACCGCATCGACAACCGCAATGGCGAGCTGATGTTCTCCGCCGCGCTGGACCTGCGCGCGGGCGAGTTCCTCAATCGCGGCGGCCGCTTCAGCCATGCCGGCCAGGGCCAGACCCGCCTGCGGGTCGACGGCTTGCTGGACAACGACCAC
The DNA here is from genome assembly GCA_023386795.1 of Pseudomonadota bacterium. Lineage (GTDB taxonomy): Bacteria > Pseudomonadota > Gammaproteobacteria > Xanthomonadales > Xanthomonadaceae > Stenotrophomonas_A. Next base: position 15,762 of record JAEWJB010000187.1, read on the forward strand.
GGCTGGCTCGCCAGCAATGCAGCGAGCCTGTCGATCTCGGCCGCACGGCTGACGAACCACGACGGCGACCTCATGCACGCCGGCAACGGCACGCTGGCGATCAGTGCCGCCTCGCTTGTCGGCGACGGCGGCAGGCTCGGTACCCTCGGCATCCTGCGGCTGCAGGGCGGCGCGCTGTCGCTGCGCGGGGCGCGGACCTTCGCCCAGCAGATCGACCTGGACGCGGACACGCTCGATCACGCCGACGGCCAGCTGAGCAGCCTGGGCGAGGGCCAGGCCCGCCTGCGCGTGCGCCAGCGGCTGGGCAACGATGGCGGCACTCTGGCCGGCAACGGCACGCTGTGGCTGCACACGGGCCAGCTCGACAACCGGGCAGGCACGGTCGAAGGCCGGTGGGGGCTGACGATAGAAGCCGACGGGGGCATGGACAACCAGCGCGGTCGCCTGGCTGGCAGCACGCTGGCCCTGCATGCCGGCGCCGTCGACAACCGCGCCGGTCTGCTCGGCAGCACCCAGGGCGGGCTTGAGATCGAAAGCGATGCCTTCGACAACCAGGGCGGCCGCGTGCAATCGGCCGACGCGCTGTCGCTGGACACCCGCGGGCGCGCCTTGGACAACCGCGGCTCCGGCGACAGCGGCGGCTTGCGCGCAGCCGGTTCGATGGCAGTGAAAGCCGGTGCGGTGGACAACCGCGGCGGCACGATCTCCGCGGCGCAGGCTGCGATGCAGGCCACACAGGTGGACAACCGCGAAGGCGGCCTGGTCACCGCTACCGGCGCGGCGTTGCTGACGGCCACCACGCTGCGCAACGGCGGGGGCGCCGTGCAGGCCGGTGATCGCACCGTCCTGCAGCTGACGCAGTTGCTGGACAACCGCGGCGGGCTGGTCGCCAGCGGCGGCTTGCTCGACATCGACGCACAACGGATCGACAACCGCGATACCCGTCAGAGCGAAACACCACGCGGCCTGCAGGCAGGTTCCCTGCAGGTGCGCGGCGACGCGTTGCACAACGGCAACGGCCTGATCGTCGCCACCCGTGCCGCACGGGCCGACACGCAGGAACGCAGCGAGGCGAAGGGAATCTCGGAGGTCGATGCCCGCCTTACCCTGACCGGGGCGATGGACAACACCGGCGGCGTGGTCTCGGCCGGTGACCGGTTGGCCCTGGACGCCGACACCCTGCACAACGCCGATGGCCTGCTGCACGCGGGCCGGTCGCAGCAACTGGACATGCGCGTGCTCGACGGCGCCGGCCGGCTCGAATCGCGCGGCGATGCCCGCCTCCACGTGCGCGGCGACTTCGACCACAGCGGCACGATAGCGGCCAATGGCCCGCTGACCGTGGTCGCCGACGGCCAGCTCACCCAGCGCGGGCTGCTCAACGGCGGGGCGGTCGCGGTACAGGCCCGGCGCATCGACAACACCGCAAGCGGCGAGATCATCAGCCAGGGCCTGACCCGCCTCGAGGCCGGCGAGTGGATCCGCAACCGCGGCCTGCTCGATGGCGTCACCACGCATCTGGTTGCGCCAGAAGTCGACAACCTCGGCAGCGGCCGCGTGTATGGCGATCGCGTGGCGATCAGCGCGACCACGTTGCGCAACCACGACGAGACCCCCGACGGCCGTTCGCAGTCCGGCACCCTCGCCGCGCGGCAGCGTCTCGACCTCGGCGTGCAGGCGCTGCACAACAGTGGACAGGCGCTGATCCACAGCGGTGGCAGCGCCGGCATCGGCGGCACGCTCGACGACACGCGCACCGCCAACGGCACCGCCGCCCGGATCGAGAACATCGGCGCGACCATCGACATCGCCGGCGACCTCGACCTGCGGGCCCGCGAGCTGCACAACGAGCGCCCCGACGTGCGCATCGAGTCGCAGGCCCGCCAAGAAGCCCAAGTGCGGCTCGACCAGCCGACCTGGCGCCACAACGGCGAGAACGGCACCCACGATATCCGCACCACCAGCAACTACCAGGCGTGGGAGGTCTATTACCTGGACCCGGCCGACATTCTCGAGGACGCGCCGTATTACACCCCCGATGGACAGCGCATTGGCCGCGCCGTGGTCCGGCTGACGCCGCGCACCAGCGCGTTCTTCTTCGAGCGCGGCGGCCTGCATGCGGCGCTGGGCGCGCGCGACCGCCTGCCCCCGGCCGATGGCACCGTCACCCTCTACTACCAGGACCGCCGGGACGGCCAGGACAACCCCGACCAGGTCGACCCCGGCCAGCGTGATCCGTTCGCGCACCTCACGACGTTCAACACCAGGCCCGGCGACGCAGTGCCGACGTTCGAGTACTTGGATCAGACGCCTGTCTGGTCCAACGCCTACGGCACCTGCGGCAGCGGCTGCGTGCAACTCACCGCGCAATACCGCTACGACCCGGGCCGGGACCTGCTCAATCCCAAGGGCGCCGGCAACAACAAGCTCTCCGGCAACGAGCAGTACCGCACCGCCCGGCGGGAGGTCATCGAGGACGTGGTCACCCGTGCCGGACCGGATGCCGTGCTGCAGAGTGGTGGCGACATGCATCTGGCGGTCGGCACGCTGACCAACCTGCACGGCCGTGTGCTCGCTGGCGGCGTGCAAAAGATCGACGGCCTCGGCGACGCGCCGCCGCTCATCGACAACCAGGCCACCACGCTGTATCGCACCTGGACTTTCGACGTCACCCACCACCGCTACGACGGCAGCACCGCGCCGGGGGAATCCAATCCTGTCTCCGAGGTGATCGGCTCGGTCGGCGCGCTGATGGGCGGTGGCCAGCGTCTGGATATCGACGGTAACGCGCTACGCAACCTCGACGATGGACGCCAGGCTCCCAACCTGCGCGACGATCTGGGTGCCAGCAATCTGCGGGGCCCCGGCCGCGGCGGCGCCTCGCTACCCGTTAAAGAAGGCACGAGCGGCATCGCGACCGATGCGTTCAGCGCACCCCGTTTCGTCGCCGCTGCGGATGGCTCGGCCGACCAGGTCGCCGCCGGCAGCATCGACGGCCGCCTGCCCAGCGCCAGCCTGTTCCTTCGCGCCAGCGAGGGCGGCGCTTGGCTGATTCAGACCGATCCGCGCTTCAGCGGCCCGCGCGACTGGCTCTCCAGCGAGCACCAGTTGCTGGCGCTGGGCTACAACCCGGCCGACCTGCACAAGCGCTTGGGCGATGGCTATTACGAGCAAGGCCTGGTCCGCGAGCAAATCACTCAGCTCACCGGCCGCCGCTTCCTCGAAGGTCATGCCAGCGACGAGGAACAATTCCGTGCCCTGCTCGAGAACGGCGCCACGTTCGCGCGCCAGTTCAACCTGCGACCGGGCCTGGCGCTGACCGATGCGCAGATGGCCGCGCTGACCAGCGACATCGTCTGGCTGGTCGAACAGAGCATCACCTTGGCCGACGGCAGCACCACCATCGCGCTGGTGCCGCGCGTGTACGTGCGCCTGCGTCCGAGCGACCTCAAGCCCAGCGGCGCGGTGCTGGCCGCTGACGTGGTCAAGACCGACCTGGTCGGCGACCTGCTCAACAACGGCACAATCCACGGCCGCCAGCTGGTCGACCTCAAGGCCCGCGATCTCAACAACCTCGGGGGTGGGATCACCGGCGACTTCGTCGGCCTCGATGCTGCGCGCGACATCAACAACATCGGCGGCGCCATCCGTGCCCAGCATGGCCTGGTCGCCGCCGCCGGCAACGACATCAACCAAGTCGGCACCACGCGCAGCGAGGGCGCGGGCAACGGCGACAACGGCTACAGCCACAACACGCTTGACCGCCTGGCCACGATGACCGTGAGCGGCCCCAACGCTACCGCGCTGATCAAGGCCGGCCGAGACTACAACTCCCAGGCCGGCCAACTGCGCAACGAAGGCGACGGCGGGCAGACCGCGATCCTCGCGGGGCGCGACATCAAGCTCGGCACCGTGCGCGTGGGCAACAGCGAGCAGGCCCGCACCGGCAAGGACTTTAGCCGCGAGGTGCATAGCGCGGAGGTTGGTTCGCTGGTGCAGGGCGGCGGCGACGTGGTGCTGCGGGCCGGCAAGGACATCGCCTCCACCGCCTCCACGGTGAACAGCGAGAACGGCACGCTGCATGCGGAAGCGAAGGGCGATGTCCTCATCACCCACGGCACCGCCACCGATGAGTACGAGAGCGCCACCCAGACCAAGAAAAAGCGTGCCTTCGGCAGCAAGACAACCGGAACCTACGACCACGTCACCCAGACCACCGCGCAAGGCAGCAGCTGGGGTGGCAACACGGTGGTAGCGCAGGGCAATAACGTCACCGTGCAGGGCAGCACGGTGGTCTCCGACGAGGGAACAGTGCTGCATGGCAGGAACGACGTCTCGGTGGTCGCGGCCAGGAACACGCTGGAGACAACGCAAAGCCGCAAGGTGAAGAAGAGCGGCGTGTTCAGCGATGGCGGCGTGGGCTTCAGCATCGGCTCGCAGAAGCTGGCCACCACCGGTCAAATGCTCGACACCACTCACACCAGCTCGGTCGTGGGTAGCGTGGCCGGCAAGACCACGATCTACGCGGGTGGGCATTACCAGCAGACCGGCTCGGACGTGCTCGGCGGCGACGGCGTGGCGATCAGCGGCGCGACCGTGGCGATCGAGGACGTGGAAGACAGCATGGCCTTCCGCGAGACCCAGAAGACATCCAGCGGCGGCCTGCACATCAGCCTCAAGGGGGGTGCCGCTGACCAGGCCGCCGCGGCCTACCAGGGCGCGCGGGCCGCCGGTCGGGCGGACGACAACCGACTCAAGGCCTTGTATGCCATGAAGGCCGCTGGAGCGGCATCGAACGTCAATGGCGGCGCCATCACCAACCAAGCCGGCAACGCCAAGGACGTGGTCAACGGCGACAGCAAGGCCAACAGCAACGGCATGAGCCTGCGCATCGGCATTGGCGGCAGCTCCAGCAGCAGCCAGAGCGAGGGGAACACCACCACTTCCCAAGGCAGCAACATCTACAGCGCCAACGGCGATGTCTCCGTGGAAGCGCGCGCGGGGGACCTGGTCGTGGACGGCGGCAAGGTCGAGGGCGTCAATACCACCCTCGCTGCGGCCGACAAGCTGATCCTGCTCAGCGGCGAGGACGGGCGGGAATTCCGCGAGAAGAACAAATCCCAGAGCGGCGAGGTCGGTATCACGCTCGGCTCGGAAGCTGGCTTCGGCATCTATGTCAGCGCCGCGATGGCCAAAGGCAAGGGTCGCGGCAACGGCACCAGCCACGACGAGGCAATCATCGGTGGCCTGCGTGGCACCACCACCTTCATCAGCGGTGGCGACACCATCGGCAAGGGCGCGCAGATCATCGGCAACCGGGTGATCGGCCAGGTCGGTGGGGACCTGTTCCTGCAGAGCCAGCAGGACACCAACGAGTACCACCGCAAGGACGTGGCGGCCAGCATCGACGCGGCCATCGGCATCGGCGGCGGCTCGGTCAGTGGATACGTGGCGGCCAGCAAGGTCGACAGCACCTACAAGAGCGTGATTGAGCAGACCGGCGTCCAGGCCGGAGAAGGCGGCTATCACATCAACGTGGCCGGCAAGACCACGCTGGACGGTGCTGCAATCGCCAGTACGGCTGACCCGAGCAACAACTACTTCCACACCGGCAGCCTGGAATGGAAGGACATCGTCAACGAGGCGAAGTTCAAGGCCACGCAGGCCAGCGTAAGCGGGGGCGGTGGCTCCAGCGGCGGAAGTGGCAGTGGAAGTTTCCAGCAGAAGAGCGATACGGCTACCAGCATTACCCACGCAGGCATCGCGGACGGCACGCTGGTCGTGGACGACGGCAGCGGGTTGGACATCGCCCGCGGCGTGACCGGACTGCAAAAGGATGGGCTCAAGGAGATCTTCGACGCGCGCGAGGTATCAGAGCAGCAGCAGATCCAGCAGGTGGCCGGCGAGCTGGGCTTCCAGGCGGCGGGCACGCTGGCCGAGGAGAACGGCTGGGCCGAGGGCAGCAAGGAGAAGGTCGCACTGCACGCCGCGGTAGGTGCGGCGGTGGCGGCGCTGGGCGGCGGTGCTGTGTTGGGCGGTGCGGCCGGTGCTGGCCTGAACCAGTCACTGGTGCCAGTACTTCGAAATGCGATCGAAGACGCCGGTGTCAAGGAAAGCGATAACCCGACTGCCTTCAATGCGCTGATGCAGGCCGCCAGCCTGGCGGTGGGCTCCGTGGGCGGCGCGAGTGGTGCCAGTACGGCGCTGGCTGGAGATGTCTACAACCGGCAGTTGCATCCGGATGAAATCGCATTCCTGCAGAGCAAGGCAGAGGAATTCGCGGCACAGATCTATGGCTGCCAACCGGGCACCTGTTCACCCGAGCAGATCGGTGCCGCCCGTAAGCGACTCACGGTGGAGGCCTCACAGCGCGTTGATGGCGTGATGACCCAACGCATCGGTACCTCCGACAAGGAAGCCGAAGCGTTCATCAACGCCAACCCCGTGAAGTTCGCCTGGGGCGAAGGCTTCACCGCCACTCGCGAGCAGTACAACGATTTCCGCTACTTCGGCGAGCTGCTGTCCAACGATAAGCAATCACTGGCGGCGATTGCCGACGCGCTGGGCGCTGCCGGCTGGACCAAGCAGGACTTCCAGCAAGCCTATAACCCTCAGCTGCTGGCTCTGGCGAACCAGGAACGTGGCGAAGACGGCAAGGCCGTCATGGAGATGTTCAGCGGCGATGTCGGCATGGGGCTGGGCATCATCGCCAAGATCATCAATGGCGATATCAAGGGTGCTACGGCCGATGCGGCGATAGCCGCAATACCTTGGGGCATTGGGAAGATACTGCGGCCCATCATCCCGGTGGCCGATGCTGGAAAGGGACTGATCTGGGTTGGCGGTAAGAAGCTGGAGGCCAAGTGGGTCAACGCCCGAGGGGATCTGACGTGGATCGATCCGCTGACCAACAAGATCGAGGTGTTTCCGGACAAGGCTATATTCAATGCAGATCACGTTTTGCCGCGGGACGCCTTATCGAAGATTGACGGTTTCGACGACTTTCCCAAAAGTATCCAGAACGCTCTGTTGGAGGACCCGCGTAACTACCAACCGATGGTGAAGTCAGCCAACTGCTCAAAGGGCTGCAAAGTCGAAGGTCCGGCTGGTGGGTGGGTCATGTGGAACGGGCAACCAGTTCATCCTGTCTACAAGAGGCAATTGGAGGAACGCCAGGAAGCCTTCCGAGCGGTGGTCAATGAGAGAATTTCTGTGTACAGGAGCACGGGGAAATGAGTGGCAATGGCCGAGAGGTTTCCTTCGAGGAATTCAGAGCGTTCTTCGACGCCGGTGTCTATACAGACCCTGCATCAGTTCCACCAGACATACTGGACCTCCTCCCATCGCGAAACACCGACATTATTGGGACTTTGAGGCGTGGCATCGTGTGGCTAAGTGAGCCATTCATGGCGCTTCAACCACAGTCCTATGCGGCGTTGCTTGAGTGCGCAAGCCCGCTAGCCCTTGGATTGGCACGCCTAACCCAGCATTTCCCAGATGATCCTCCAGCAGGTCTGCATACCATCGCCTGCGAATGCCGCGGACGAATGATCGAAGTTCGACCCAGCTTTCGCGGAGAAACCTACGAGCGAGGCAATGACTGCTTCGGAAATCTTCTGGCTCTTCCTGATGGTCTTGCCAAGTCATGGCTATGGCGCACCGAGGGATGGCGCATTCCGGGCGAGCCTTACGGCGGTTTGTTCGTGAACCGGAGGCTTGTGACTCATCCTTCTTACGGATGGGCTCACACCGATGACTATCTGGACAGTCTCGGTCATGGCTGGAAGAAGAAATTTCTGCCCAGCATTGTAGAGATGTTTCCTGACTGCCTGAAGCCAGCCAAGGAGAAGTCGCGAAGCAATCTCTACATGTTCCGCTGCTTCCTGGACACTCGCCCTGCCAATGTGTTCGCTCCCACCGGCGATCAATTCTTCGTCATATCCACCCGGCGCGACCAGGTCGTATACCACGTCCACAAAGGCGACATCGCCAACCTGCGCGTCCTTCATGATCCCGTCGATGCCATCGACCGCTACAGCGCCCACACGCTGCGGAACCTGCCGGGCGAGTTCGACTTCTCGCCGTGGAGCGAGCCCTACCGATCTTAATTCAGGCTCTTTCTCAGAGCGACTTGCAATGACGTAGGCGGCGAGTGGTGCCAGCTCGGCGCTGGCAGGAAGCCGAAGCGTTCATCAACGCCAATCCCGTGCGTAACGAAATTCTGCAGATAAGGGGATTCGGCGACCTTCCCAAGAGCATTCGAGATTCACTGCTCGAGGATCCTCGGAACTACCAACCGATAGTGAAGTCGGCCAACTGTTCAAAGGGTTGCAAAGTCGAAGGTCCGGCTGGTGGTTGGGTCATGTGGAATGGACGCCTAGTCCATCCACAGTATAAACAGCGGCTCGAGATGCAACAGACAGAATTTCGAAAAATCGTCAACGACAGGGCTGCGCTTTATAGGGAGAAAGGCAGATGACAAATAGTGGCGAGGAAGTATCTACCGCTGAGTTCCTAGACTTCTTCAGTGCAGGTGTCTATCAGCAAGGACCTTCCATCCCCTCAGATCTTGTGGAAATTTTAGCTAACTGTGGCTATGACTTCCTTGGCGCTCTTGACCGCGGCCTTGCCTGGGCAAGTGAGCCGTTATCAACATTGCAGCCATATTCCTATGCGGCGCTTCTCGATTCATCGGCTCGTTTTATGCTTGGAATGGCATATGTAGCTCAGCATTTTCTAGATGAACGGCCTGCCGGGCTTGAGACGCTAGTGTTCGAATGTGGCGGTCGCATGATCGAAGTTCGACCCAGCTTTCGCGGAGAAACCTACGAGCGAGGCAATGACTGCTTCGGAAATCTTCTGGCTCTTCCTGATGGTCTGGCTAAGTCTTGGCTGTGGCGCACGGAGGGATGGCGCATTCCGGGCGAGCCTTATGGCGGTTTGTTTGTGAACCGGAGGCTTGTGACTCATCCCTCGTACGGTTGGCCTCCGGCCGACACCTATCTCGACTCCATGGGTAAGGGATGGAAGAAGAAAGTGTTGCCCACGCTCGTAGAGATGTTCCCAGATAGCTTCATTCCTGCTAAGGACAACTCGGATTGCGATCACTACAACTTCAATTGCTTCCTCGACACCCGTCCGGCCAATGTGTTTGCACCTACGGGGGACCAGTTCTTCGTCATCTCCACCCGGCGCGACCAGGTGGTGTATCACGTCCACGAGGGAGACTTCGCCAACCTGCGCGTCCTTCATGATCCCGTCGATGCCATCGATCGCTACAGCGCCCACACGCTGCGGAACCTGCCGGGCGAGTTCGACTTCTCCCCGTGGAGCGAGCCGTACAGACCTTGATCTGCACGGCCGCTCCTTCGCTCACCCGTGTGGCCCGCCCATCACGGGCAGAATCGCCCCCGTGATGTAGCTCGCGGTCACAGGCGAAGCCAGGAACACATAGGCGGGCGACAGCTCTTCGGGCTGCGCCGGGCGCCCCATTGCGCTGTCCTTTCCAAATTCCGCTACGTCCTTGGCCTGCTTGTCCGCCGGATTGAGCGGCGTCCAGACCGGCCCCGGCGCCACCGCATTGACGCGGATGCCCCTGGGCTGCAGCTGGCTCGCCAGGGCCATGGTGAACGCATGGATCGCTCCCTTGGTGGCGGAGTAATCCAACAGCGCCTTGCTACCGAACAAGCCTGTCTCAGAACCAGTGTTGATGATGCACGCGCCCCGTCCAAGGTGTGGCACGGCCGCACGCGCCATGTGGAAGTAGCCGCCGATGTTTGTCATCAACGTCTCGTTGAGGTGTTCGTCAGTGAGGTCCTCAATCGCCTCGGTGTGCAACTGGAACGCCGCGTTGTTGACGAGGATGTCCAACCCGCCGAACGCCTCCACCACTTCCGCCACCGCTGCATCGCAGAAGCTGCTGTCCCGCACGTCGCCACTGATCAGCAGGCAGCGGCGACCCTCGGCCTCCACTGCTTTGCAGGTCTCCTGCGCGTCTTCATGCTCATCCAGGTACAGGACAGCCACATCCGCGCCTTCGCGCGCAAACAGCACGGCCACCGCACGCCCGATGCCGGAGTCGCCGCCGGTGATGATGGCACTCATGCCCTTGAGCTTTTCGCTGCCGATGTAGTCAGGAGCCTTATAGCGCGGTGCCTCGGCCAGCGCATGCTCGTTACCGGGCTTGGCGAGATGTTGCGCGGGCAGCGGATTCTCGGGTTGGCGACGCGCGCCAGCCTGTACGGGCTTCTTGGCTGCCTTCTTTACGGGCTTGTTCTTCTCTTGGCGATCCACCTCGGCCTGCAGTGCGCGCTGGCGCTGTGCGGTGGTGGACGCGGCACCCGGACGCGCTGCTTTCGCCGCGTTGCCGGGCGAACGCTTTTGCTGGAGGGAGCTCCGCTTGCTCGCTGCGGTCGTCTTCTTCGCTGGGGTGGTCTTCTTGCGTGTGGCCATGGGATTCCTCGTCGCGATGTATCAGGCGCGATCTGCCACGCCGTCCACGCCGGCGTGGCGTGCGCAATGGGCGCAGCAATAGATCTTTCCACCGCCCTCGACCCCGTGCCCGATGATCCGGCACTGGCAGTGGGCGCAGCTGGGTGCGAAGGCGTGGATGGCGCATTCGAAAGAGTCGAAGGTGCCGCGGCGGCCGCCCTGCTCGAGGGTAAAGGCCTTGTCGTAGTCGTTGCCGCAGACGTCGCAGGTCGGCATGGAAGAGCTCCGTGGGACGTGGGCATCCGACGATGCACAGCTCCAGGCTCACGGAAAGTGATGATCCGGGCGCTTGCCTTCATGTCGCGCATACGCCGCAGCGATCACGCTTCGTCCATCGACCTTCAAGGAGCCGCCCGAATGAACCGTCTCTTCCTTGGCCTGCTGCCCGTCGCCGTGCTGGCGCTCTCGGCCTGTGCGCCGAACCAGGTGATGGCGGTACAGCCCATCGACGGGGTGATCTCCGGCCAGTGCCACACCGACATGGTGCGCGGCGCAGTGGGCCTGGCGGCATCGGGCCAGACGGTGGAGCGCGCGCGCGTGGACAGCGACAGCCTGAAGGTACGCGTGGTGCGCGGTGAGCGCGTCCAGAGTGGGGCTACCAGCAGCGGCCAGGCCGATCCGGCCCAAGGCGCGGGGCAAAGCGGCGGTGACCAGCTGACCATCGAGCATGGGCCGACCAACAACATCACCGCGATCTATTGCGGCTGAGGCGGCTGTTGGTCGTTTAGAGGAGCGGCTTGCGCCACGACCGTGGATCCACCGGTCGAGGCGCAAGCCGCCCCTGCGGGACCCCCGGCCCCCGGGGCGTCAGCGCTTTCCGTTACCCCCATGCGCCCGGCGCAGGAACCGCAGCGCAAACTGCTCCCATTGCCGCGGCCCACGCACGCTCTCCGGCACCCGCAGCCGGTCCTCGCGCCAGGCGTCGAATACACTCGGGTCGATGTATGCCTTGCGGCATACCGCCGGCGTGTTGCCCAGCGTCCGCGCGACCTCCTTGAGTACTTCGTTCTGCAGCTGCGCCAACGCGCGCTCGCTGCGCCGCTCGGGGAGCGGCACCCGCGCCAGCTGCTGCAATGCCGCCAGCGTGCCGCCCCAGGTGCGGAAATCCTTGGCGGTGAACTCGCCGCCCATGGCCTCGCGCAGGTAATCGTTCACTTCGCCCGAGCCCACCGGCTGTAGCTGTCCGTCGTCGTCGCGATACTGGAACAGCGCCTGCCCCGGGAGTTGCCGAATCGCCCGCACCAGCTTGGCCAGCCGGCGGTCGTCGATGGCGATGTCATGCTCCAGGCCGCTTTTCCCCCGGAACTTCAATCGCGCGCGTCCCCCGCTGACGAAGGCGATATGGTGGTTGCGCAGCGTGGTGAGCCCATAGGAACGGTTGGTCCGGGCATATTCCTCGTTGCCGACGCGGACCAGGGTATCGGCCATGAGCGCGACGATGATGGCCAGCACCTTCTCACGCGGGAAGCCGGGCCGGCGCAAGTCCTTGCGCAGACGCTGCCGCAGGGCGGGCAACGCCCGCCCGAACGCGATCAGGTGTTCGTACTTGCCGTTGCCGCGCACCTGCGCCCACTCGGGGTGGTAGCGGTACTGCTTGCGACGCCGGGCATCGCGTCCAGTCGCCTGCAGGTGGCCGTGGGGCAAGGGGCAGATCCACACCTCCGTATAGGCCGGCGGGATGGCCAGCGAGCGGATGCGCTGCAGGGTTTCCTTGTCCCGGACCGGGCGGCCCTCGCTGTCCCGGTAGGCGAAGCCTTGCCCGGCCCGGCGCCGCTGGATGCCGGGGGAGGCGTCGCTGACATGGACGAGCCCGGCTTGCCGGGCGATGGCGCGAAGGGCGGGGGACGGTACGGACATGGCCAACATGTTGGTGGCCGCGCCGCCGAAGCCACGTCAACGCCGGATCGCGGCGCCGTGAGGACCCCTGCACGCCTCGCCGGCTTGTGCTTATCCTTAAGGCTGCCCATTCAGACCCGGAGGTTTCCCGATGCATCACCTCGCTTCGTTGCGGATGATCGTCGCCGCGTCCGTGCTGGCGTTGTCGCTGGCCGCCTGCCAGTCACCGCAGCCCGACGAACAGGAATCAGCAGGCGCCCAAGCCCAGCGCGATGCCGCCGACGCCGCGGCCCCCGCCCAGGACACCGCGCCCGAAGCACCGCCAATCGGTACCTGCGACGCCAGCCAGTTGCAATCGCTGGTCGGACAACCCTTGACCGACGCGCTGTCCGCTCAGGCAAAGGAAGACGCCAAGGCGGGACAGGTGCGCGTGCTCGAGCCCGGGCAGATGGTCACGATGGAATTCAACGGCGACCGGCTCAACCTGGAAATCGACGAAAAGCGCGTGATCACCGGCGTGCGCTGCGGCTGATCGAACCCCTCGCGGCGACGCTCGCGCGCGTCGCCGCCACCCTTGCAAAACAAGGGTTTTCGCGGCCCCTCGTTGCATCTGTAACGGTGAGTTGCGGCACCGCAACAAGTGTGATCTATTCGATCATCCGGTGACCTCGAATGCGCTGCTGGAACAGAGCGGGCACGGTCGTCGCCGCTTTCCCGGATCGCAACGAGGCACACATGGCCCCCCGCACTCGCCAAGGGCTCGAACAACCAGGTCTGTACGACGCACGCGATGAACGCGACGCGTGTGGCTTCGGCATGATCGCGCAGCTGGATGACCAGCCCTCGCGCGCCCTCGTCGATACCGCCATTGCGGCGCTCTCGCGCATGACCCACCGCGGCGGCGTCGCCGCCGACGGCCTCACCGGCGATGGCTGCGGCCTGCTGATCCGCAAACCCGATCCTTTCCTGCGTGCGCTGGCGCGCGATGCCGGCATCGCCATCGGGGTGCGCTATGCCGCCGGCGTGGTGTTCCTGCCGCACGACGAGGCCGAGGCGGCGCGCTGTCGGCAGACGCTGGAAACCGAACTGCAGCGCGCCGGCACCCTGCCGCGCGGCTGGCGCGTGGTACCGACGGACGACAGCGTCTGCGGCCAACTGGCACGCGACACCCTGCCGCGCATCGAGCAGGTGTTCGTCGACGCGGCGGGCGGCCAGGACGAGGACGCCTTCGCGCTGGCGCTGTTCCTGGCACGCCGCCGCGCCGAGCAGGCACTGCGCGAGGTGGCCGACTTCTACGTCACCACGCTCACGCCCAACGCGGTCAGCTACAAGGGCATGGTGCTGCCGGACAAGCTGTCCACCTTCTACCCGGACCTGCAGCGCAGCGACCTGTCCTCCTCGGCCATCGTCTTCCACCAGCGTTTCTCGACTAATACGCTGCCGCGCTGGCCGCTGGCGCACCCCTTCCGCATGCTCGCCCACAATGGCGAGATCAACACCATCGAGGGCAACCGCCGCTGGGCACAGGCGCGCAGCAAGGTGTGGAAGACCCCGCGCTTCGACATCGCCGAGTTCGACCCGGTGATCTCGATGAAGGGCTCCGATTCGCAGAGCCTGGACAACATGCTGGAGCTGCTGATCGCCGGCGGCATGGACCTGCTGCAAGCGCTGCGTATCCTGGTCCCGCCGGCCACGCAGTCGCTGGAGTTCAAGGACGCCGACCTGGCCGCCTTCTACGAATTCCACGGCCTGAACACCGAACCGTGGGATGGCCCGGCCGGCATCGTCGCCTGCGATGGCCGCTACGCCGCCGCCATGCTCGACCGCAACGGCCTGCGCCCGGCCCGCTGGATGCTCACCTCCGACCGCCATTTCCTCGTCGCCTCCGAAGCCGGTGTGTGGGAGCTGCCGGCCGAGCGCATCACCCGCAAGGGCAAGCTGGGCCCGGGCGAGATGATGGCCATCGACCTCAAGCGCGGCGACTTGCTCGACTCGGACGCCATCGACCGCATCAACCGTGCCCGCGCGCCGTACAAGCAGTGGCTGCACCAGGGCGTCACCTACCTGCAGACCGAGCTGATCGACCCCTCGCTGGTGGAGGAACCGTTCTCCGAGCAGACCCTGCGTAGCTACCACAAGCTGTTCCAGCTCAGCACCGAGGAAGTGGAGCAGGTGCTGCGCCCGCTCGCCGAGACCGAGCAGGAAGCCACAGGCTCGATGGGCGACGACACCCCGATGGCGGTGTTGAGCCAACACACCCGGCCGCTGTACGACTATTTCCGCCAAGCCTTCGCGCAGGTCACCAATCCGCCGATCGACCCGCTGCGCGAGAGCTGCGTGATGTCGCTGACCACCCAGCTCGGCAAGGAGACCAACGTCTTCCATGCCGGGCCGGAGACGGTGAACCACGTCATCCTCAACTCGCCGGTGCTGAGCCAGCGCAAGCTGCGCCAGTTGCTGAAGATGCCGCAGTACGTGGAGCGCAACCGGCTCATCGACCTGTCCTACTCGGTCGAGGAAGGGTTGAAGGCCGGCATCGAGCGTATCTGCCGCGAAACCGAACAGGCCGCGCGCGAGGGCGTGGTCATGCTGCTGCTCAGCGACCGCTACCCGGTGGCCGACCGCCCGATGGTGCACGCGCTGATGGCCACCGGTGCGGTGCACCACCATCTCTCCGCGCTGGGCCTGCGCTGCGACGTCAACCTCATCATCGAGACCGGCACCGCGCGCGACCCGCACCACATGGCCTGCCTGCTGGGCTTCGGCGCCACGGCGGTGTACCCGTACCTGGCCTACCAGACCCTGTTCGACCTGGGCCGCCGCGGCATCCTGGAACTGAAGAAGGGCGGCGAGCAGTCGCAGATCGGCCGCAGCTACCGCAAGGGCGTCTACAAGGGCCTGTCGAAGATCATCTCCAAGATGGGCATCTGCACCATCGCCAGCTACCGCGGCGCGCAGTTGTTCGAGATCGTCGGCCTCGACCCGGACGTGGTCAGGCTGTGTTTCCCCGAAACCGCGTCGCGCATCGGCGGTGTCGACCTGGCGCGGCTCGACCACGAGGCGCGCGAGCTCACCGCGCGGGCATGGAACGACCTGCTCAAGCCGGAAGTCGGCGGCCTGCTGAAGTACGTGCATGGCGGGGAGTACCACATGTACAACCCGGACGTGGTGCTGACGCTCCAGCGAGCCACCCGCACCGGCGATGCCGCGGACTGGCAGCGCTACATGGACGCGGTGCATTCGCGCCCGCCGTCCGCGCTGCGCGACCTGTTGCAGCTCAAGCGCGCCGGCACGCCGACGCCGCTGGACGAAGTGGCCCCGGCCGAGGACGTGCTACGCCGCTTCGATACCGCTGCCATCAGCCTGGGCGCGCTGTCGCCCGAGGCGCATGAAGCATTGGCGATTGCGATGAACCGCCTCGGCGGACGCAGCAATTCCGGCGAAGGCGGCGAAGACCCGGCGCGCTACGGCACCGAGAAGCGCTCGAAGATCAAGCAGGTTGCGTCCGGCCGCTTCGGCGTGACTCCGGAGTACCTGGTCAACGCCGAGGTGTTGCAGATCAAGGTCGCCCAGGGCGCCAAGCCGGGCGAGGGCGGGCAGTTGCCCGGGCACAAGGTCAACGAGCTGATCGCGCGGCTGCGCTACGCCAAGCCGGGTATCGGCCTGATCTCGCCACCGCCGCACCATGACATCTATTCGATCGAAGACCTCGCCCAGCTGATCTACGACCTCAAGCAGGTCAATCCGGACGCGCTGGTGTCGGTGAAGCTGGTCTCGCACGCGGGCGTGGGCACGATTGCCGCCGGTGTGGTGAAGGCGGGCGCGGACCTCATCACCGTTTCCGGCCACGATGGCGGCACCGGTGCTTCTCCGGTCAGCTCGATCCGTTATGCCGGCGTGCCGTGGGAACTGGGCGTGGCCGAATCGCACCAGGCGCTGGTCGGCAACGACCTGCGCGCACGCACCCTGCTGCAGACCGACGGTGGCCTGAAGACCGGCCTGGACGTGGTGAAGGCCGCGCTGCTGGGCGCGGACAGCTTCGGCTTCGGCACCGCGCCGATGATCGTGCTGGGCTGCAAGTACCTGCGCATCTGCCACCTCAACAACTGCGCCACCGGCGTGGCCACGCAGGACGAGCGCCTGCGCGCGAACTATTTCACCGGCCTGCCCGAGCGCGTGGAGAACTTCTTCCGCCTGCTGGCCGAGGAAGTGCGCCAGTGGCTGTCGTACCTGGGTGCCCGCTCGCTGGATGAGATCGTCGGTCGCACCGACCTGCTCGAGCAGCTGGAAGTCTCGCCGCGCGAAGGCGTGCGCGTGGACCTCTCGCGCCTGCTCAAGCCAGCCCACTTCGAAGGGAGCCACTGCGCGGCACAGCGCCTGTACGAATCGCCCGATTCGCTGGCCACGCAGATGGACGGCCTGCTGGCCAAGGCCATTGCCGAGAAGACCGGTGGCGAGCACCGGTTCCTGATCCACAACACCGACCGCTCGATCGGTGCGCGCCTGTCCGGCGCGATCGCCCGCGTGTATGGCAACCATGGCATGGAGGACGCGCCGTTGAACCTGCGCTTCCGCGGCACGGCGGGCCAGAGCTTCGGTGCGTTCAACGCTGGCGGCCTGCTCCTGGAGCTGGAAGGCGAAGCGAACGATTATGTCGGCAAGGGCATGGCAGGCGGCCGCGTGGTGATCCGTCCGCCGCGTGGCGCGCGCTTCGAAGCCCGCAACACGCCCATTCTCGGCAACACCTGCCTGTACGGCGCCACCGGTGGCGAGCTGTTCGCCGCCGGTCGTGCCGGCGAGCGCTTCGGCGTGCGCAACTCCGGCGCGCTGGCGGTGATCGAAGGTGCCGGCGACCACTGCTGTGAATACATGACCGACGGCGTGGTGCTGGTCCTGGGCAAGGTGGGCCTGAACTTCGGCGCCGGCTTCACCGGCGGCCTGGCCTACGTGCTGGATATCGAGCGCGACTTCGTGGACCGCTACAACCACGAGCTGATCGACATCCACCGCATCTCGGCCGAGGGTTTCGAGAACCACCGCCAGCACCTGCACAAGCTGATCAGCCGCCACCGCGAACTGACCGGCAGCATCTGGGCGCAACAGATCCTGGACGAGTTCCGCGATTACGTGGGCAAGTTCTGGCTGGTCAAACCGAAGGCCGCCAGCATCGAATCGTTGACCGAATCGCTGCGCCGCGCCGCCTGACGCAGCGATTCACCGCCAACCGCCTCACGCCCTTGTAGGAGCGGCTTCAGCCGCGACGGCTTTCCCGACCCTCCCGCGGTCGCGGCCGAAGCCGCTCCTACAGAAGGGCAGAAAGGCGAAGCGGACGGATCTTCCCGCCATCACCCGCCGCACCGAATACCCCCGAGAGCCACCATGAGCCGCAAGCAAGTCTTCCAGTTCCTCGACCTGCCCCGCACCATGCCGCAGCGCATTCCGGTGGAGCTGCGCACCTCCGGCGACTGGGGTGAGCTGTACGGCAAGTTCGACAAGGCCGATGCGCAGTACCAGGCCGGCCGTTGCCTGGACTGCGGCAATCCGTACTGCAGCTGGAAATGCCCGGTGCACAACGCCATCCCGCAGTGGTTGCAGCTGGTGCAGGAGAACCGCATCGAGGAAGCCGCCGCGCTGTGCCATTCGACCAACCCGCTGCCGGAAGTCTGCGGCCGCGTGTGTCCGCAGGACCGCCTGTGCGAGGGCAGTTGCACGCTGGAGGAATTCGGTGCGGTCACCATCGGCGCGGTGGAAAAATACATCGTCGATACCGCGCTGGCCGCCGGCTGGCGCCCGGATCTGGGTGACGTGCAGCCCAGCGGCAAGCGCGTGGCCATCGTCGGCGCGGGCCCCGCCGGCCTGGCCTGCGCCGACCGGCTCGCGCGCGCGGGCGTGCATCCGGTGGTGTTCGACCGCTACGAGCAGATCGGCGGGCTGCTGCAGTTCGGCATCCCCAGTTTCAAGCTGGACAAGGCCGTGATCGCCAAGCGCCGCGAGGTACTCGAAGGTATGGGCGTGGAATTCCGCCTGGGCGTGGAGATCGGCCGCGACATCGACGCCGCGCAGCTGCTCGGCGAGTTCGACGCGGTCTTCCTTGGCACTGGCGCCTACCGCTACACCGATGGCGGCTTGCCCGGTCAGGACCTGAAGGGCGTACTGCCCGCATTGCCGTTCCTGGTGCAGAACAGCCGCATCGTGGGCGGCAACGATCCCTGGGGCCGGCCGATCGCCGGTTGGGAAGACAAGCTGGCGCTGCCTGACCTCAATGGCAAGCGCGTGGTGGTATTGGGCGGGGGCGACACCGGCATGGATTGCGTGCGCAGTGCAGTGCGCCTGGGCGCGGCCAAGGTGACGTGCGCCTATCGCCGCGACGAAGCCAACATGCCCGGCTCGGCGCGCGAGGTGGCCAATGCACGCGAAGAAGGCGTGCGCTTCCTGTTCAACCGCCAGCCGCTGTCCATCGAAGCGGGTGCGGATGACGAGGTGATCGGCGTGACCGTGGTGGAAACCATGCTCGGCGAGCCGGATGCCCGGGGTCGTCGCAATGCGGTGCCGGTGGAAGGCAGCGAGTCGCTGCTGGAGGCCGACGTGGTGATTATCGCGTTCGGTTTCTCGCCCGAGCTGCCGGAGTGGCTGTCGAGCCAGGGCGTGCAGTCCAGCGACAACGGCCGCATCGTGGTGGGCGGTACGCGCCTGCCGTACCAGACCGCCAACACCAAGGTCTTCGCTGGTGGCGACGCGGTGCGTGGTGCGGACCTGGTGGTGACTGCGGTGGCCGAGGGCCGCGACGCGGCGGCCAGCATCGTGCAATGGCTCGGCGTGGAAGCGGCACCGCGGCAGGTGGCCGCGGCATGAGGCGTCGCGGGTCGGGCTAGCCGATCCGCTCGCCATCCTCCTTGAAGAACGGTGTCGCCAACGGCGGCAGGATCTCCAGCGTGACTTCCGAGGGGCGGCACAGCCGTGTGCCCCTTGGGGTGCGCACGAACGGCCGGTTGATCAGCACCGGCTCGGCCAGCATGGCGTCCAGCAGCGCGTCGTCGTCCAGCGCGGGGTTATCCAAACCGCGCTCGCGGTAGGCAGGTTCCTTTGCCCGCATCGCCTCGCGCACGCTCAGCCCGGCGGCGGCGATCATCTCGCGCAACTGCACGCGGTCCGGCGGATTGCGCAGGTATTCCACCACCTGCGGTTCGAGGCCGGCATGACGAAGCAACGCCAGCACGTTGCGCGAGGTGCCGCAGCGCGGGTTGTGCCAGATGAGGGTGTCCTGCGTGTGCATCGCCCGCGTCTCCTTCAGTCGCATCGCCGTGTCGGTGGCGAAGGGTACTTCACCCCGCTCATCGGCATCACCCCGGGCGCGCGCGCCATCGCGGGAGGAATGCGATGGCGTGCACACCTCCACGTTTTACCCAGCCGCCGTGGATGCTGCCCTAACACACGAGCGTTTACCCTGCATTCCTGCGCGCGGAATGGACCCCGCGCTCCCGGCGTCCCCACCCCGGAGCTTCCCTCCATGTCCTCGATCTCGCGTTGCCTGCCGTGGCTGCTCGGCGCGGCCCTGCTGTTCTCTTCCGTCCCCGGCCATGCGCAACAGCGCGCATTGCAGTATGCCGGCGTCAACCTGGCGGGTGCCGAATTCAATTCTTCCAAGCGGCCCGGCACGCTGTTCAAGGACTACACGTATCCGGCGGCCAGCGATTACGCCTACTTCGCCGGCAAGGGCATGAACATCGTGCGCCTGCCGTTCCTGTGGGAGCGGCTGCAGCCCGAAGCCAACGGCGAGCTGGACGCGGCGCAGCTGCAGTTGATCGAGAAGGCGGTGGCGCAGGCCAAGGCACAGAACCTGCACGTCATCCTGGATGTACACAACTATGCCAAGTATCAGGGCGTGCGCCTGGGCACCGAAGGCACGCCCGGCACGTTGCTGGCCGACCTGTGGAAGCGGCTGGCCACCGTGTTCAAGGACGACGACGCGGTGATCTTCGGCCTGATGAACGAGCCCAATGCCATCGATGCGGCGGCCTGGACGTCCATCGCGCAGTCTTCCATCGACGCCATCCGCGCGACCGGAGCGCGCAATCTCATTCTGGTGCCCGGCACGGCCTATACCGGCGCGCACAGCTGGGCCAGCACCAGTTACGGGACACCGAACGCGACGGCATTGGTGTCGATCAACGATCCGGCCAACAACCTGGCGGTGGAAGTGCATCAGTACCTGGACAAGGATTTCAGCGGCACCAGCGGCGATTGCGTCAGCGCAACCGTGGGCGCCGACAAGCTGCGCGGGTTCACCGCATGGCTGCGGCAGCAGGGCAAGCGCGGTTTCCTCGGGGAGTTCGCGGGCGGTACCAGCGACACCTGCCTGCAGGCGTTGGACGGCATGCTCGCCTACATGGAAGACAATGCCGACGTCTGGCTGGGCTGGACCTACTGGGCGGCTGGCAGCTGGTGGCAGCCGACCTATCCCTTCAATGTGCAGCCCGGCAAGGACGGCAGCGAGAAGCCGCAGATGCAGGTGCTCGCCCGGCACGCGGAAGCGGCGACGAAGTAGGGCATCGCATCGTGCCATTGCGACCCGGGCCGCTTAGACTGCGCCGGGGACTTCTTCAGGGATTACAGGCATGCGGCTGGGACTGGCGGCCAACCGGCTGCACCACGAAGGTGACGATGCGGCGTTGTTTCGCTGGCTGCGCGCAAGCGAACGAGGCGTCCGGGAACTCGACCTGGGCCTGCACGCGGTGGGCCGCACGTTTGATGCGATCGAGCGCGCCGGCCTGCTCCCCGGGTATGCGGGACTCAAGCGCTATCCGTACGGCCGCGAGGGCGGCCTGATGAAGCTGGTGGCCGAGGTAGTGGGCCTGGAGGGCGGGGCACGCACGCTGGACGGGGCGATCTACCTGATCGACCCGGTGGACCCGTCCTCCATCTTCCCCGAAGCCATCGCGCTCAAGCGCCAGTGCGTGATCCACGGCAAGCCATTCCTGTCGACGGTGGCCTCGGCGCGCGACTGGATCGAGCTGGAGCGCATCCACGCCGGGCTGGCGCCAGACCCGGGCGCCGATGATTTGCACGACCTGGAGCATCACACGCTGGCGCTGATCGCCCACGATGCAATGAAGCCGCAGATGTTGGCGTTCGCCTCGGAGCACTTCGCACTGCTTTCGCGCTTCGCCCATCGCGTGGGCACCGGTACCACGGGCCAGCGCCTCAACGAGCTGGCCTGGAGCCAGGGTTGGCCTTCGGACCAGCCATGGGTACATCGCTACGAAAGCGGCCCGATGGGAGGCGATGCGCAGATCGCCGACCTGGTACTGCAAGGCCGCTGCCAGCGCGCGATTTTCTTCGAGGACCCGCATGTCGCCCGCCAGCACGAAGCGGACATCCAGCTGCTCGAACGCGCGGTGACCACCGTCAGCGATCTGGCGGTGTGCACCACGACGCCGGTGGTGGCGCGGCGCTGGGCCGACGCCGCGACGCGCCGCGCACGGACATAGCCGCGCGCTGAAGCGACGTGGCCGGCGTCACCGGCCTGTCATCGGCAACCGCAACACTCCCGGCGCTCTGACGTAGCCCCGGGGGATCCATGTTGCGTGCACTTTCCTGC
Source organism: Pseudomonadota bacterium (assembly GCA_023386795.1). Classification (GTDB taxonomy): domain Bacteria; phylum Pseudomonadota; class Gammaproteobacteria; order Xanthomonadales; family Xanthomonadaceae; genus Stenotrophomonas_A. Next base: position 37,687 of record JAEWJB010000187.1, read on the forward strand.
CTGGCACTGGTTGTGTGCCTGTGCGTTTCGTCTTCTTTGCATGCACAGGAGGCCGAGCGGCTCCGCGTGCATGGCTCCAATACCCTGGGCGACCGCCTGATGCCCGCGCTGGTGGCGTCCTGGCTGAAGTCCACGGGTTACAGCCAGATCCGTCGCGTCGAGGTCAGCGGCACCGTCACCGAAGTACAGGCCGTACGCGATGGCGAGCCGCTGGTCGTGGAGATCGACAAGCACGGCTCGGCCGCCGGCATGCAGGCGCTGATCCGTGGCGACGCCGAGCTGGCGATGTTGGCGCGTACGCCCACCACGGCCGAACAGTCGGCCGGCTGGCAGTTGGGGGAGTTGACCTCGCCCGACCAGCAATTCGTGCTGGCGCTCAACGGCGCGCAGATGGTGGTGGCGCAGTCCAATCCGGTGAAGACGCTGACGCTGAGCCAGATGCGCGCAGTGCTCAGCGGTGAGGTGCGCGACTGGACCCGGCTTGGCGGGCGCGGGGGCGAAGTGCAGGTGATGTGCGGCCCGGCGAACGGCGGGCTCAATGATTTCCTTGCCAGCCGCGTCATGCAGGGTGCGGCCATCAAGGGCTGCACGCGCCGCTTCCCGACGCTGGCCGAGGCCGCGCGTGCGGCGGCAAACAATCCGCAGGCGCTGGCGGTGGTGGAGCTGGTCACACCGGTCACACCGGGCGGGCGCGCGCTGGCAATCGCTGATGGCGGTATCGCCGTGGCGCCTACGCTGACCAACCTGCGCAGCGAGGATTACCCGCTGGTGCAGCGCTACAGCGTGTATGGCGGACAGATGATGTCGGCGCTGGGCCGAGGCCTGGCGATGTACCTGATTTCACCGGCTGCCCAGCGCGTGGTCGCCGGCGAAGGCCTGGTGGCGATGACGCTGCCGCAGGTGCCGATGGAGGAAGCCGCCGGTGCGGGCCCACCGCCGTATGCGGAGGCGGTGGCGGGCGCCAGGCGCCTGCCGCTGAGCGTGCGCTTCAACCTGCGCTCGCTCAGCGGCATGTTCGAAGGCGGCTCGGCGCAAGACCTCGAACGCCTGATCGTCTTCATGCAGCAGCCGCGCAATCGCGGTCGCACGCTGGCGGTGGTCGGCTTTGCCAATGCCGACCCGGCCAACAAGCTGTACCCAACCATCGCCAGCAATGACCGCGCTGACATCATCGCGGGCTACCTGGGCCAGCACGGCATCGTCGTGCAGCGCGCGCGTGGCCTGGGGGCTATCCGCCCGCTGGTGGGCGAGGGCGATGCGAGGGCGCGCGAGCGCAACGAGCGCGTCGAGATCTGGATGCTGTAAGCGTCCCGTAGCGACGCCGCTTGGGCGGTGTGACCGCTTGGAAGTCCCTTCGAATACAGCTGAATCAAGGCCAAGCAGAGACTGAATCGTACCGGCGCCGCGCCGCAGCATTTCACTTTGCGGCGATCCGGCGCTGGCGAGGATGGCCCTACCTCATCAAGGGAGAAAGCCATGAGCGTTACGCCGATCACCCGCACCGCGCTGGCCCTGGGCCTGGCATTGGCCGCCGCCGGCGTCAGCGCCAAGCAGCCGCCGGCCAAGGGCGCGCCGCAGCAGGCGCTGACCTCTACAGAGATCAACGCCATGCTCACCTCACAGGGCTACCGCGACGTTCACGACATCGAGTTCAAGGACGGCGTGTGGCAGGCCGACGCCAAGAGCGGCGATGGCAAGCACGTGGACCTGAAGATCGACCCGGCGACCGGCCGCGTGTATCCGGACGAGGTGTCCTCGCCGATGAGCGAGGATGACGTGCGTGCGGCGTTGTCGGCGGCCGGATACTCGAAGGTGCGCGATGTCGAGTTCGACGATGGCCTGTGGCAGGCCCATGCCGAGAACAGCGCCGGCAAGGACACCAAGGTGCAGGTCGATCCGAAGGACGGCAAGGTGGTGGCCGCCGAGAACGACTGACGGCGTGCGCCGGCGGCGCCGTTGCGGCACGCATACCGGCAAGAAAAAGGCCTCCCACCCGGGAGGCCTTTTCTATCTCCAGACGTCGTGGCCTGACCTCACGGCTTGGCCGGCTCGGCCTTCTGCGTCGCCTGCATCATGCGATCACGCGCGGCCTTGAAGGCATTGCCCTCATACCAGTTCGGCCACTTATCGCCGGCCGCCAGTTCCTTGCCCACGCCGTACACCGCTTCGAGATCTTCCACCGTGCCATCGAGCTTCCAGGTCGCCGGGTCATACTCGTCCTTCGGACCGTGGTAGCGGTTCTTGCCGTAATCCTCGGCGGCCTTGCGGCCCGCTTCCAGGCCACCCTCGCGCAGGTCTTCGCCGCCGTCGGTGTACAGCGCCGGCACGCCCGCCTTGGCGAAGTTGAAGTGGTCGGAGCGGAAGTACGAGCCGTTTTGCGGCGTGGCCTCGGCATGCAGCACGCGGCCTTGCATCGCGGCGATCGGCTTGAGGATGTCCTCCAGCTCAGAACTGCCATAACCGACCACGGTCATGTCCTTGGCGCGACCGGCCACCGACATGGCGTCGATGTTGATGACACCGGCGATCTTGTCCAGCGGGAAGGTCGGATGGGCGACGTAGTACTTGGAACCCAGCAGGCCCGACTCTTCCAGCGTCACCGCGACGAACACCACCGAGCGCGCCGGCGGCGGATTCTGGTGGGTGAAGGCGTCGGCGATCTCCAGGATGCCGGCCACGCCGGTGGCGTTGTCCACCGCGCCGTTGTAGATGTTGTCGCCCTGTTCGCCTTCGTGCTTGCCGAGGTGGTCCCAGTGCGCCATGTACAGCACCGCCTCGTCCGGCCGGCTGCTGCCCGGCAGCACGCCCACCACGTTGCGCGACTGCTTCTCCTCGATCTTGCTCTTCAAGTCCACCGACCAGGTGGCCTTCAGCGGCACCGGCTTGAAGCCGCGCTTGCTGGCGTCCTTGTAGGCCTGTGCCAGGTCCAGCCCGGCATCGGCGAACAGCTGCTTAGCGGTGGCCGCCGAGATCCAGCCCTGCACCGGCAGGCGCGGTTCCGGATCGTCCTTGGCCGGCAGGTCGTACTGCGGGCCCGCCCAGGAGTTGCGTACCACGTCCCAGCCATAGCTGGCGCCGGCATCGTCATGCACGATCAGCGCCGCGGCGGCGCCCTTTCGCGCGGCTTCCTCGAACTTGTAGGTCCAGCGCCCGTAGTAGGTCATGCGCTTACCTTCGAACAGCTTGCCGTCGTTCGTGTGGAAGCCCGGGTCGTTAACGAACATCACGACCGTCTTGCCCTTCCAGTCCTGGCCGGCGTAGTCGTTCCACTTCTGCTCCGGCGCATCCACGCCGTAGCCGACGAACACCAGTTCGCTGCCGTCGATCTTCACTTCCGGCTGGCCGGTACGGGTGCCCACGACGATGTCGGTGCCGAACTTCAGGTCACGGCTCTGCCCGCCGGCCACCAGCCGCGGCACGGTGCCTTCGTCGGCGGTGGTCTCCACCATGGGCACGTCCTGGAACCAGCTGTCGCCATTGCCAGGCTGCAGGCCGATGCGCTGCATCTGGTCCCGGATGTATTCGACGGTCTTCTGCTCGCCGACGGTACCGGGGCCGCGACCCTCGAAGGCATCGGAGGACAGCTGCTTGACCAGTTCGCCGAAGTCCGGCGCATTGATGCCGGTCGCGAAGACATGGTCGCTGGCGGATGTTGCCGGCGCGGCGGCGGCAGGTGCCTGGGCGGCAGGCGCCTCGTCGGGCGCGGCGGGCTCCGGCGCGCGTTTGCAGGCCGTCAGCGCGGCGGCCGCGGCCAGGCACAACAGGATCTTGCGGGACATCAGGCACCCTCGGTGGAAGCAGGAGCCCGATTCTAGTGCGCAAAACCGGCCGCCGGGGTCGACGGCCGGATGCGAATGCTTCAGCGGTCGGCCGGCGCGACGTCGGTGTCGAAGATCTGCGCGGTAGCGCCGGTGACGGTGCCGATCTTGGCGCTGCGGTGCACGTAGAGGTTTACCTCGCGCTCGAAGTCCAGCGCGCCCTCGACCACCGCGTTCGGGCCGATGATCACGCGCGGTTTGCGCGAGGGCTTGAGCGAGAGGTTGAAGTTCGGCTTCTTGACTTCGATCCCGCCGATCACGTGCGAGCCGACGCCCACCGTGATGTCGCCGTTGACCGTCTCGATGCCCTTGCCGAGGCTGGCGCCGACCAGGCCGATGCTGCCGTTGACCGTCTCCACGCCGCCGCTGACCTGGCCGCCGCGATCCACGAACACGCTGCCGTTCACGGTTTCGATGCCGCCCTTGACCACGACCTTCTGGCCCAGGCTGATCTGCCCGTTGACCGTGGACAGCCCGCCCGTGTGCGCACCATTACCCACGGTGATGCCGCCATTGACGGTCTCCGCGTCGCCGGTGGTGGCGTTGTCCTCGATGGAGATTCCGCCGTTGACGGTTTCCAGGCTGCCGTACTGGCGACCGGCCTCGGCCGTGATGCGGCCGTTGACCTTGCTGATGTCTTCCTGGGCCCACGCCGCGCCGCTGGCCAGGACCAGGGACAGGGTGAGCAGGGCGGGCAATGGATGGAGCTTCATGCGTACCTCCTGTGTCTGGGCGCGCCAGTGTCGTAGCGATAGGACCACGCTTGGCTACAATCGCGCATCTGTCTGAAGTCACTGGACCTTCCTGCTTGGCCAATGTGCCGCCGCCAATGCCCCGCCGCCTGCCCGTCCTGCCACGCTGGGGATGGCGGCTGGCCATGGGCCTGTGCCTGGCCTGCGCCGCCTGGCCGGTGCTGGCGCAGAGCCAGCGCGAAACCGAGCGCAAGTTGCAGCAGATGCGCCAGGAATTGCGCAGCATCGGCCGGGAGCGACGCAAGCTGGAGGGGCAGCGCGGCGAAGCCTCGCGGCAGCTGCGTGAGGCCGACGAGAAGGTCGCGCGTAGCGCCCGCAGCCTGAGCCAGACCGAAGCGGCCCTGCGCGAACAGCAACAGGCCCTGGCCGAGCTGCAAGCGCGCCGCGCCGCGTTGCAGCAGAACCTGGCGCGGCAGCGCGCCACGCTGGCGGCACTGCTGCAGGCTGCCTACCGGATCGGCGACAACGCGCCCCTCAAGCTGATGCTCTCGCAGGACAACGTCGCCGACGCCAACCGCCTGCTGGCCTACCACCGCTACGTGCAGCGCGAGCGTGCGCAGCAGATCCACGCCCTGAGCCGCGACCTGGCCAGCCTGGAGGAAGTGGAGAAGCAGATCGAGGAACGCCGCCTGGCGCTGGACCAGGCCAGGCAGCAGCAGCAGGTACAGTCGCGCAACCTGGGCGACGAGCGCCGCAAGCGCGCGGCGATGGTTGCCGACCTGGACGACCAGTACCAGGACCGCGCAGAGCGCGAGAAGGCCTTGGGCCAGGACACCAAGGCGCTGGAGGACCTGCTGAAGAACCTGCGTGCGGCCGCCGCCAAGGCCGAGGCCGAGCGCAGGGAAGCCGCCCGACGGGCCGCAGCCGAAGCCGCTGCACAGGCCAAGGCCAGCGGCAGCCGGGGCACGAAGACCCCGCCGAAGGTGGTGGCCAACGCGCCGGCACCGAAGGTCGGCGGACTCGGCTGGCCGGTCTCGGGCAACCTGCTGGCCCGCTATGGCGGCCGCCTGCCGGACGGTCGCACCAGCAACGGCGTGCTGATCGGCGCGCCCGCCGGCAGCACCATCACCGCGGTGGCCGATGGCACGGTGGTGTTCTCCGACTGGATGACCGGCTACGGGATGATCCTGATCATCGACCACGGCAACGGCTACATGAGCCTGTACGCGCACAACGACACCCTGCTGCGCGATGCCGGTGCATCGGTGAAGCGCGGCGAGGCGGTGGCCAAGGTGGGCAACTCCGGCGGCCAGGGCGTGCCCGCGCTGTACTTCGAGTTGCGCCGCAATGGCCAGCCGGTCGATCCGGGTTCGTGGCTGCAAAGGCGCTGAACCCGCGCGCGTGCTCTGGCAGCCGCTACGGGAATTCCACGACGCTTCGCGCATAATCGGGACAGCCGTCCTTGCCGGCTGTCCGTCCCCGTTCCGGAGTGCTTCATGCGCGTAGTCCTGTCCGCCACCCTGCTCCTGGCGCTCGCGCCGGTCACTGCCTGGTCCCAGCAGGCCGCCGCCCAGCCCGCGGATGCGCCCGCCGCCGAAGCGGACAACCCCGACGCGGAAGAGTCGGCCAGCTCCAAGGTGCCGCTGGATGAGATCCGCCGCTACGTGGCGGTATACAACGCGGTCAAGCAGGCCTACGTCGACCCGGTGGACGACAAGCAGCTGATGCAGTCGGCCATCCGCGGCCTGCTGCTGGACCTGGACCCGCACAGCACCTACTTCGACAAGGAAGACGCCGAGGCCTTCGACGAACAGGCTACCGGCGCCTACGACGGCATCGGCGTGGAACTGCTGCAGCAGAAGGACAACACGCTCAAGGTCATCTCGCCGATCGACGAAACCCCCGCTGCGCGCGCGGGCATCCGCGCAGGCGACACCATCATTGCCATCGACGGCAAGCCGATCGCCACCATCGAAGCAATGGAGCCGCTGCGCGGCAAGCCAGGGACGAAGGTGACGCTGACCCTCGTGCGCGAGGGCCGCGACAAGCCCTTCGATGTCACCGTCACCCGCGAGACCATCCGCGTGGCCAGCGTGCGTTCGCGCATGCTCGAGCCAGGCTACGGCTACGTGCGCATCGCCACGTTCCAGGCCGATACCGGCAACGATTTCCACAAGCAGGTCGAGGCCCTGAAGGCCAAGGCCGGCGGCAAGCTGCGCGGGCTGGTGCTGGACCTGCGCAGCAACCCGGGCGGGCTGCTGACCGCGGCGGTGCAGGTGGCCGACGACCTGCTCGACAAGGGCGTGATCGTCAGCACCCGCGGCCGCATCGCCATCAGCGATGCAAAGTTCGAGGCCACGCCGGGCGATGTGCTGGGCGGTGCGCCCGTGGTGGTGCTGGTGGATGCCGGCTCGGCGAGTGCGTCGGAGGTGTTGGCCGGCGCGCTGCGCGACAACAACCGCGTGCGCGTGATCGGCAGCCGCACGTTTGGCAAGGGATCGGTGCAGACGGTGCTGCCGCTGGACAATGGAGATTCGGTCAAGCTGACCACGGCGCGTTACTACACGCCGAGCGGGCGGTCGATCCAGGCCAGTGGCATCGTGCCCGACGTCGTGCTCAAGCCCGAGCGCGACCCGGATGCCGACGCGCCGGCGAGCCTGGCCGATTACAGCGAGGCGACACTCCCAGGCCACCTGCATGGCGATGACGAAGGTGCCGAAGGCTACAGCGCCGGCGACGTGTTGCCGGGTGACGGGCCAATTGCCTCGGCGTTGGCGGAGTTGAAGAACCCGGGCTCGGTCGCGAAGGCACAGCAAGCCAAGGCCGCGCCGAAAGCCGCGGTGAAGCCCGCGACGAAGGCAGCCGCCGCCACTGCGGCCAAGCCGGAAGCACCGGTGAAGCCGGCCGATGCGAAGCCCGTTTTGCCGGCGGATGTGCCGGCGCCGGAAAAGAAGGATCCCTTGTAGGAGGGAAAGCCGGCTCGATATCGGGAAAGCGCTGAGGTTGCCGCCAGTCAACCTGGATCAGCGCGCCAGCACCTGCGGATTGGCGATGTTCTTTGGTGCGCCGGCGGCGAACGCGAGCACGTTGTCGAAGGCGACGCTGAAGTACTGCTCATAACTGTCGCGTTCGACATAACCCAGGTGCGGCGTGGCCAGCACGCGCCGATGGCTGAGCAACGGGTCGGCAGCATCCAGCAACGGCTCATGCTCGAAGACGTCGAGCGCCGCCATGCCCGGACGCCCCGCATCCAGTGCGGCGAGCAGCGCACCCGGTGCGATCAGCTCCGCCCGGCTGGTGTTGACCAACAGTGCATCCGGGCGCATCAGCGCCAGGTCCTCGCGTCGTACTTCGTGCCGGCTGGTATCGCTCAGGCGCCGGTGCAGCGAGAGCACGTCGCTTTCGACGAAGAGTTGCGTGCGGCTTTCCGCCACCTCGCAACCCTCGGCACGCGCCTGCGCACGGGATGCTTCGCTGCCCCATACGAGGACCCGCATCCCGAATGCCCGACCGTATCCAGCCACCAGGCGGCCGATCTTGCCGTAACTCCAGATACCCAGCGTGCGTCCGCGCAACACGCGGCCCAGCGAGCCGTCGCCCGTGGCCTGCCAATGCCCTGCATGCAACGCATCACCATAGGCGCGCAGGCGCCGGCTCGCCGCCATCACCAGCGCCCAGGTCAGTTCCGCCGGCGCCACCGGCGAGCCGCTGCCTTCGGCCACCGCAACGCCGTGGCGAGTGCAGGCCTCCAGGTCGATGTTGGACGACAGCCGCCCGGTCTGGCTGACCAGCCGCAGCCGCGGCAGGCGCGCCAGCAACGCGGCGTCGATGCGCGTGCGCTCGCGGATCAGCACGAGCGCTTCGGCGTCGGCCAGCGCGGCGACCGTGGCATCGGGATCTTGCAGCGGCTGGTCCAGGACGCGCACGTCATGGCCCTGCAGGCGCGCAAAACAGTCCAGCCCGGGTACCGCCTGCTGGTAGTCCTCGGGAATCACGATGCGCATGCGGCGTTCCTCAGCGGAGCTTGCCGGGCGCTGGGAAGGGCGTCACCACCGATTCGCCGGACGCGGCATCGCGGATCGCCGATTGCCCCTTTTTCTCCACTTCCTCGATGCGGATGATGCTCTGCATGGGCAGGTGCAGCTTTCGGGTATTGCCGAATTCCTCGCGCAGCCGCTCCTCGGTCGGGTCGACCACCAGCCCGTCGTGCACGTCGAACACGAGCTCGCCGATTTCGTTGAACCCCCACAGGTGGCTGCCGGCGACATGCCGCGCGTACAGCTCGTAGACCTTGCCGTGGTTGAGGAACGTGACTTTGTAGAGCGCCTTGGACATGGCCACGATTATAGGACCGCGCCTCAGAACCCGTGCCGTTTGCGCAGGCGCCGCGCGATGGCCGCCCGCACATACAGCCCGTACCCCACGCCAAACAGGAAACCGGCGATATGCGCCGACCACGCCACCATGCCGAACGCCGGGCCGATGTGCGCGAACACGACCTGCAGCAGGGCCCACACCCCGATCAGCAGGGGCGCCGGTACGCGGATGAATTCCAGGAACAACCCCAGCGGCAGCACGACACCAAGCTTGGCGCCGGGAAACAGCGCCAGGTAGCTGCCGATCAGCGCGGACACCGCGCCGGAGGCGCCAATGATCACCTGGTCGGGCCGGCCGAGCGTGTAGATCGCCGCCAGATTTGCCGCCGCCCCACCGAGCAGGAACAGCAGCATCAACCGCCACGGCCCAAGGATGCGTTCGGCCGGCAGGCCGAAGATCAGCAAGAACACCAGGTTGCCAAGCAGGTGCGACCAGTCCGCGTGCAGGAACAGCGCGGTGAACAGGCGCAGGACGCTGCCGTCTTCGAAGGCGGCCCACCAGTCCGATATCGCGGGCCGGCCGCGCGACAGCGCGCCCCAATCCAGCCACAACCCGGCACGCGCTTCCTCCGGCCGGCTGATCGACCACAGGAACGCCGCCCAGATCACCGCGAACAGCAGGGGCACCGCCCATCGGTGCGAGGGTTTCTTGCGGGAAGGCAGGGAAATGAACATGGGGTCTTCAGGGGCCCAAGATAGCGGTTTCACCGGCATGAACCCATCCCGAAGATCGGCTCGCCATTCATCAAAAGTCGTTATTGTTAGGTTAACCGGGATGGGTATACTGCATACGGCGTCGTATGTCCGGGAGGGGTCTCCGGCGCATCCGCAAGCCCGCGTGGCTTCGCAGATGCAGGCGCTTTACAGACAATTACAAAGTCTTTCCGGAGAGATACAAGTATGACCAACGTTTCCAATATCAGCCGCGTCACCGCGCTCGCTGTCGGCATTGCCGGCGTGCTCGCGTTCGGCCAGGCGCATGGCGCGGCCTTCCAGCTGAAGGAAAACAGCGCCAAGGGCCTCGGCCGCGCGTTCGCCGGTTCCGGCAGCGCCGAGGGCGATGCATCGATCATCGCCGTCAACCCGGCCGGCATGCGCCAGCTGGACGGCCAGCAGTTCCAGGCAGACGTCAGCGCGATCAGCTTCTCGGCCGAGTTCGACGGCAGTGCGCGCTACGTGGGCCCGACCGGCCCGGGCACCGGCACGCCGGTCAGCGGCAGTGACGGCGGCGACGCCGGCATGATCGCGCCGGTCCCGGCGATGTACTACCACCTGCCGTTCGGTGAGAACGACAACATGCACTTCGGTGCCTCGGTCACCGTGCCGTTCGGCTTCAAGACCGAATACGACCGCGACTGGGTGGGCCGCTACAACGGCCTGAAGACCGAGCTGCAGGCGATCGACCTCAACCTGGCGTTCTCCTATGACGTCAACCCGTACGTGTCGTTCGGCGCGTCGGTGTTCGGCGAGCGCCTGGACGTGGACCTGAGCAACGCCATCGACTTCGGCACCGCGCTGTACGCGCAGCGTGTCCCGGGCTTCGCGCCGGGCAGCGCCGACGGTTCGCTGCGCATCAAGGGCGACAACACCGCGGTCGGCTACACCCTCGGTGGCCTGTTCTCGATCGACGAGAACACCCACATCGGCTTCAGCTACCGCTCCGAGGTCGAGCACAAGATCACCAACGGCACCGCCGACTTCACCGTGCCGGGCAACGCCGCTGCCGTCCTGAGCGTCGCCGCGCCGGGCCAGTACGTGGACACCAAGGGCCGCGCCACGATCACCCTGCCGGCCAGCGCCACCGCCAGCTTCACCCACAAGTTCAACGACCAGTGGTCGCTGATGGCGGACGTCACCCGTACCGCGTGGGGCAAGTTCGACGAAGTCACCGTCGACTACGCCTCCAACCAGGCCGACAGCGTGCTGCCGTTCCACTACCGCGACACCACCTTCGCCTCGATCGGTGCCGATTACCGCGTGAGCGATACGCTGACCCTGCGCGGCGGCCTGGCCTATGACCAGACCCCGACCACGGACGCGCACCGCGACGTCCGCGTGCCGGACACCACCCGCAAGTGGGTGTCGCTGGGCCTGACCTGGGCGCCGTCGGCCAATGCGGAGTACAGCTTCGGCTACACGCACCTGTTCACCAGCGACCCGAACATCCGTTCGACCTCGCAGACCAACAGCGTGATCACGGGCACCTACGAGGTGAGCGGCGACGTGCTGGCTGCTTCGGCGAACTTCAAGTTCTGATCGAAGCTGCATCGCAATGCACAAGGCCCCGCTTCGGCGGGGCTTTGTTTTTGTGGGGTCAGCCGTGCGTGTCCTGCTCGCGGCGCAGGCGCGCCAGCGCGGCGCGCGCATCGCCCACCACCAGCGGCGCCGGCACCGAGAGCATCAGGTTCAACGGCAGGCCGAATTCCTCGAACGTCCAGCCGCGCGTGTCGAGCACGCCGTCCGGGCCGATGGCCTCCGGATGGCGCAGGCGGATGCGCTCGGCGAAGCTGCCGTGTTCGGGGATATAGCCGTATACCGGCTTGCCCTTGGCCACCGCGTAGCCAACCTCGAAGCAGGTGCCGCTGTCCGGTTCCGGGCCGCGGAAGAAATCCAGGTTGGCGAGCACGGCGTCGGCGCGTTCGATCAGGCCGATGTTGGCGTGGTAGATCCACGCGGCTTGCGCGGCGGGATCGCGCAGGTGCGGCGGCACGTCCTGGTCGAGCGGGAAGAGGCCTTCGAAGCCGAAGGCCGCGCAATCCTGCTTGAGCGCGTGGCCGCGGGCGGCGGCGTCCGGGCGGAATACGTCGGGGCCGGCGAGGTAGAGGGTGCGGATCATGGCAAGGCATCGGGCGGGGTGGGGCATTGTCGCGCCACCGGCTGCGTGGGCGGGGCCGGATTGCTATGGTGTGGCGCATGGACGCACCCGTGGATTTCATCGAGGTCTATGACGACGCGCTGGACGCGGCAACCTGCGCGGCCATCGTGCAACGCCTGCGCGACAGCGACCGGCTCACCGCGGGGCGGATCGGCGGCGGTGTCTATCCCGAGCTCAAACGCAGCCAGGACCTGCGCATCAGCGGCCTGCCCGACTGGGCGGACGTCGAGGCGAAGATCCAGCAGGCCGTGCTCGGCGGGTTGTTGCGCTACCTGCGCCGTTATCCACAGGCGTTGGTCGCGCCGTTGATGCTGCAGATTCCGGATGCCGGCGGCACGTTGCGCCGCCTGCGCGCGGAAGACGTGCAGGGCATGGCCGAGCCGGCGCTCGTCGAGCTCGCGCGTACCTGCCTGCGGCCCGGGGCGATCAACCTGCAGTGGTATTCGGCGGGCGAGGGCGGCTATCCGTACTGGCATTGCGAGCTGTACCCGCGCGACGCCAGCGCGGAGACCTTGCATCGGCACGTGCTGTGGACGCTCTACCTCAACGACGGCTTCGAGGAGGGCGAGACGGAATTCCTTTTCCAGCAGCGCAAGGTGAAGCCGCGGACCGGCAGCCTGCTGATCGCGCCGACGGCGTTCACGCACACCCATCGCGGCAACCGGCCGCAGGGCGGCGACAAGTTCATCGCGACCAGCTGGATCCTGTTCCAGTCGGCGCAGGCGTTGTACGGCGGCTGATCGCAGCTGCGCTAGCTGCGCAGCTGCAGGACGTTGCCTTCCGGGTCGACCGCGTCGCACACGCGGGCACCTTCGAATTCCCACTCGCGCTCCGGCCCATCCACGGTCCCGCCGAGGGCAGGCCACTGCTTGCGCGCCGTGGCAATATCGGCGACGCCGAACACCAGCTTCACCGACACGTTCTCGCGGCGGCGGGGCGGCACTTCGATGTGGATCCCAGAGGCGATGGCGTCTGGAATGCGCACCAGGGTGAGCTGGAAATTCGCGGATTCGAGTACGACGTGATCCGGCGCGGCATGGCGCGCCGCCAACCCCAGCGCCGCTTCGTAGAACGCGTGCAGCGCAGTCAGGTCCTTGGCGTAGAGAGCGGCGGCAGGTTTCATCGCGAGCAGCTTGGGGGGCATCGTGCTTACCTTAGCAGCCCGCGCGGATGCCTCAGAACAGTTCGCCTTGCGGCGAGGCTTCGCGCGCTGGCGCCGGGGGTGGTGGGCGACGGAAGCGGGTGACATCCAGCGGTGGGTCGCCACGTCGTTCGTGGAAACCCGCGCGGCGCAGCGCCAGTTGGAAGCGCCGCGCCAGCAGCTGGGCATAGACCCCCTGGCCGGTGAAGCGCTGGCCGAAGCGGCTGTCATAGTCCTTGCCACCCCGCAGCTGCTGGATGGTGCTCATCACGTGCGCAGCGCGGTCGGGATAGTGGGCCTGCAGCCAGTCGCGGAACAACGGCGCCACCTCGTGCGGCAAGCGCAGCAGGGTATAGCCGGCCGAACCCGCGCCCGAAGCGGCGGCAGCTTCGAGGATCGCTTCCAGTTCGTGGTCGTTGATCCAGGGGATCATCGGCGCGGCCATCACGCCGACCGGCACGCCGGCCTCGTGCAGCTTCGCCATCGCGCGCAGGCGAGCGTGCGGCGCAGCGGCGCGCGGTTCCAGTTTGGCGGAGAGGTGCGGATCGAGCGTGGTAACCGAGAAGTAGACGTTGACCAGGCGTTCGGCGGCGAGCGGCGCGAGCAGGTCGAGGTCGCGGGTAACCAGCGCATTCTTGGTGATCAGGGTGAAGGGGTGACGCGTCTCCCACAGCACTTCGATCATCCGCCGGGTGACCTCCAGCCGGCGCTCGATCGGCTGGTAAGCATCGGTGTTGATGCCCAGCGCGATGGGGCTGGGCACATAGCCGGGCCGGGACAGTTCGCGGCGCAGCAGTTCCGGTGCGTTGGTCTTGGCGAACAGCCGGGTTTCGAAGTCCAGGCCAGGCGAGAGGTTGAGGTAGGCGTGGCTGGGCCGGGCGAAACAGTAGCTGCAGCCGTGTTCGCAACCGCGATACGGGTTGGCGGACTGCGAGAAGGGAATGTCCGGCGACTGGTTGCGGCTGATGATGCTGCGCGCGGTTTCCTCGGTGACCGTGGTGCGCAGGGCCGGGTCGGCGAACTCCTCGCTGTCGTCCGGGTGCCAGCCGTCGTCCACCGCATCGGCGGTGGTGACCTCGAACCGGCCGGCCAGGTGGATCCGCGAACCGCGGCCCTTGATCGCTTGCGTCATCGGCGCAGGTTACGCCCCGGTGGTCTCAGGCCCAGCGACGACACATGGCGGATACCTGCTCGTTCAGGTGCTCCCTTATGATCGCGGCATGCTCGCCACCCTGAACACGGCCTGGGAATGGATCGGCGCCATTCCGCACCTGAAGGCCTACGTCACCGCCGCCTACTTCGCCTACCTGTTGTGGATCGTGGCGTGGATCGTGCTGCAGAAGCGCGAGCCGGCGGCGACGCTGAGCTGGGTGCTGTCGCTGGCGGCGCTGCCCTACCTGGGGTTGCTGATCTATTACCTGCTGGGCCCGCAGAAGGTGAAGCGGCAACGGCTGCGCCGCGGGCGTTCGCGCTCGGGCATGGAGCACTACAGCAGCGTGTGCCCGCCGGACGCGGACTGCACCGAGCTGGCCAAGGTGGCACAGGCGACCTGCGGCATGCCCCCGTCCACGGCGACGGACGTGGACTGGCTGGTCGACGGCGGCGCGACCTACGCGGCGATCCTGGCGGCGGTGGCCGGCGCGCAGGACCACATCCACCTGGAGTACTACATCTTCAATCCGGACCGCGCCGGCACGGCCTTGCGCGACGCACTGGTCGAGCGCGCCCGCGCCGGCGTGAAGGTCCGGCTGCTGCTGGACGCGGTGGGCTCCTCGCATGTCGGCCGGCGCTTCCTGCGTCCGCTGCACGAGGCCGGTGTCGAGACCGCCTGGTTCCATCCCGCGCAGCTGCTCAAGCCGTTCAAGCGCCCGTGGGTGAACATGCGCACGCACCGCAAGCTGGTCATCGTGGATGGCCGGATGGCGTTCACCGGCGGCATCAACATCACCGACGAGGAAGACGAGCGGCTGCGGCCCGACGCCTATCGCGACCTGCACATGCGCATCGAAGGCCATGTGGTGCGCAACCTGCAGCTGGTCTTCATCGAGGACTGGATCTACGCGACGGGGCAGGGGCGGCCGGCGTTCGAGGGCCAGCAGCTGTGGCCCAAGGACACGCCCGCCCGCGCGGACGGGGATATCGATGCGCAGGTGCTGGTGTCGGGCCCGGATTCTTCATGGGAGACGATCCACAGGCTGCACGTCAGCGCGATCCACGAGGCGCGCGAACGCGTGTGGCTGGTGACGCCGTACTTCGTCCCCGGTGAAGCCGCGCGGATGGCGTTGACCTCCGCGGCGCTGGGCGGGCTGGATACCCGCTTGTTGGTCCCGACGATGAGCGACTCCCGGCTGGTGACCTGGGCCGCGCGCTCCTACTTCGACGAACTGCTCGAGGCCGGCGTGCGAATCTTCGAGTACGGCCCGCGCATGCTGCACACGAAGGCGCTGGTGGCCGACGACGAGGTCTGCATCGTCGGCAGCGCGAATTTCGACAACCGCAGCTTCCGGCTCAATTTCGAGCTGTCGATGATGTTCCGCGACAAGCAGCTCACCGGCGAGCTGGCCGCCCATCTCGCCCGCGAAATGGGCACGGCGCGGGAGGTCCAGTTCAACCGCCACCGGCCGCTATGGCGCTCGCGGCTGCCGGAGGCGGTGGCCCGCCTGACCTCCCCGCTGCTCTGACGGCCATGGTGTGACCGCCCCACGTGGAACCGGGGCCGGAGCCGGCGCTACACTGCGCCGACTCTTGGGGAGATCGTCATGCATTGGCTGTTCCTGCTCCTGGCGCTGGGCGCCCTGATCCTGGCCTTCAGTACGCCGCACATGTGGCTGCTGATCCTGTCCCTGCTTGCTGCACTGGCCTTGATGGTCGCGTGGGCGCGCGGCTGGTACGTCTCGCGCATGGGCGAGGCGGAGGAGGCCGGGCACATTGTCGACCCGGTTGAACTGCATCGCCTGCGCACGCTCGCCGCGGCACGCAAGGCCGCCGCAGCCGAGCAGCCGCCGGCCGAGTCCTGAGGCGCGCGTGTCGACCCTGCTGTCGGTCAACGTCAACAAGATCGCGGTGCTGCGCAACTCGCGCGGCGGCCATGATCCCGACGTGGTTCACGCGGCGACCGCCTGCCTGGAGGCCGGTGCCCATGGCATCACCGTGCATCCGCGCCCGGATCAGCGGCATATCCGCGCCGGCGATGTCTACGCGCTGTCGGAACTTACGCGCGTCCGGGGTGTGGAATTCAACATCGAGGGCAATCCCTTCGCGCCGCCGCGCGAGGGCTATCCAGGTTTCGTCGCACTGTGCCGGCAGACCCGTCCGGCGCAGGCCACGCTGGTGCCCGACGGCGACGGCCAGCTGACATCGGACCACGGCTTCGATTTCGCGCGTGATGCCGAGCGGTTGGCGCCACTGGTGGCCGAACTGCGCGAGATTGGCTGCCGCGTGAGCCTATTCGTCGACGCAGGTTGTCCGGGGCTGGAAGAGGCCGCGCGGATTGGCGCGCACCGGGTAGAGCTTTACACCGGACCTTACGCGGAAGTTTTCGCCGAAGGGGACCCCAAAGCCGCGTTCGCGCTGTTCGCGCAAACGGCACGGCGTGCGCAGGCGGTCGGACTGGGCGTGAATGCAGGACACGATCTGTCGCAGGCCAACCTGGGCCCGTTTATCGCCGAGGTACCGGACGTGCTGGAGGTATCGATCGGCCACGCCCTCATCGGCGAAGCGCTCTATGAGGGACTGGATCGCACAGTGCGCAACTACCTGGATATCCTCGCGCGCCGCGGTTGAGCGGGCCTATCGCGCCTCCCATCTCCCGAGAACAAAAAAAACGCCACCGTCTCCGGTGGCGTTTCCAGTCGCG
Organism: Pseudomonadota bacterium; assembly: GCA_023386795.1. Taxonomy (GTDB): domain Bacteria; phylum Pseudomonadota; class Gammaproteobacteria; order Xanthomonadales; family Xanthomonadaceae; genus Stenotrophomonas_A. The sequence goes on from JAEWJB010000187.1 coordinate 54,445, forward strand.
TCATGACTGAGTATTGCGGTGTTGCGGTATTTCTTTACTGGACGAAGCCGATCTTCTTCATCTGAGCATTCTTCGCGGCAGCCAGTACCCGAGCCATCACTTCGTACTCGGAATCCGGGTTCGCATCGATCTTCAGCTGCGGCTGGTTGGTCGGGTCACGCTGGACCTCTTCCTCCATGCGCTGCTGCAGCTCGCTGACCGCCACCGGGCTGTTGTTCCAGTAGACCTGGTTGCTGGCGTCGATGCGCAGTTCGATCGGCGGCGGCGGTTCCACGGTCTCCGGCGGCGGGTTGATCACGCGCTGCGGAAGATCCACGGCGATCGGGTACGTCATGATCGGCGCGGTGACGATGAAGATGATCAGCAGCACCAGCATCACGTCCACGAGGGGCGTGACGTTGATGTCGGCCATCGGGCCGCGGCCGCTACCACTTGAAAAAGCCATGGCTTACTGCCCCTTCTCTTTGGTCGCGACGAAGCCGATGTCCAGCATGCCCTGACCCTGCGCGATCTTGGTGATCTCGTTGATCGTGCTCATCTTCGTGGTCTTGTCACCACGCAGGTTGAGCGGCGGCTGCGGGGTCTGCTGCGCGGCGGTGGACAGGCGCGACTCCAGCGATTCCTTGGAGATCGGCTCGTCGTTCCAGTACAGCGAACCGTCTTCCTTGACCGCCAGCGTGATCGGGCCCTTGCGCTCGGACTGTTCGTCCGGCTTCTGGACCAGGTTTGCCTCGGGCAGCTCCACCTTGACCTTGTGGGACATCAGCGGGGCCGTGATGATGAAGATGATCAGCAGCACCAGCATCACGTCCACGAGGGGCGTGACGTTGATGTCGGCCATCGGGCCGCCGCTGTTTCCACTACTGAAGGCCATAACAGGCTCCGTCTAAATCGGTTGCGGTGACTTTGCTCGTTGCCCGGAGGCGCGTCTTACTTGACGCGCGAACCGGTGGCGAAGAAGTCGTGCAGGTCGTGGGCGAACGAATCGAACTTCGCGATGACCGAGCTGTTGACCTTCGAGAAGAAGTTGAAGGCGAACACGGCCGGGATCGCGACGAACAGACCGATGGCGGTCATGATCAGCGCCTCACCCACCGGGCCGGCAACGGCGTCGATCGAGGCCGAACCGGTCGCACCGATCTTGATCAGCGCGCCGTAGATGCCCCACACGGTGCCGAGCAGACCGACGAACGGCGCGGTCGCACCGACGGTGGCCAGCAGGGTCATGCCCGACTGCAGGCGGGTGCTCTCGCGGGTCACGGCCTGGCGCAGGGCGCGGTCCACGAACTCCGAGCGGCTCAGGTTCTCGCCCAGGCCGGTGTTGCTGCCTTCGGCGCGCTGGTGGTGGGCGGCAGCCTGGGCGGCGTCCAGGGCGATCTTCGAGAACGGCTCGGAAGCCGGCTGCTCTTCCATCGCACGGATGGCTTCCTGCGCGTTCGGGGCTTCCCAGAACAGGCTGGTCACGCGATCGGCGGCGCTCTTCAGGCGGACCGAACGGAAGATGTTGATGACGGTCCAGTACCAGGACATGGCCGACATGGCGATCAGGGTCACCAGAACGACCCAGGAGACGGCGAAGTCACCCGGATGCGAGGTCATTTCCCCGATCAGGTGTTCGAAGCCCATCTGCGAGAGGGCAGCCGACGGGTTGGAGCCCCCGGCAGCGGCGGCGATGAAGAGATCCTGCAGCATGACGCTTACCTTTGTTGTGTGTGGTGATGAAGGGTGGTGCTAAGAACGACAGTTTGAACCGGGCCGGGAGGCCCGGCCCTGACAATCAATTGAGCGCGAAGTTGACCGGGACGCGAACGCGGCCGGCGGTCTTCTGCCCGTTCACGACGGACGGGTTGAAGCGCCACTTGCGCGCGGCATCCATGGCCGCACGGTCCAGATCGCGGTTGCGGCTCGACTTCTCGACCGCCACGTTGGTCACGTTGCCGTTCGCGTCGACGTCCACGATCAGGATGACTTCACCCTGCACGCCTGCACGGAACGCGGCCGGCGGGTACTTGGGCGGATTCATGTTCTTGGACGAGATGTCCACGCTGGCGCCGATGTCCTGCGACGGCTGCGGCGGCGACGGCGGAGACGGCGGCGTCACGATGTCGGCCGGGCGCGGTTCCGGAACGTCGACCACCGGGGCTTCCGGCGGCGGCGGCACCGGCGACGGACGCGGCGGAGCCAGGTTCTTCACCGGCGGCGGCGGCTTGTCCTGCGGCGGCGGCGGTGGCGGCGGCGGGGGCGGCGGCGGCGGAGCGTCGACGATCGTCACCATGACGTTGCGCTCCTTCTCGGCGACGGCCTTCGGCGCGACGGCGGGAATCAGCAGCAGCATCAGGGCAGCCAGATGCAAAGCGATTACGAAGGCGATACCGACGATACGGGGCCAGCTCAAACCCTGGTTCCCTGCATCCTGGTCATACCTGTGGACAACAAATTGTTCCGTCATGCGCCAATGACTCTTTCTGTGGGGGCCTGGACCACTGGCGTGATCCCCTGATCGGGCGGCTCTGACACCGCAGGAACCTCCAAGCTTATACCAATCCCGGCCCCTGTAGCCACTTATGCACAGGGTTCCGGGCGTTTTTTTGCGGCCTTACTTTCCGTTGATGATCTTCTTGGCGTCGTCGGGCTTCTTCACGCCCTTGGCCAGCGCCTGCTGGGCCGCCTGCTTGGCTTCGGCGGTGCGTCCCTCGTTCTTGAGGACCTTGGCCAGGTTCAGGTAGGTCTCGCCGTCCTTGGAAAGGGGAGCGGCCTTCTGCCAGTTCTCGATCGCCTGCGGCAGCTGGTCGGTGTAGTAGTACGACTGGGCCAGCGCCAGATAGGTCTGGTAGTCCGGCTTGAGGATCCCCTTGGAGATGCCCTCGTTGATGACCGCGATGACGTCCTTTTCCTTGTTGTCCGTATTCGCGTAGATCGAGTACAGCTGCTTGTATTCGCGCTCGTCGGTCAGCTGGCCGCTGGCACGCAGCTTGTCCATGATGGCGGCGGCCTTGTCCATCTGGTCGGCCTGCATGTACATGCTCGCCAGGTTGATCTGCGCCTTCTTGTCGTTCGGGTTCTTGGCGGCGAGCTGTTCGGCCGAGGCGACGGCTTCACCCGTCTGGCCGGCTTCGGCGTAGGCCGCCATCAGCAGCTGGTTCCAGTTGTCCTTCGGCTCCGGCGAAGCGGCGATGGCCTGCTTCAACACCGGGATGGCTTCCTGGTAGCGCTCGGCCTGGTACAACGCCTGGCCCTTGAGGATCAGGTCTTCCGGCTTCTGCGACTTGGTCTCGGTCAGGTACTTGTCGAGCGTGGCCAGGCCTTCGGTGTACTGGTTGTCCTGCAGCTGCAGCTGGGCCAGCATCAGCATCGACTGGTACTGGCCGTTGTTGTCCAGGCCGTTGAGCGTGATGGCCTGCTGCAGGTAGGTCTTCGCGGCGGCTGTGTCGTCCAGGTTGTAGGCGGCCTGGGCGGCCAGCTGCGAGGCGATGGACTTGTCGGCGTTGTTGGCCGCCGGGTTGGCGATGATCTCGTCGGCCTGCGTGCGCACGGCGGCGTAATCCTCACCCTTGTTGTAGGTGTCGATCAGCTTCTGCAGCTTGCTGCCCAGCTTGGCCGAGGTCTTTTCCTTCGGCTCCTCGCGCGTCGCATTCGGGAACAGCACTTCGGCCTTGGCCGAGCGCGAGCTCTTGCGACCGGAATCCGACTGCGCCATCGCATCCGTGACAACGGCACCGCCCAAGGCAGCGGCAATGAGCAGGGTCAGCAGAGCTTTGTTGCGATAGGGCTGTTTCATGATCACCTCAGTCGGGCGGCGCCGCGGCGACGCTGGAAGGAAACGCTGGCCGTACAAAAAAACCGAGCCGGCAAACTTAGCAGAAACTTTCACGCACAGAAAACGCTTTCCATGCTGGGGTGCAGCAATACGCTACCGTCTAGCCGCAGCGGGGATTCCTGCCGTCGCGCTTGGCCTGTTCATAGACCGGCATCAACGACGGGGCATCACGCTGCAATTCGCGGATCCGGTTGGCCGGATCGGGGTGCGTCGACAGCCACTGCGGCGAACGCGCACCGCCGGCGGACATCATGTTCTGCCACAGGTTGACCGCTTGTGACGGATCGAAGCCTGCCTCGGCCATGAGCCGCTGGCCGACGATATCGGCCTCGCTTTCCTGGGTGCGCGAGCCGGGCAGCAGGAAGGCAGTCTGGGCGGTCATGCCGCCGATCTGGTTCACCGCACTGGCGGCATTCCCGCCATAGGCCGCACCCGCGAGCGCGCCGAGTACCGACAAGCCGGTCTGTGCGCCCAGCTGGCGGGTGATGCGTTCTTCGTGATGGCGGGAGATGACGTGGCCGATCTCATGACCCAGCACCGCGGCGAGCTGGTCCTGGGTCTTGGCCACTTTGAAGATGCCGGTATTGACGCCGACCTTGCCGCCGGGCAACGCGAAGGCGTTGGGTTCGTCGTCGACGAACACGGCGGTTTCCCACGCAGTGCTGCGCCATTGCGGCGGAAGCTGCGCGACCAGCGCGTTGACCACGCACTTCACGTAGGCGATCTGCTTGCCGTCGCTGCTGACCTTTTCCTTCGACTTGGTTTCGGCAAATGCCTGCGCACCCAGCTGGTCAAGCTGCTGCTGCGAGACGCCACCGACCATCTGCTTGCGGCCGGTGGGCGAGGTCGTGGTCGCGCAGGCGGTCAACGTCAGTGCCGCCAGCGCCCCCCATGTCACGAGTTTGTTCATAGGCTTCCCCCGTAGGTTCAGGGGAATTCTGGCAGGCGCGGCTTAACTTTTCGTCAAGCAAACTACTGCAAACCGAACCAGTACAAGGCGGCCATGGCGATGGCGTTGTTGAGGCCATGGGCGAGGATCGCCGCCCACAGCGACCCGGTACGCCAGTAGAGCCAGGCGAAGGCCGCGCCCATCGTGCCGTACACCAGCCACAGCTGGCAGATGGCGAGGAGGCCATTGCCGCTCAGACCCGGAATTTCGTGCAGCAGCGCGAACGCCAGGCTGCTCAGGACAATGCCAAGCACCGGCCGGCCGGCCGCCAGCAACCGCCCGAACAATACGCGGCGAAACAGCAGTTCCTCGTAGGCGGGGGCCAGCACCACCGCGAACAACACCGCCGAGAGCGGCCATTGCGAGAGCAGGTCGGTCATCAACGACAGGTTGGTCGGCACCGGCCTGACATCCAGGCGGTCGGCGAGCATGCCGGTGATGGTGCTGAAGGAGAACACGCCAACGGCTACCAGCGCGGCCAAACCCCAGGTCCCCGGACGTCGCAGCGCCGCCCAGGATGCTCGCCGCTCGCCGGCCGTGGCACGCCGGCGCCAGAAGTACACGACCAGCGCCGCGGTGCCGGTGCTGACCAGCGCCATCAACAGCTGCGCCATCGCGCCGGGTTGCCCGAGCTGGTGCGCGACCTGCGACGGGTCGATCTCCACACCGCGCGATCGCGCCTCCAGTACCACCTGGAAACCTCGGATCACGCCCCACACCACGCCCGCCGCCAAGCTGACCACCAGCAGGATGACCAGTGCGATCAAGGCATCAAGGAAGAAGTTCAGCAGGGGCGCACGGTCGGTGGTGGTCGCCGGCGGGGACAGCGCCTCCACGGGGGAAGGCGGGGACACGGGTAGGTCGTTCATCGCTTTCCTGCGCGGCGGAAGGACAACCGCCGCATCGCTCCCCGATGCGGCGGCGGGATCGATGATGTCAGATATCGAGGTTGGCGACCTTCAGCGCGTTGTCCTCGATGAAATCGCGGCGCGGCTCGACCACATCGCCCATCAGCGTGCTGAAGATCTGGTCGGCAGCCACGGCGTCCTCGATGCGGACCTGCAGCATGCGCCGCGTGTCCGGGTTCACCGTGGTCTCCCACAGCTGCTCCGGGTTCATTTCACCAAGGCCCTTGAAGCGCTGGATCTGGCGACCCTTCTTCGCTTCCTCCAGCAGCCAGGCCTGCGCCTGCGCGAACGATTCGACCTGCTGGGCCTTGTTACCGCGCACGATCTGCGCGCCATCGCGGATCAGCCCATGGAACAGCTTGGCCGCTTCGTGGAGCGGCCTCAGTTCGCCGGTTTCGAATGCCGACAATGGAATGAAGATGTGCGCTTCCTCGCCCATGTGGCGACGCACGACTTCCAGCGCGGCGGGACGCTGGTCGTTGGGTTCCTGCAGGGTGATCGCGTAACGCGGCGTGCCCAGGCTGCCTTGGTTGAGGCGCGCGGCGAGGGCATCCAGACCCTCTCCGGGGGCCGTGTTGCGCAGGTGTTCCAGATCCAGCGGAACGTAGTCGATCAGCGCATCGAGCAGGCGGGTGTCATAGCGATGCGCGTTGCGGGCGATCGATTCCTTGGCGTTGGCATAGGCCAGCAGCAGCTTTTCCAGTGCCACGCCTTCGATCGCCGGTTCGCCGGCGGCCGGCACCAGCGAAGCGCCTTCCACCGCGCTGTTGGCCAGGTAGACGTTGAGCGCCGCATCGTCCTTCAGGTAAAGCTCGCTCTTGCCCTGCTTGAGCTTGTAGAGCGGCGGCAGGCCGATGTAGACGTGGCCACGCTCGATCAGCTCCGGCATCTGGCGGTAGAAGAACGTCAGCAGCAAGGTGCGGATGTGCGAGCCGTCCACGTCGGCGTCGGTCATGATGATGATGCGGTGGTAGCGCAGCTTGTCCGGGTTGTACTCGTCCTTGCCGATGCCGGTGCCTAGCGCGGTGATCAGCGTGCCGACCTCGGCGCTGGCGAGCATGCGGTCGAAACGCGCGCGTTCCACGTTGAGAATCTTGCCGCGCAGCGGCAGCACCGCCTGGTTCTTGCGGTTGCGGCCCTGCTTGGCCGAGCCACCTGCCGAGTCACCCTCGACGATGAAGAGTTCGGAGAGCGCCGGATCCTTTTCCTGGCAGTCGGCGAGCTTGCCGGGCAGGCCGGCGATGTCCAGCGCGCCCTTGCGCCGGGTGAGGTCGCGCGCCTTGCGCGCGGCTTCGCGTGCACGCGCTGCATCGACGATCTTGCCGGCGATGGCGCGGGCTTCGTTCGGGTTTTCCTGCAGGAATTCTTCCAGCCGCGCACCGAAGGCGTTTTCCACGGCCGGGCGCACGTCGGAGCTGACCAGTTTTTCCTTGGTCTGCGAGGAGAAGCTCGGGTCGGGCACCTTCACCGACAGCACGGCGATCATGCCTTCGCGCATGTCGTCACCGGTAAGGGTGATCTTGGCCTGCTTGGCAATGCCGTTCTGCTCGATGTAGTTGTTCAACACGCGCGTCAACGCGCCACGGAAGCCGGCGAGATGGGTACCGCCGTCCTTCTGCGGGATGTTGTTGGTGAAGCAGTACATCGTTTCCTGGTAGGAGTCGGTCCACTGCAGCGCCACCTCGACAGTGATGCCGTTGTGCTCGCCGCTCACCGCGATGACGTTCGGATGCAGCGGGTTCTTCAGCTGTGCCAGATGCTCCACGAAGCTGCGGATGCCGCCTTCGTAGTGGAAATCATCGCGACGGCCTTCGCCCCGCTCGTCGGTCAGGACGATCTTGACGCCGGAGTTGAGGAAGGACAGCTCCCGCAGGCGGCGCGCCAGGATCTCGTAATGGAATTCGACATTGTTGTTGAATGCCTTTACCGAGGGCCAGAAGCGCACGGTGGTGCCGCGCTTGCTGCTGGCTTCGAGCTTGTTGAGCGGCGTCACCGCCGCACCGTTGCTGTATTCCTGCTGGTAGTGGAAGCCGCCCTGGTAGATGTCCAGCAGCAGCTTCTCCGAGAGCGCGTTGACCACGCTGACGCCCACGCCGTGCAGGCCGCCGGAAACCTTGTAGCTGTTGTCATCGAATTTGCCACCGGCGTGCAGCACGGTCATCACGACCTCGGCCGCGGAGACCTCGCGGTCGAGCTTCTTGCTCATCTGCTCGTGCTTGCCGACCGGGATGCCACGGCCGTTGTCGGACACGGACACCGAGCCATCGGCGTGGATCGTCACGGTGACGTTGTCGGCGTGGCCGGCGAGGGCTTCGTCGATGGAGTTGTCGACAACCTCGAACACCATGTGGTGCAGACCGGTGCCGTCGTGGACGTCACCGATGTACATGCCAGGACGCTTGCGAACCGCCTCCAGGCCTTCCAGGGCGGTGATGCTGTTGGCGTCGTAGTTGCCGTTATTGGCCGGGGTGTTCTGTTCGTCGGTCATGCGCTTTGCCGTGGGCTCCGCTGCGCGGGCGGCGTCGCGGGAGGCGCGCCGCTCCGGAGATAGGGGGATAGCGGTTCGATTATAGCAGCCGGGCCTAGGTGGCCCTGCCGCGATGAATGGCGGGCAAGCCCATTCAGGATAGTGCCGAGATCTGGCCGAGTTCCACGTGGAACCTGGCGGGTCGGCGGCTTTCCAGCCAATGGGGTGTTTCGGTGGCAGTAATCAGCACCTGAGCCTCGCCTGACATCAGGCGGGCAAGTACCCGCTGCTGGTGATGGCGATCCAGCTCCGAAGCAAGATCATCAAGGGCGATCACCGGCCACTCGCCGCGCTGGTCGGCGAAATCCTCGGCCTGGGCCAGCAGGCAGGCGAGAGCGGTGAGTTTTGCCTGTCCACGCGAGAGCGCCTGCGTGCCCGGAAGATCCGAGAACTCCGGCTGCCAATCTGCTCGATGCGGGCCAACGGACGTGTAGCCGTATTGACGGTCGCGCTCCCGGGCCAGCAACAGGGCGTCGCCGAGCGACACCTCGTGCCGGCGCCAGCCCGGCTGGAACGACAAGCCCTCCAGCCCAAGGAGCGGCGCAATTTCGGTGGCTAACGGGATGGCCTTGTCCTGGAGCCGATCCAGGTAGTTGCGTCGGCGCAGAGTCAGCAGTTCGCCGGACTCAGCGAGTTCATAATCCCACGCATCCAGCGTGGCGTTGGCGCCTCCTTGTTTCAACAGTGCATTGCGCTGCTTCAGCGCCCGGGAATAGCGGCGCCAGAGGGGGAGGAAGTCCGGTTCCACGTGGAACAGCGCCCAATCCATGAAGCGCCGCCTGGACTCGCCGCTCCCGCTGATCAGCGCATGGCTGCCCGGCTCGAAGGTCACGACCGCCAAGGCGGCGCAGAGGTTGCCCAGCTGCTGGACGTCCTGGCCGTCAAGCCGGCCCTTCCACGCCTGTCCGCTGTGTCGAAGCCCCGCCCGCCGCTTCCGGGCAGGCGTCGGCTCCGGCGCTTCCTGCCATTCGACAAATACTTCCAGATCGTCCGCACCCGCCCGCACCAGCCCATCGCGAACCCGGCCACGAAAACTGCGGCCATAGGCCATCAGGTGGAGTGCCTCGAGCAGACTGGTCTTGCCCGCGCCGTTGTCCCCGCTGACCAGATTCAATCCCGGCTGAGGGTGCCACTCGACGATATCGAACCGCCGGAAGCGATGAAGGGTGAGTCGATTGATCAACATGGGACCGCAGGAAGGAGGCGCCGGCCCCGGAGGTGGGCATTCGAGCGCTCAGGATACGGGAGATCGCCTTGCATCACGAAGGCGCTGGCCCGGTCGACTCCCGGTGCACGATATGGGGTCAACATGTGGATAAGGCCAGCCCAACGGGGTAGGGCAATTCTTGTCCACAGCTCGTCCCCAGTCTTCAACCCCTGTTTTCAAGGGGGTTTCGCGCCTTATTTCCTCTTTATTTACATAGAGTTAGCTCGTTTTCCAACGAAATCTGCTCTACCAAGCACCACATAGCTTTTGATTTATATCTTCTAGAAAAGCTGTAACCGGACCGCAGCCAAAGCCCCAGAAAGAAAAAGCCCGTGGTCTCCCCCGGGCTTCTCTCGGTTCCACGTGAAACACGAATCAGAGGCGAAGTGGCATCACCACATGACGCGACTTCTCGCTGCTCGCCTCACGCACGAGCGCCGAAGAGTTGGCGTCACGCAGCTGGATCACGATGTGCTCATCGCGAAGAGCGGAAAGCGCGTCCAGCAGGTAATTCACGTTGAAGCCGATGGCCAGGTCGGAAACCTTGGTATCGGCCTCGACTTCTTCCTGCGCCTCTTCCTGCTCCGGGTTGTGCGCGCTGATCTTGAGCTGCCCAGGCGACACCTCGACGCGCACGCCGCGGTACTTCTCGTTCGACAGGATGGCCGCACGCTGCAGAGAAGCACGCAGCGCTTCGCGGTCGACCTTGACCTCGCGGTCGGCACCGATCGGAATCACGGCCTCGTAATCCGGGAAACGACCGTCGATCAGCTTCGACGTAAAAGTGACATCGTCGCGCTTCACGCGAACGTGGCTGCGGCCCACCTCCAGCTCCAGCGAACGATCCCCGCCTTCCAGCAGGCGCTGCAGCTCGGTTACACCCTTGCGCGGCACGATGATCTGGCGCTTGGTACCACTGCTGCCCTCCAACTCGGTTTCACACAGCGCCAGGCGATGGCCGTCGGTGGCCACGCAGCGCAGGGTGGAATCGCGCAGGTCGAACAACAGGCCATTGAGGTAATAACGCACATCCTGCTGGGCCATGGCGAAGGCGGTGCGTTCGATCAGTTCCTTCAGCCCGGCTTCCGGCACCGCGACGCGTTCGGTCGCTTCCACTTCATCGACCGACGGGAAATCATTGGCAGGCAGGGTAGCCAGCGTGAATCGGCTACGCCCCGCCTGCACGGTGACCTTTTCGCCGGACTGCGACACGGTGACCCGGCTGCCATCGGGCAGAGCACGCACGATCTCGAATAGCTTGCGCGCCGGAATCGTGGTTTCACCATCCTGCGCATCCTCCACTGCGATGCGCGAAATCATCTCCACCTCCAGGTCGGTGCCGGTCAGCGAGAGCTGGCCGTTCTGGACCTGGACCAGGAAGTTGGCCAGCACGGGCAGTGTCTGGCGGCGTTCGACCACATTGACCACCTGGGCCAATGGCTTGAGGAAGGCTTCGCGCTGCAGTGTGAAACGCATGTGGTTCCGTGCCCCTATGCTTTTAAAGATGTGGAATAAATCAAAAGCTTTGTGGTGATGGTAGGCGCGCTTTTCGCGGAAAACTACCTTAACCAATTGTTTTATATAGGCTTATTGGCGCCGAAACCCTTGGGACTACTGGCCCGGCACCTGGGGTAAAACCTGTGGATAGTTTTTCAGGCTCGTCCCCGGCGAATCTTATCCACAGTTTCTACCGGCCTTGCGCGCAAATCATGCACTGAATTTTCCCGCGTGTGCGCGCAGAGCCGAACTTCGCGCTCCGGCTCACTCGCTCAGCTTGCGGATCAGCTTGTCCCAGTCCTCGCGCAGCTTGCCGTCGGTCTCCATCAATGTGCGGATCTGCCGGCAGGCGTGCAGCACGGTGGTGTGGTCCCGGCCGGCGAAGGCATCCCCGATCTCCGGCAGGCTGTGCTCGGTGAGTTCCTTTGCCAGCGCCATGGCCACCTGCCGCGGGCGTGCCAGGGAGCGGGTGCGGCGCTTGGACAGCAGGTCCTTCATCTGAAGGCCGTAGTAATCGGCCACGGTCTTCTGAATATTGGGAATACCGATGGCCTGCTGCTGTGCGCGCAACAGGTCGCGCAGCGTCTCCTGGGCGAACTCCACGGTGATGGTGCGGCCAGTGAAGTTGGCCCGCGCCGTCAGCGTGTTGAGCGCGCCTTCCAGGTCGCGCACGTTCGAGCGCATCTTCTTGGCGATCAGGAACGCGACGTCATCGGGAATTTCAGCGCCGCGCTCGCGGGCCTTCGCCAGCACGATGGCCGCACGGGTCTCAAAGTCCGGCGGATCGATCGCCACCGACAGGCCCCACGCCAGGCGCGACTTCAGCCGCGGCTCCAGCCCTTCGACTTCGCGCGGGTAGCGGTCGCAGGTCAGGATGATCTGCTGGCGGCCGTCGAACAGCGCGTTGAAGGTGTGGAAGAACTCTTCCTGCGTACGGTCCTTGCCGGCGAAGAACTGGATGTCGTCGATCAGCAGCGCGTCGATCTGCTGGAACTGGCGCTTGAACTGGTCCATCGCCTTGTCCTGCAACGCACGGATCATCGCGCTGAAGAACTGCTCCGAACGCAGGTACATCACCTTGGCGTTCGGGTTGGCCTGGCGCATTGCATTGCCGGCGGCGAACATCAGGTGGGTCTTGCCCAGTCCGGTGCTCCCGTACAGCAGCAGCGGGTTGTGGGCGCGGTCGCCGGGTTTCTGCGCGGCCTGGAGGGCAGCCGCACGGCCGAGCTGGTTGCTGCGCCCTTCCACGAAGTTGTCGAAGGTGTAGTGGGTGTCGAGATTGCCAGCGAACGGCACTGGCGCGGCCTGCGGCGCAACCGCCTGGGCCACGGCGGCCGCCAGCGGGGTGGCCGGCGCGACCGGTTCGATCGGCTTCGGCCGCGACCCGACCGCCAGCGCCACCTCGCCGTTGCCGACGTAGTAGTTCAGCAGCTCCCGGATCCGCGCCAGGTAGCGCTCGCGCACCTGCTCGACGATGAAGGCGTTCGGGGCGTACAGCACGACGCTGTCGGCACGCTCGTCGGCCTGCAGGGGTTTCAACCAGGTGTGGACATCTTCAGGCGGAAATTCCGCTTCGAGACGTTCCAGACAACGGGGCCAAGCATCCATCAAAGTGTATTCATCATGGGCCTTCCGGGCGCGCAGGCATCCGCCATGCATCGGCACGGGAGGCAGAAAACGGATGGGCCAGACTACCACCGGGGGGCGGGTTTTCCCATATTTATTCACAGGTACATCCACAGGCCCCTCCCGCCAACGCGCAGCAACGACTTGACCCGCCAGGGGATGACCCCCTAGAATTTCCGGTTCTTTCGTACCCCTTTACCTACAGAGGCCCCCATGGCCACCAAGCGCACCTATCAGCCCAGCAACCTCAAGCGCAAGCGCGACCACGGCTTCCGTGCCCGCATGAAGACGGCCGATGGCCGCAAGGTGCTGGCTCGTCGCCGCGCCAAGGGCCGCAAGCGCCTGAGCGCTTGATTGCCGCGCCGCTCACTGCGGCCCAGGCAATCCCGACCGTGATCGACTCCGACCCGCGCAGGCGATTTCCTCGCTCTGCGCGGGTTCGTTCGCGCGCGGAATATGCTGTCGTCTTCGACAACAGCCGTCGCTGCTCCGACCCGCTCATGAGCCTGCACTGGCGCCCGCACGAAGGGCCGGCCCGCCTGGGCATGGCCGTGTCGCGCAAGGTCGACAAGCGTGCCGTCGGACGCAACCGCATCAAGCGCGTGCTCCGCGAGGCTTTCCGTCACCTGCCGCCGGACCTGGCTGGCGGTGACTATGTCGTGGTCGCCCGTTCGGCGGCCGCGCGCGCCAGCCATCCCGACATTCGTGATGCCTTCCTGCGCGTGCTTCGCCGTGCGGGCGCATTGCCCGTGCCTGCGGCGGGCGTCACAATGCCGCCGCGCCCGGATGCCCACCCTCCGTCCTCTCCATTGACCGAGCCGGAACGTCGTTCCGACTGAGCCGAGTTGCTGCCTGATGAACCAGACCCGCGTAATCCTGTTGCTTGCCTGGCTGATGGTGGCCGCCTTCCTGTGGATGGAATGGGGCCGTGAGAAGGCCGCACCCGAACCCGCGCAGACCGCCGCCGCCACGCAGAACGTACCGGCCGCTACCGGCGCGAACGGCGTGCCGCAAGCCAATGTGCCCGGCACCCCCGCCGGCCAGCCGCAGGTCGCCGCCCCGGCCGCCCCGGCGCAGGTCGTTACGGTGACCACCGATGTGCTGCGCCTGAAGCTCGATGGCCGCAGCGTGCTCGACGCGGACCTGCTGCAGTTCCCGCAGACCAAGCAGGCAGGCGCGCCGCCGGTGAGCCTGCTCACCGAGGACCCGGCGCACCCGTACAACGCCGTCAGCGGCTGGGCCAGCGACAAGGGTTCCGCGGTACCGGGCATCAGCGGCTTCCGTCCGGAACAGCCGGGCACCGAGTTCGTGCTGCCCAAGGGCCAGGACAAGCTGGTCGTGCCGTTCGTGTGGACCAGCCCGGACGGCATCACCATCCGCCGCACCTTCACCCTCGAGCGCGGCCGTTACGCGATCGAAGTGCGCGACGAAGTCACCAACGCCGGCACCGGCACCTGGAACGCCTACGTCTACCGCAAGCTCAGCCGCGTGCCGACCATCCTCAGCCGCAGCATGATGAATCCGGATAGCCTGAGCTTCAACGGCGCTACCTGGTTCACCAGCGAGAACGGCTATGAGCGTCGCGCCTTCCAGGACTACCTCAAGGACGGCAGCGTCGATCGCGTGATGCAGGGCGGCTGGATCGCCATGCTGCAGCACCAGTTCTTCACCGGCTGGATCCCGACCCCGGACAACAGCTCGCTGCTCAAGCTTTCCCAGGAAAACGGCGCCGACGTGCTCGAACTGCGCGGCCCGGGCTTCACCGTCGCCCCGGGCCAGAAGGCCACCACCGAAGCGCGCCTGTGGGTGGGTCCGAAGCTGGTCAGCCTGATCGCCAAGGAGCAGGTGCCGGGCCTGGATCGCGTCGTCGATTACAGCCGCTTCTCGCTGATGGCCATCATCGGCCAGGGCCTGTTCTGGGTGCTGAGCCACCTGTACACCCTGCTGCACAACTGGGGCTGGGCGATCATCGGCCTGGTGGTGCTGCTGCGCCTGGCGCTGTATCCGCTGTCGGCGGCGCAGTACAAGTCCGGCGCGAAGATGCGCAAGTTCCAGCCGCGCCTGGCCCAGCTCAAGGAGCGTTACGGCGAGGATCGCCAGAAGTACCAGCAGGCGATGATGGAGCTGTTCAAGAAGGAAAAGATCAATCCGATGGGGGGCTGCCTGCCGATCCTCATCCAGATGCCGATCTTCTTCGCGCTGTACTGGGTGCTGGTGGAGTCGGTCGAACTGCGCCAGGCACCCTGGCTGGGCTGGATCCAGGACCTCACCGCGCGCGACCCGTACTTCATCCTGCCGATCATCAACATGGTGATCATGTGGCTGACGCAGAAGCTGACCCCGACCCCGGGCATGGATCCGGTGCAGGCGAAGATGATGCAGTTCATGCCGCTGGTGTTCGGCGTCATGATGGCCTTCATGCCGGCCGGCCTGGTGCTGTACTGGGTGGTCAACGGCGGCCTGGGCCTGCTGATCCAGTGGTGGATGATCAAGCAGCACGGCGAATCGCCGAGCAAGATCGTCCAGTCCAACCTGCACAACCAGTAATCGACAGAAGGCCCGCCTCCCGGCGGGCCTTCTGCCATGCCTCGCTGTAACCTTCCCCGCATGGCGCAGACTGACACCATCGTTGCAATTGCCACGGCCGCCGGCGCCGGTGGCGTCGGCATGATCCGACTCTCCGGCCCGAAGGCCGCAACGATCGCCGCCGCACTCGGGGCGCCTCGTCTTCGGCCACGCCACGCCCACTACGCACGATGGCGCGATCACACGGGCGAAGTCATCGACGATGGCATCGTCCTCTGGTTTCCCGCCCCCAACAGCTTTACCGGCGAAGAAGTCGTCGAACTCCAGGGCCACGGTGGTGCGGTCGTGCTGCGCCAACTGCTGACACGCTGCATCGCGCTCGGCGCGCGCCAGGCGCGCCCGGGCGAATTCAGCGAACGCGCCTTCCTCAACGGCAAGCTCGATCTCGCCCAGGCCGAAGCCATCGCCGACCTCATCGCCGCCGGCGACACGCGGGCAGCCCGTGCCGCTCGCCGCTCGCTCGATGGCGTGTTCTCGCGTCGCGTCGAAGCGCTCGGCGAACAGGTCACCGTGCTGCGCATCCATATCGAGGCGGCGATCGACTTTGCCGACGAGCCGATCGAGACGCTGGGCGGTGCGCAGGTACGCGCGGGCCTCTCCGCTGCACAAGCCACGTTGGCCGAGCTGCTGCGCGACGCCGAACGTGGCCGCAAGCTGCGCGACGGCGTGCATGCCGTGCTCATCGGCCCGCCGAACGCCGGCAAGAGCTCGTTGCTCAACGCGCTGGCCGGTAGTGAGCGCGCTATCGTCACCGACGTCGCGGGCACGACACGCGACACCCTGCGCGAAACCATCCGCATTGATGGGCTGGAGCTCACGCTGGTCGATACCGCCGGCTTGCGCGAGAGCGGCGATGCGATCGAGCGCGAAGGCATGCGCCGCGCGCGCGCCGAGCTGGAGCGCGCCGACATCGCGCTGGTGGTGATCGACGCACGCGAACCGGAGGCTGGCCATGCTGCCGTTGCCGCCGATGTCGCGCAGGTACCCCGCAGCTTGTGGATCCACAACAAGGCAGACCTGCTCGACGACGCGCCCGTGCTCGCGCCCAATGCCATCGCGGTATCCGCTACCACGGGCGCCGGTCTGCCGGCGTTGCATGCGCGGCTTGCGCAGATCGCCAGCGCTGATGCCGGCGAGAGTGTGGAGGGCGAGTTCACCGCGCGTGCGCGCCACGTCGATGCCTTGGCCCGCTGTGGCGAGCATCTGGCCGGCGCGTGGGCGCAGCTGGATCATGAGCAGCTGGAGTTGGCTGCCGAGGAGTTGCGCCTGGCGCATGACGCGCTCGGCGAGGTGACCGGCCGAATGACCGCCGACGACCTGCTAGGCCGCATCTTCTCTAGCTTCTGCATCGGCAAGTAACGCGGCTCACGGCCGCGCGATGCTCAGCGATACATGCCCTCGCGCAGGTTGATGCCGTACTCCAGCCATGCCTTCAGCGCGCACAGCATCTGCGACCAGCCCATGCAGTTGCCGTAGGACGCACGGAACCCTTCATCCGTCGCGGACCAGCCGCGCTCGGTGATCTCCACGCGCGTGCGCCCGTCATCCGTGGCGTTGAACGCGAACGTCACCTGCGTGCGGCGCGGGGGCTCGCCCTCCCGCGCGGGCTCGTTCGAATCCCATTCCAGCACGATGCGCTCGGGCGCCGTTGCTTCGACCACCTGTACCGGAAACTCGCCAGGGAAGTCATGGAAATCCCAATGCACGACAGCCCCGGTAGCCAGTCGTCCGCGCGCGCCGCCGGTCGTGAAATAGTGGGAAAGCTGCGCGGGATCGGCGACGGCCTCGTAGACCTCGGCCACCGGTTGGCCTACGTGGCCGAATACGCTGAACTGCGGTTCCATGGCATGGTCCCTATGGCACCCGGAGGGCAGGGCATCCAGTTCTATTCCCTTTGGGCAGCCTGCGCAAACCGTTTCACTCCTGCGACGGTCCTCGCGGCCTGAAGCGGATTACCACGCCATTGGGGTCCGGCTCGCGATCCCACAACACGGGCACTTCGCGCGGACGCGCAGGCTCCATCCCTTCGGGATCTTCCGCCACGGCAAGATCCTCTTCCTCTTCGTCTTCCCAGCTGTAGCGCTTGCGCGGCAGCAACGGATCAAGGTGGCGAAACAGGATCGCGGCGATCACGCCACCGATTGCGCCGCCCATGTGCGACTGCCAGGAAATGCCGGGCTCGCGCGGCAGGATCGCCAGCAACATGCCGCCATAGAACAGGAACGCAATCATGCTCGTGGCGATCGCCGCGCGGTCGCGGCGGATCAGGCCCAGCACGAACAGCAGGAACATCAGGCCGTGGGTCACGCCGCTGGCACCGAGGTGGAACGTGCCCAGGTCGCCAAGAAACCACGCACCCAACCCGGAGCCTACCCACATCAGCGGCAGCCCCCACTTCGTCGCCCTCGGATACACGCTTCCAGCCAGCGTACCGAGGATCAGCAGCGCGAAGGCGTTGGCTCCGAGGTGTTCGAGCGAGCCATGCAGCAGCGGCGCGGTGAGCACACCCCACAGGCCTTGCCACTCATGCGGTCGCACCGCGAACGGGCGCCAGTCGAAACCCGACTGGCTCGCGAGCACCGCCACCATGACGAGCACGGCGCCCAGGCTGATGTTGAACGCGCGGATCACCCGCCCGCGCTGCTCGCGTGCATCGGTGGCCGGGTCATGGGAAGGAAGCAAAGTGTCCATAAGCAGCGGATGGCGTCGCGCCGGGAGATTGCAAGGCCGGGACCACGGGAGAATGCTGCGGCCCGGCGGGACAATCCCGACGGGCCACCTGCCTCAAGACAACCTGGCCTTGGCCGGACGCACCAGGCTCAACACCACGGTCGTGCCGATGATCAGCGCCACTGCCGCCAGCGACACCCACACCGGCAGCTTCACCAGGTCGATCGCCAGCATCTTCACGCCGATGAAGACCAGCACCACCGCCAAGCCATACGGCAGCAGGTGGAAGCGGTCGGCCATGCCGGCGAGCAGGAAGAACATCGCGCGCAGGCCCAGCACCGCGAACACGTTGGAAGTCAGCACGATGAACGGGTCGGTGGTGATGGCGAAGATCGCCGGGATGCTGTCCACCGCGAAGATCACGTCGGTCACCGCGATCAGGATCAACACCACGAACAGCGGCGTGAACCAGCGCACGCCGTCCTGCTCGGTTACCAGCCGGTTGCCGTTGTACTGCGGGCTGATGCGCAGATGGCCGCGCATCCAGCGCAGCACCGGATTGGCTTCCAGGTCCGGCTCCTTGCCGGCGGAGAACCACATCTTGATGCCGGTGAGCAGCAGGAACGCGCCGAACACGTAAAGCAGCCAGTGGAACTTGGCCAGCAGCACCGCGCCGGCAAAGATCATGATGGCGCGCAGCACGATGGCGCCGAGCACGCCGATCACGAGCACGCGCTGGCGCTGCTCCTCGGGCACGGCGAAGTAGGTCATCACCATCAGGAAGACGAAGATGTTGTCCACCGCCAGCGACTTCTCCACCAGGTAGCCGGTGAGGAATTCCAGGCCGATGCGGTTGGCCAGCACGCTGCCGGCGGTTTCATGCAGGTACCACCACAGGCCGGCGTTGAAGGCCAGGGCCAGGGCGATCCAGCCGATGCTCCACCAGAGCGCTTCCTTGAAGGTGACCTTGTGCGGTCCGCCGTGGCGCATGAGCACCAGGTCGGCCAGGAGCGCGACGATCACCACGATCGCAAAGCCGCTCCAGAGCCAGATATTGCCGATGGTTTGCATGAGAGAAGATCCCGTTGGAAAAGTGAAAACGCCTCGAGCCGGACGGTCGAGGCGCTGCACGCGGAATGCTTCTCCGGGAATACAGACCTTCGCCATCGCGGCGAAGGTCTCGCTCACAGCCGGTGGACCGGCTGCCGTTGCACCGGAGCCGGCGGCCGGATGGCCTGGGCTCGAATTGACGGCGACAACGCTTGGGAGCTACTCCCCTTCTTGGCGGCCATTCTGCCGGCAGCCGGGGAGGGCGTCAAACCGCCGGTACAATAGGCGGATGAATACCCCCAACCCCGTCGTACGCCTCAAGAACGCCTGGCGCTCCAGCCACCCGTGGATTTTCCAGAAGCTGGTGGAGAAGCCGGCCGCCCGGCCCAAGCCGGGCAGCATCGTCGAGGTGGTGGGCGTGGATGGGGAATGGATCGGCCGCGGTTTCTACAACGGCCATTCACGTATCGCCGTGCGCATCCTGGAGACCCGGCAGGAAGTGCCGGTGGACGCCGGCTGGTTCTCGCGCAAGATCGCCGAGGCGGTCGAACTGCGCCGTGACGTGCTGAAGCTGGACCAGGTCTCCGACGCCTGGCGCGTAGTCCACAGCGAAGGCGACGGCCTGTCCGGCCTGGTCGTGGACCGCTATGGCGACCTGGTAGTGGTGGAGTTCTTCGCCGCCGGCATGTTCCGCCACCGCGAGTGGATCTACGAGGCACTGCGCGAGCAGTTCCCTGGCTGCCGCTTCCACAGCTTCGCCGACGAGCACGTGCAGAAGCAGGAAAGCTTCGACTTCCACAACACCACCGGCACCGAGGCGGCGGTGATCACCGAGCACGGCATCCGCTTCCGCGCCGACCCGGCGGGTGCGCACAAGACCGGCTTTTTCGCCGACCAGCGCGAGAACCGCCAGTGGCTGAGCCAGCAGGTCGAAGGCAAGACCGTACTCGACCTGTGCTGCAACACCGGCGGCTTTGCCGTGTACGCTGCCGCGCGCGGCGCCGAGGAAGTGCTCGGCGTGGACATCGACCAGGATGTCATCGCGATCGCCAAGGGCAACGCCAAGCTCAACAACGTGCGCCCCAAGTTCGTGCAGGCCGACATCTTCCCGTGGCTGCGTGACGCCGCCAACCGCGGCGAACAGTACGACGTGGTCATCCTCGATCCGGCCAAGATGACCCGCGACCGTGATCAGGTCATCACCGCGCTCAAGAAGTACCTGGACATGAACAAGCTGGCGCTGGGCGTGGTCAAGCCCGGTGGCCTGTTCGCCACGTTCTCATGCACGGGCCTGGTGTCCGAGCAGGAGTTCCTGGACATGCTGCGCCGTGCCTCGTTCTACTCCGGCCGCACGATCCAGATCCTCAAGGTCGCCGGTGCCGGTCCGGACCATCCCTTCATGGCCCATGTGCAGGAATCGCGCTACCTCAAGGCGGTGTTCTGCCGGGTGCTCGACTGAGGTCACTGTTCGTGTGCGCCTCCGGGCGCTAGGGTGCGGTCTCCCTGTCCAGGTGAGATCCAATGAAGCGTCATGCCCTGCCGTTGCTGGTATCCCTGTTGCTCTCCTGGCCGCTGTCGGCGGCCGCAGTCGATTTCAGTGCCGAGGAGCTGGCGCGCGCCAAGGCGTTGCAGCAGCGCCTGCTCACCCTCGATACCCACCTCGATACGCCCGCCAACCTGGCGCGCGACGGTTTCGACATTTTGCAGCGTCACGGTGGCAGCGCGGTGTCGGAGGTGGACTATCCGCGCATGCTGGAAGGCGCGCTGGATGGCGGCTTCTGGGCGATCTACACCGAACAGGGTGATCGCAGCGACGCCGCGCATCGGCGCGACCGCGATGCCGGGTTGGCACGACTGGTCGAGATCCGCGAGATGGTGGCCGCGCATCCGGACAAGTTCGCGCTCGCCCGCAGCGCCGATGATGCCAATCGCATCAAGGCCAGCGGCCGCCGGGTGGTGTTCATCAGCATGGAGAACGCCAGCCCGCTGGTGGCCGACCCGAGCCTGATCAGCTTCTACCAACAGGCCGGACTGCGCATGCTCAGCCTGGCGCACTTCAAGAACAACGAATTCGCCGATTCGGCCACCGATCCGAAGGGTGCGGAATGGAAGGGATTGAGCCCGGCTGGTCGCGCGCTGGTGCTGGAAGCGAACCGGCTCGGCATCGTGATCGACCAATCACACTCCTCCGATGCGGTATTCGACGACCTGCTCAAGGCATCCAAGGTGCCTTTCATCCTGTCGCACAGCGGCTCGCGCGCGGTATTCGACCACCCGCGCAACCTCGACGACGCACGCTTGCGCCAGCTGGCGGCCAAGGGCGGGGTGATCCAGGTCAACGCCTATGGCGGATATCTCACCGCCATCACCAAGTCGCCGGAGCGGCTGGAAGCGGAGAAAGCGCTGGAAACTCGTTTCGGCGAGTACGACGGCATGAGCATGGCGCAAGCACAGGCCTATGGCGAAGCATTGAAGGAGCTCGATGCACGCTATCCGGTGAAGAAAGCCACGCTGGATGACTTCCTCGCCCACCTGGGCCACATCCTCGATGTCGTGGGTCCTGAACACACCGGCATCGGCATGGATTGGGATGGCGGTGGCGGCGTGCAGGGCATGGAAGACGTGAGCCAACTGCCGAAGATCACCGCGTGGCTGCTGCGCAAGGGCTATAGCGAGAAGCAGATCGCCGATATCTGGGGTGGCAACGTGATGCGCGTGCTGCGGCAGGCGGAGGCGTATGCGGCGAAGCAGGGTGACGCTGCGCTCTGACCCATGGCCACGGGGTGCGGTTGCGGCATCGCTTTTTGCATCACTGCAGGAGCGGCTTCAGCCGCGACGCGGACCATATTCGAGCGCAGGTAACCGCATCGGCCTGGAAAATTTCCGGTCGCGGCTGAAGCCGCTCCTACAAAGGAAGAAAGTGCGCCACCGGCATCGGTCCGGTGGCGCGACGAATCCTCAGCCCTGCTTGGCCAGCACCGCGCGGCTACGGCTGTAGAGGACGTACACCACCAGCCCGAACACGTTCCAGGCCGCAAACCACAGCTGCGTGCGTGTCGGCAGGCTCCAGAACAGGTAAGCACACCCGGCGATGGCCAGCGGAGCCACCACCCACGCGAGCGGCGTGCGGAACTTGCGCTCGCGGTTCGGCTCACGCTTGCGCAGCACCAACAGGCATGCGGCCACCGCCGTGAACGCGGCCAGCGTGCCGGCGTTGGCCAGCGCGGCGATCTCGTCCAGCCGCGCCACGCCCGCCAGTGCGGCCACCAGGACGGCGGTGAACAGCGTGATCGTCACCGGGGTGCCGGTGCGCTGGTTCACCTTCGAGAGCCCGCGCGGCAGCAGGCCATCGCGCGACATCACGAAAAAGATGCGGCTCTGCCCGTAGAAGAAGGCCAGCAGCACGGTGGGCAGGGCGATGATCGCCACGATGCCAATCGCCAGCGCCGCCGTGCCATGCCCCAGCTCGCGCATGATCAGCGCCAGCGGTTCGGCACTCTGCGCGAACACGGTGTAGCTCATCGCACCCACCGCGGCGAGCGCCACCAGCACGTAGATGATGGTGCAGCCGATCATCGAACCGACGATGCCGATGGACAGGTCGCGACCGGGGTTCTTGGTTTCCTCGGCGGCGGTGGAGATCGCATCGAAGCCGTAGAACGCGAAGAAGATGATCGCCGCCGCTGCCATCACGCCACGTTCGACGCCATCCGGGCCCAGCGCCTTGGAGAAGCCATACGGCATGAACGGATGCAGGTTGTCGGCGTTGAAGGCCGGCAGCGCCACCGCGATGAAGATGCCCAGCGCGATCAGCTTGAACACGACCAGAAACGCGTTGATGGTTGCGCTCTCGCGGGTACCGGCGATCAACGCGCCGGCCACCACGAAGGTGATCACGACCGCGGGCAGGTTGAGGATGCCCCCGGCGTGCGGACCGGCCGCCAATGCCGCGGGCAGGGTCACGTTCCACCCGGTCTGCTGCTGTACCCACTGCAGGAAACCGACGAAATAGCCGGACCAGCCCACCGCCACCGTACTGACGACCAGCGAGTACTCCAGGATCAAGCTCCAGCCCACCACCCAGGCGATCGTCTCGCCCAAGGCGGCATAGCTGTAGGTATAGGCGCTGCCGGCGGCCGGCATCATCGTGGCCATCTCGGCATAGGCCAGCGCCGCGCAGGCGCAGACGATGCCGGCGGCGACGAAGGAAAGCAGCACGGCCGGGCCGGCCTTGTCCGCGCCCACGCCGATCAGCGTGTAGATGCCGGTACCGACGATCGCGCCGATTCCCAGTGCGACCAGATGCGGCCAACTCAGGGTGGGGACCAGTCGCCGCCCTTCCTCGTGGACGGTGACCATATCCAACGGCTTGCGCCGGAGCCAGGACTGCATGCGGACCTCATGGGTGCGTAAGGAAACCCCGAGTTTCGCCGAACGCGGTGCAGCAAAGCCATGCCCGGAAGTACTCCCACGCCTACAGGCGCAGGGTCATGAACACGCTGTGCGGGTCGTCGGTGTAGTCGCCGAATGGGCCGCAGGCGGTGAAGCCGGCGCGTTCGTAGAGCCGGTGGGCCGGGAAGAACGGCGCGGTGGCACCGGTCTCCAGCCACAGCTGGCGGTAGCCGGCCGCCCGAGCCGTGGCCAACAGGTGCGCCAGCATCGCCGTGCCGATGCCATGGTTGCGGTGTGCGCTGGAGGTACGCATCGACTTCAGCTCGCCGTGGCCCTGCCCGAGGTCGCGCAGCGCGCCACAGCCTACGGCCTCGCCGTCGATCCACGCCGACCAGAACCGCACGTCGGCCGCCCGCAAGCCGGACAGGTCCAGCGCGTGCACGCTTTCGGCCGGGGTGATCGCATGCATGTCGCGCAGGTGCGCTTCGAGCAGGCCGATCACGGCAGGGTGGTCAAGGTCGCCGGGGCGGATATCCATGCACCCAGTATGCCGCGCGGCATCGCGTCCTTCGGATCCGCCCTCGAATTTGATTTGTCGCATATCGCGCGATTCGCGCGCGGCCTAGAGTGACCCCACTGCAGGATCACGGATGTCGCAACGCGGCAGCGGCCTGCAGACCACTCAGGACCGGCGTTAGCCGGACCACCCGGGGGGCCGCTCGTGGGGGGCGGCCCCCCACTTTTTTGGGCGATCCTCAGCCCACGCCCAACCGCACGCCAAAGCCCACCAGGCCCACGCCCGCGCATCGCCGCAGCCACAGCCCGGCGCGCGGATGCTGCGCCAGCCGTCGTGCCATCGCGTGGCCGATGAAGATCAGCAACGAACAGTAGGCCACCCCAAGCAGCGCGATCAGCGCGGCCATGGTGGCGAACGTCGCCAGGCCCTGGTGCCGTGCCGGGTCGATGAAAAGCGGGAAAAAGGCCATGTAGAAGATGATCGCCTTCGGATTGAGCAGGGTGATCAGCACACCTTGGCGGAAATAGTGGCCGGGGCGCAGCGTGATCGGGCCGGCGCTGCCCGGCCGCGGCGAACGCAGCAAGCCAATGCCCACCCACACGAGGTAAAGCGTGCCCAGGTACTGCACGCCCCGGAACAGCAGCGGGTTTGCCTGCAGCAGTGCTGCCACGCCGGCCACTGCCAGCCACATCAGCACCTGGTCGCCGACCAGCAGGCCGGCCAATGCCGTGTAACCGCCGCGGATGCCGCTGCGCCCGCTTGCCGTCAGCAGGGTGAACGTGCCGGGCCCGGGCAGCGCCAGGAACACCAGCACCGCCAGCACGAAAGTCCAAACATCCTGGATGCCCATCCACGGCATGAGGCCGGTATCCACTGTGCGCGAGGGGCGCCATTGTCCGGTACGGTGCCGATCAAGGCGAGGGCAGATGCGCCTGCAGCCGCGCCGCGCGCGCGCCGCAGCGCTCGGCGAGGAAGTGGTGCAGCTCGCGCACCACCGGCGAGAACTGTTTGCGATGCGGGCAGGCCAGCTGCAAGGGCAGCGGTTCGCCGAGTTCCGGGAACAGCAGCACCAGCCGGCCCTGCTCGACGTCGTCGCACACATCCAGCCACGACTTGTAGGTGATGCCTTCGCCGGCGACCGCCCAACGCCGCACCACTTCGGCGTCGTCGCAGACCAGCGTGCCCCGCACGGTCACCACCTGGCGGCGGCCTTCGACCTGGAACGCCCAGCGGTCATGCGCGCGCGGGCCGAGTTGGTAGAGCAGGCAGTCGTGCTCGCGCAAAGCTTCCAGCGAGGCCGGCCTGCCATGCCGGGCAAGGTAATCGGGCGCGGCGACCAGCACGCGCCGGTTCTCGCTGGCCAATGGCAGGGCGACGTAATCCGCATCGTCCAGTCGGCCCAGCCGGATCGCCACGTCCACCGGATCGCGGAACAGGTCGGCCACCTGGTCGGAAAGGTGCAGCCGCCAATCCAGGCGGGGATGCAGCCGGCGAAACTCGGCCAGCCAGCCGAGCAGGGCATGGCGCCCGAGATCCGAGGGCGCGGCGATCTGCAGCCGGCCCTGCAGGGCGGCTTCGGCGCCGTGCAGCGCTTCGGTGCCTTCCCGCAACGTGGCCATCACCGACTGCGCATAGGGCAGGTAGCGTTCGCCCTCGCCACTCAGTCGCAGGCTGCGGGTGGTGCGCGCGAACAGTCGCTGGTCCAGTTCGCGCTCCAGCCGCGCCACCGCCGCGCTGACCTGGCCCGGCGTCAGCCCGGTCTCTCGCGCGGTGGCGGAAAAGCTGCCCAGCGCCGCGGTGCGCACGAACAGGGCGAGGTCTTCAAGCCGGATCATTTTCCCTTCCTGAAGGAAAGTGTTGACCGATTTTGCCGCTTTCCGGGAATCCGGCGCCAGCGCAGCATGCACTTCTCTTCCCATGAGCCGGATGCCATGAAAGCCATCGCCTATCTCCAGCACGGCCTGCCTGCCGATGACCCGCGCGCGCTGCAGGATGTCGACCTGCCGCAGCCGCAGCCGGGCCCGCACGACCTGCGCGTGCGCGTGCAGGCGATTGCGGTGAACCCCGCCGACACCAAGGTGCGCATGAATGTCCCCACCGACGGCCCGCGCGTGCTGGGCTGGGATGCGGTGGGCGTGGTCGATGCGGTCGGCGCGGACGTCACCCTGTTCCGTCCGGGCGAAACCGTCTGGTTCGCCGGCGCGATCAATCGCCCGGGCAGCTACGCCGAATACACCCTGGTCGACGAACGCATCGCCGGCCATGCGCCGCGCAGCCTCTCGCCCGCGCAGGCGGCCGCCTTGCCGCTCACCGCGATCACCGCCTGGGAGCTGCTGTTCGATCGCCTTGGCGTGCCCGAGGGCGGCGGTGCTGGCCAGACGCTGTTGGTGATGGGCGCGGCTGGCGGCGTGGGCTCGATCCTCGTGCAGCTGGCGCGCCAGCTCACCGGCCTCACGGTGATCGGCACCGCCTCGCGCGCCGAGACCCGCGAATGGGTGCTGGCGCAGGGCGCGCACCACGTCATCGACCATGCCCAGCCGCTGGCCCCGCAGCTGCAGGCGCTGGGCATCGAAGCGGTGAACCACGTGGCCAGCCTGACCCATACCGAGCAGCACTACCCGCAGTTGGTGGAAGTACTCGCACCGCAGGGCCACCTGGCGGTAATCGACGACCCGGCCACGCTCGATGCCGTGCCGCTCAAGCGCAAGTCGCTTTCGCTGCACTGGGAGTTCATGTTCACCCGCCCGCTGTTCGCCACGCCGGACATGCAGGCCCAGCACGACCTGCTGCAGCGCGTAGCCACCCTGGTCGACGAAGGCGTGCTCAAGACCACGCTGGGAGAACACTACGGCCGCATCGACGCCGCCAACCTGCGCCGCGCGCATGCCGCGCTGGAATCGCACGGCGCGCGCGGCAAGATCGTGCTGGAGGGCTTCTGAGCATGGACATGTCCGTCACCCGCACGCCGGCGCAGATCGCCCGCGCCCGCTACACGACCAAGGCC
The DNA here is from genome assembly GCA_023386795.1 of Pseudomonadota bacterium. Classification (GTDB taxonomy): domain Bacteria; phylum Pseudomonadota; class Gammaproteobacteria; order Xanthomonadales; family Xanthomonadaceae; genus Stenotrophomonas_A. Next base: position 81,195 of record JAEWJB010000187.1, read on the forward strand.
TACGACCCCGCGCGCCCGCTCACCGCCACGCAAGTGGAGGAACTGCTCGACGTGCTGCACCTGTCGCCTTCGTCGATCAACTCGCAGCCGTGGCACTTCCTTGTCGCCGCCGATGCACCGGCGCGTGCGCGCGTGGCAGCCGGCACCCAGGGCCCCTATGCCTACAACGCGCCCAAATTGCGTGATGCCTCGCTGGTCCTCGTCCTGGCGGCGCGCCGAGAGATGACCGACGCGCATATCGCCGCCGTGCTCGACCAAGAGCAGGCCGACGGCCGCTTCGCCACCGACGAGGCGCGGGCCCAGCGCGCGCAGAGCTGCGCCGGCTTCGTCGACCTGCATCGCGAACAACTGCACGACGCCCGCCACTGGATGGAGAAGCAGGTCTACCTCGCGTTGGGTGGCTTGTTGTTCGCCGCCGGCGCCATGGGCATCGACGCCACGCCGATCGAAGGATTCGACCCCGCCGCCGTCGACGAAGCCCTCGACCTGCCCGCGCGTGGACTCGGCAGCGTGGTGCTGGTGGCGCTCGGCCACCGGGGCGAAGGCGACTTCAACGCCGCGCTGCCGAAGTCCCGCCTGCCGCGCGGGCAGGTCTTCACCTGGCTGTAGGCGTCACGGCACGCCATTGTCGCCATGGCGGCGGAAGGCTTCGCGTGCCTGCAGGCGCGCGAAGTAGTCCGCCACCGCGGGCAGGACGGGGCGTTCGATGGGCGTCTGCCGCCAGCGTTGTACCGACAGGCCGATCACCACGTCGGCGAGCGTGAATGCATGGCCGGCCACATGCGCGCCGGTCGCCGCCAGCTGTGCGTCGAGCAGCCCCATCAGGTGGTTCCAGCGGGTAATGCTGTCGGCGATCGCCGCCGGGTCCGCGTGCTGCGCGCTGTGCCGCACCCGGGCCATGAACGCGTAACGCCACGCGGTGTTGAGTTCGGTGGCCTGCCAGTCCATCCATTGCTCCACCCGGGCGCGCGCTTGCGGCTCGGCCGGCAACAGGTCCTCGCGCCGGCCGCGCCCTGCCAGATAGCGGCAGATCGTGTTGGACTCCCACAGCACGAACGCGCCGTCCCGTAGCACCGGCACCAGCGCATTGGGATTCAGCGCGCGGAACTGCGGCGTGTCGGCGGGCTCGAAGCCACTGCCCACATCATGGCGCGCGTAGTCCAACCCCAACTCGTCCAGGGTCCACAGCACCTTGCGCACGTTGATCGAGGTGGCCTTTCCGAACAGTTCGAGCATGGGCCGGTTCACCGGGGAAGACTGCACCCAGCTTAGCTGGCAGGCGCAGCCGGTGAGACGCGGGCGGCTACACTGTGCTCATGTCCGCCGAAACCCTTCTTCTCGCCGGCCTGCTGTGCGCGGTCATCGTGCTGCAGTTGGCCGCATTGTTCCGCCGCCAGTCCCACGGCGCCCTCGAACAGACCCTGCGCGAGGAACAGCGCCAGGGCCGCGGTGAACTGCGCGAGCAGCTGGCCGACCTTTCCAGCCGTACCGAACAGCGCCTGGACCAGCTGCGCGACACCCTGGGCGAAGAAGCGCGCCGCGCCCGCGAGGAGGGCGGCCAGGCGCAGCAGCGCGCCGCGGACATGCAGGCCCAGCGCCTGAGCGAACTGCGGGGCCAGCTCGAACACTTCGGTCAGCAGCAGGAAGCCCGCATCCACGCCTTTGGCCAGCAGCTGGGCGAGTTCACCACGCGCACCGACACCCAGCTGCAGGCGTTGCGCCAGTCGCTGGGGGAGGACGCACGCGTCGGCCGCACCGAAAGCGCGCAGTCTCAGCAGCGTTTTGCCGAACAGCTGGGCCAGCGGTTGGCCGAGCTCACCCAGCGCAACGAACAGCGCATCACCGAGATGCGCGCCACGCTCGAGCAGCAGCTTCAGGCGCTGCAGGCCGACAATGCGGCCAAGCTCGAACAGATGCGTGCCACGGTGGACGAGAAACTGCAGACCACGCTCAACACCCGCCTGGACGCCTCCTTCAAGCTGGTATCCGAGCGGCTGGAGCAAGTGCAGCGCGGCCTGGGCGAGATGCAGCAGCTGGCCACCGGCGTGGGCGATCTCAGGCGGGTGCTCACCAACGTCAAGACGCGTGGCGGATGGGGCGAAGTGCAGCTGGAGAACATCCTGGAGCAGACCCTGACCGCCGAGCAGTACGCGCGTGGCGTGCGCGTGCGTCCAGACAGCGGCGAGATCGTCGACTTCGCCATCCGCCTGCCCGGCCGCGCCCAGGACGACGCACCGGTCTGGTTGCCGATCGACTCCAAGTTCCCGCGCGAGGACTACGAGCGCCTGCTCGATGCCCAGGAACAGGGCGAGCAGGACCTCGTGCTGGCGATGGGCGCGCAGCTCGAACGTGCCATCCGTGTCCAGGCCAAGTCGATCGGCGACAAGTACATCGTGCCGCCACACACCACCGACTTCGCGGTGATGTTCCTGCCCACCGAGGGCCTGTATGCCGAGACCATCCGCCGCCCCGGCCTGGTGGACCTGCTGCAGCGCGAGCATCGCGTGGTGATCGCCGGCCCGACCACGGTGACCGCGCTGCTCAACAGCCTGCAGATGGGCTTCCGCACGCTGGCCATCGAGAAACGCTCCAGCGAGGTATGGGGCTTGCTCGGCGCAGTGAAGAGTGAGTTCGGCAAGTTCGCCGGCATCCTGGAAAAAGCCCGCAAACAAATCGATACCGTAGGCAAGAGCCTGGAATTGGCGGGTAGCAAAAGCCGCACCATCGAGCGCCGCCTGCGCGGCGTGGAATCGCTGTCGGTGGAGGATTCGCGCCACCTTCTGGAGGACGCGGCGCTGGATGCGCTGGGCGCGCCCGAGGAAGACGGCGGCGAAGATACCGACTGATTTCCGACATCCCCTCTGGCCTTCTGCGCCAGGGTATGCCTGCGGCCGCCCGCCCCGCCGTCATACCGGATTCCCCCGCGCGGCACCCGCAACAAGGAGCACCATCCCATCATGGCCACCTCGCTTTACGACATTCCCCTCAACACCATCGATGGCCAGCCGGCCCGACTGGGCGACTACCGCGGCAAGGTGCTGCTGGTGGTCAACGTCGCCTCCAAGTGTGGCCTTACCCCGCAGTACGAGGGGCTCGAACAGCTCTACCGCGCCAGGCACGACGACGGCCTGGAAGTGCTCGGTTTCCCGGCCAATGACTTCAAGGGTCAGGAGCCGGGCAGCGATGCCGAGATCCAGCAGTTCTGCCAGCTCACCTACGATGTCAGCTTTCCGATGTTCTCCAAGATCGAGGTGACCGGCCCGCAGACGCATCCGCTGTACCGCGCGCTGATCGCCGCCCAGCCCGAGTCGGTGGGTGATGCAGCGATGCGCCAGCAGCTGGTGGGCTACGGTATCGAACCGAACCCGGCGCCGGGCGTGGTGTGGAATTTCGAGAAGTTCCTGGTGGGCCGCGACGGCGAGGTGATCGCCCGCTTCGCGCCCAACACCAAGCCTGACGACGCCGGCTTGCTGGCCGCCATCGAGCGCGCGCTGGCCGCTTGAGCCACAGGGTGCCGCACTGTAGGAGCGGCTTCAGCCGCGACTGCGGCATCCCGAACGCTAGGCAAAAAAAAGGCCCGGGAAACCGGGCCTTTTCTTTCATGGCTCAACGCCGGATCAGTTGCCGAAATTCGGAATCGGCATCGCATCCACCGGCACGGTGGTATCCCGGCCATCATCCTGCGCATCGCGATTGCCGCGGCGGTCGCTCTGGATCTGGTAATTGCGGCGCTGCAGCCACGCATCGCGGGTCAACGCGTACTCGTCCACCGCCTGGTCGCGCAGCGCGTCCACGGCCAACAGCTGCGAGCGCGTGTTCACCAGTTGCAGGCCCTGCAAACCAAAGCGGACCGCGCTGTCGTCCACCTGGCGCAGCGGCGAGAGCGGCACGTCGCCGGCCAGGCCGAAGGTATCGCGCACGGTGCGCGGCCCGAACAGCGGCAGCTCGAAGTAGCGGGAATTGCTCCAGCCCCACACGCCCAGCGTCTGGCCGAAGTCCTCGGTGCGGCGCGGGATCTTCGCGGCGCTGGCCGGGTCCATCAGGCCGCCGATGCCCAACGTGGAGTTCATCACGAAGCGCCCCAGCGTCTGCAGCGCAAATACCGGGTGGCCTTGCAGCAGTTGGTTGACCATCGTCAGCGGCGAACGCAGGTTCTCGAAGAAATTGCTTACGCCCAGTCGCACCGGCTGCGGGGTGACATTGACGTAGGCGGTGGCCAGCGGCCGGGCGATGCCCCGGTCGATGGCCATGTTGAAGCTGTGCATCCTGCGGTTGTAGCGCTCCCACGGATCGTAGGCGGCGGCGTTGCTGCCGGCACCTGCGTCGGTCGTGTTGGCCGACGGTGCCGGACCGCCGTACAGCGCGGCGAAGTCGTCTTCGGCCTGCGTCGGGGCCACCGCCTCAGTGGCGGTAGCTGCCGAAGACTCGGTGGGCGCGGCCGCGGTATCGGCGACCGGCGCCGCCTGTGGCGCGGGCGCAGCGGGCGGCGGCACGGCGTCGGCCACCGGTGTGGCCGGTGCGTCCTGTGCAGGCACCACCGTGCCGGCGGCGGGCGCGGACGCATTGCGTGGACCCTGGCTGGCACAGGCGGCCAGCAGGGCGATGGCGACGAGGAGCGGGAAGCGAAGGACGTTCATGTCAGCTCGCGACAGGCGGAGGGGACGCCTGGAAATCCAGTTGGGGGGTGAGGCGGTAGGCGGCCGCCAGTTCAACCAGCCCGGCGGGCGTACCGACCAGGGCGGGTTCGCTGCCGGCCACGCGCAGGCGCGCGGCCAGCTCGGCGAGCAGCGCGACGCCGGCGCTATCCACGCGCTCGACGCCACGCAGGTCCAGCGTGCGCACACCGGCCAGCGAAGCGCTGGCTTGCGGCCACAACACCGACACCGCGGCACGGTCCAGCGCGCCGGTCAGCACCAGCGCGTCACCGTCACGGCGCAGGGCGGCGTTACTTGCCACTGCTCTTGGCGCCGCCTTGCTGGCCGGCCTGCAAGGTGCCGTTGCGCAGTTCCTTGGCGACCTCGGCGATGCCCTTCTGGCGCAGCGGGGCGTCGAACTGGGTCTTGAAGGTCTGCACGTAGGAAATGCCTTCGATGCGGACGTCGAAGATCTTCCACACGCCATCGACGTTGCGCATCAGGTAGTCCACCGGCGTCGGGTCGTTGCCCGCGCGCAGCAGCTCGGTCGCCACCACCACGCCGCGGTTGCCCGGCAGCGCGCTTTCGGACTTGCCACGGAAGGTCGGCTTGCCTTCGAACTCCAGCAGGGCATCGCCGTAGCGCTGCATCAGGTTGTCGGCCATCGCGTCGGCGAACAGCTTGATGTCCGCGTCCGAGGCGCCACGGCCGTGCAGGCCCAGCACCAGGCGCGCGGCGTAGTCGCGGTCGAAGGACTTGTTGAGCTCGCCGTCGATGAACTGGCGCAGCGCGGCCGGATTCTTGCGGAACTCCGCGCGACGCTGTTCCAGCGTGCTCAGGATGCGCGTGCTGGTGTCGATCACGGTGCGGGTAGCCGCGCCGTTGGAGGTGGCGGCCGCTGCGGCCGGCGCGGTCTGCGCCAGGGCCAGGGCGGGCGTGGCCGCAGCCAGGGCGACGGCGAGAAGGGAGGGGATCAGACGGATCTTCATGGTTGCGGTTCCGTGGGAGCGGGGGTGTCGGTGGCATCGGTGGGCGCGGCCTTGTCGCCGCCGCCCGTACCGCCACCGCTGAACATGTACTTGCCGACCAGCTGGAGCAGATCCACCGCCGGCTGGGTGAAGGCGATTTCCTCGCCCGGCTTCAGCACTTCCGGGTCGCCGCCCGGCTGCAGGCCGATATAGCTTTCGCCCAGCAGGCCGCTGGTGAAGATGCCGGCCGAGGTATCCGCCGGCAGGTCCTTGTAGCGTTCGTCCAGCGCCAGCGTCACCACCGACTCGAAGGTCTTCGGATCCAGGCTGATGTCGGACACGCGGCCGACGTTCACGCCGCCGATGCGTACCGGCGCTTGCGGGCGCAGCTGGCCGATCTGGGTGAAGCGCGCCACCAGCGGGTATTCGCTGTGGCCGAAGCCGAAGCGCTGGTTGGTCGAGGCTACCGCCAGCACCAGCAGCGAGGCCAGGGTCAGCAGCAGGAAAGCGCCAACGGAAAATTCGAGTCTGGGTCCACGCATGGCCATTACAGTCCTGACAGGTCGGGATCCTTCCGCATGCTCACTGGAACAGCATCGCGGAGAGGACGAAGTTGAACATCAGCACCAGCAGCGAGGCGTTCACCACCGCGCGGGTGGTCGCCACCGAGGTACCTTCGATGGTGGGTTCGGCATGGAAACCGACATAGGCGGCGACCAGCGCGGCGGTGCCGCCGAAGATCGCCGACTTGAGCAGCGCCACGCCGAAGTCGTCCCACAGGTCGACGCTGCCGCGCAGCCCCGACCAGAACGTGCCGTTGTCGATGCCCAGCACGTGCACGGCCTCGAAGTAGCCACCGCTGATTGCCAGCGAGCAGAACACCGCGGTGAGCAGCGGCACGGTCAGCACGGCGGCCCAGAAGCGCGGCGCCACCGCCTTGGCGACCGGGTCGATGGCCATCAGCTCCAGCGCCTTGATCTGGTCGGTGGCGCGCATCAGGCCCAGCTCGGCGGCGATCGAGCTGCCGGCGCGGCCGATGAACAGCAGCGCGGTCAGCACCGGGGCCAGTTCGCGGTATAGCGAAAGGCCCAGCAGCGTGGACAGCGCGTCGGACGCGCCATAGGTGGTGAGCGTGCGGTAGCCCTGCAGGGTCAGCACCAGGCCGACGAAGGCACCGCCCACCGCGATGATCGGCAGCGAGCGCGCGCCCACCTTGTAGATCTCGCGGGTCAGCTCGGCGAAGAAGTCCGCCGTGGGCGCCGAACGGCGCAGCACGCTCAACGAGAACAGGCCGGCGCGGCCCAGCGACTGGATCGAGGACACGACGGGCATCAGGCGGCGCTCCGCTGGGGCGTGCGCGGCACGGCGTCGAAGGGGATGGGGCCATCCGGCTGGCCGTGCAGGAACTGCAGCACTAGCGGGTCGGTGCTCTCGCGCAGCTGCGCGGGCGTGCCGGCGAAGACGATGCCGCCATTGGCGATCACCACCGCCTGGTCGCAGATCGGCAAGGTCTCGTGCACGTGGTGGCTCACGATCACGCTGGTCAGGCCCAGGCTCTCGTTGAGGCGGTGGATGAGGCTCATGATGACGCCGCTGGCGATCGGGTCCAGCCCGGTCAGCGGTTCGTCGTAGATCATCAGCGGCGGGTCCAGCGCCAGCGCGCGGGCCAGCGCCACGCGCCGGGCCATGCCACCGGACAACTCGCGCGGCCACGCATCGGCGGTGGCCAGCAAGCCGACCGCTTGCAGCTTCATTTCCACCAGGCGGCGCAGCACCGGCGCCGGCAGCCGGGTGTGGGTGCGCAGCGGCAGCGCCACGTTCTCGGCCACGGTGAGGTCGGTGAGCAGGCCATTGCCCTGCAGCAGCACGCCGATGTTGCGGCGCATCTCCAGCAGTGCGCGCGAATCGCGCGGCACCGGCTCGCCGAAAAGCCGCAGGCTGCCGGCCACCGGATGCAGCTCGCCGGTGAGCGCGGCCAGCAGCGTCGACTTGCCGCTGCCCGACGGGCCCAGCACCGCCGTGATGCTGCCGCGCGGCACATCGAGCGAAACGTCGCGCAGGATCGCCCGGCCGCCACGATCGATGCGCACACCGGACAACTGGACGACAGGGGAATCGTTCACCGACATTTCTTGGACACAAGGAATCCGCGGAAGAATTGGTCGCGACGGCTGAACTTAACCGAACTGGACCGTGCAGTATTGTCGCATCCGCTTTCCCCCGGCACAAAGGCCGAGGGCGCATCCACGTCGAAACAGCGTGTCCCTGATACGGGCCAATCGCATGTGCCACAGGCAACGGTGCCGTGCGGCGAGGACTCGTCCGGCCCGTGCCGCTCGGGCAAGATGACGGCATGACGCCGGCCGTTCCCGATTTCCGCCTGTACCACTCCAATTCGCTGGAAGTCCTGGCCGGCCTGCTGGCAGAGGAATTGCGGCGCCCGGCGGCGGGACAATCGCTGCTGGTGCCGGACCTGGTGCTGATCCCGCAGGTGGCGATGCGCCGCTGGCTGCAGGCCTCGCTCGCGGCCGAGCACGGCGTGGCGGCCAACCTCGAGTTCCTGACGCCGGGCGAGTTCGTCTCGCGCGCGCTGGCTGCCAATGTCGAGGGGGGCGAGGACGACCTCGACGCGGACACCCTGCACTGGCATCTCTATGCCGCCCTGCGCGATGCCCGCCTGATGGCGCGTCCGGCGATGCGCGCATTGGCCGACTATCTTGCCGGCGACGACCCGCTCAAGGCCTGGGCGTTGGCCGCCGAGCTGGGCGAGGTATTCGAGAAGTACCAGGCCTGGCGCCGCGACTGGCTGCTGCGCTGGGAAGCCGGCGCAGACCCGGAAGATCCCCAGGCGATCCTGTGGCGACGCGTGGCCGAAGGGCGCAGCTACCGCGCACGGCGCATCCACGAATACCTGGGCCGCTTCGGCGATGGCGGCGCAGCGTTGCCGGATGGCTTGCCGCCGCGGCTGTTTGCCTTCGCCACGTTGAACATCTCCCCCGACGTGCTGCGCGTGCTCGCCACCCAGGCGCGCGTCGGCACACTCCACTTCTATATGCCCAGCCCCACGCGTACCTACTGGGGCGACCTGCAGACCCGCGGCGAGCTGCGCGGCGCGGGCGTGGAGGCGGACGTGGCCGACAACCCCCTCCTGCAGGCCTGGGGCGCGGCGGGCCGCGACTTCGCCGCGCTGCTGGGCAGCTACGAGGTCGTGCACCCTTCGGGCGACTTCCCTGCCTACGCGGACCCGGAGCACGGCGCACAGCAAGCACCTGGCCTGCTGCAGCGCCTGCAAGGCGACGTGTTCCACCGGCGCGCGTTGCCCGGCGCGCCGCTGCGCGCGCAGGTCGATCGGCACGATCCCAGCCTGCAGGTGCATGCGTGCCACACCCGCCTGCGCGAATTGCAGGTTCTCCAGGACCAGCTGCGCGCGCTGCTGGAGGACCCGCGCTTCGATCCGCCGCTGGAGCCACGCCAGATTGCCGTGCTGGCGCCGGACATCGACCCCTACGTGCCCTACCTGGATGCGGTGTTCGGCGGCCACGCCGGCGAAGGCGCACTGCCCTACGCCCTGGCCGACACCAGCCCGTTGGCGAGCGAACCGCTGGCCGAAGTGTTCCTGTCCCTGCTGGCGCTGCCGGTGTCGCGCTTCGGCCTGCACGAGATCCTGGACCTGCTGGCCAGTGCGCCGATCTCCGAGGCCGCCGCGCTGGACGAAGCCGCGCTCGAACGCCTGCGCGAGTGGTTGCATGCCGCCGGTGCCCGCTGGGGCATCGACGCTGCGCACCGCGCCCGGCACCAGGCACCCGCGGACGACGCCTATACCTGGCGTTTCGCGCTCGATCGCCTGCTGCTGGGCCATGCCTCCGGCGAGGAACAGGACATCGACGGCATTGCGCCCTGGCCGCATCTGGAAGGCAGTGCGCTCGACGCGCTGGACACCCTGCTGCGCCTGCTGCGCGTGCTCGAGCGCCAGCAGCTGGCGCTGGCCGAGCCGATGTCGCCGGCGCTTGCGCGCGAACGGCTGCTCGAACTGCTCGACGCGCTGGTGCCGGCCAATCCGTCCGCACCGCGCGCGCAGCGCGCGCTGGAGCGCCTGCGGGCCCTGATTGACGACTTCGCCCGCAGCGCCGAGCGTGCCGGGTTCAGCGCGCCGATGGCGCCGGAAGTGGTGCGCGCGCATTTCGCCGCCGTGCTGGCCCAGGCCGATACCCGCGCCCCGCTGCTGACCGGCGGCATCAGCTTCGGCCGCATGGTGCCGATGCGCCTGCTGCCGTTCCGCGTCATCTGCCTGCTCGGCATGAACGACGGCGACTTCCCGCGCCGCGATGCCGCCGCGGGGCTCAACCGCCTCACCGCCGAGCTTGGCACGCAGCGCCGCCGCATCGGCGACCGTTCCACCCGCGAGGACGACCGCTTCCTGTTCCTGCAGCTGTTCGCCTCCGCGCAGGATGTGTTCTACCTCAGCTATCTCGGCGCCGATCCGCGTGACGGCAGCGCGCGCGAGCCCTCGGTGCTGGTCAGCGAACTGCTGGCCAGCGCGGGGCAGGCGCATGCCGATCCACAAGCGGCCAGGGATGCGCTGGTCGTGCGCCACCCGCTGCAACCCTTCGCCGCCGCCGCCTTCGGGGCGGCCGAGGAAGGAGCGCCCGACCCGCGCCGCTTCAGTTACCGCGCCGCGTGGCGCCCGGCCGTGGACAGCCTGGCCGGGCAACGCCAGCTGCTCGCGCCCTGGGTCGATGCCGACCTGTTCAACGAGACCGAAGCGCTGCCCGACAGCCTCGCCATCGATGATCTGCGCCGCCTGTTCGGCGACCCCGCGGGCCAGTTCCTGCGTCATCGCCTTGGCCTGCGCCTGCCCGAGCCCGGTGACATCGACCGCGACCTGGAACCGCTGCGTCCGGCCAGCGGCGGTTTGGCGCAATACGCCTTGCAACAGGAAGTGTTCGCCGCCGCGCTCGCCGGCGAGGTGGACGGCCTCTACGAGCGCCTGCGCGCGCGCGCGCTGTTGCCTTCCGGCCCACTGGGCCGTCGTGACCTCGATCAGCAGCTGCACGCACTGCTTCCCTACGTGCAGGCATTCAAGCAGTGGGGCGGCGGTGGCGCGGCGCAGTCGCGGCGGCTGCAGGTGGACATCGACGGCGTGCCGCTGCATGGGCGCCTGCACGATTGGTATCCGGCGGGCGTCGGCCGGGTGAACTTCGGCGCCCTCACCGGGCGCGCGGCCATCCGCCACGGCCTGGAATGGTTGTTGTTGCGCGCGGCGGGCGAACAGGCGCCATTCCAGCGCTTCTTCGAGGGCGAGGAAGGCGTGGGCCCGCATCCGATGGATGTCGAGCCGCTGCCGCCGGCGCAGGCGCGCGCCGCACTGGCGCAGCTGCTCGCGCTTTATCGCCGCGGCGTGCAGGCGCCGTTGGCCTTCGCGCCCTACAGCAGCTGGAAGTTCTATCGCGCCGCGCGCACCGGCGACTACGACAAGGCGATCCGCGAGGCCGCCGCCCAATGGCAGGGCAACCACGGCTGGGGCGAGTCTTCCAGTGCCGCCATCGAGCTGGTGAACCGCGGCCGCGATCCGTTTGCCGACGTGCGCGACTTCATCGACTTCGCCGACACCAGCCACCGCCTCTACGCGCTGCTGGAAACCGGCCATCCCGGCGCGCCGCCGGACCCGGCCGAGCTGGCCGAGCGTTGGCGTGCCTGGCGTGGCACGCAGGAGGATGCGGAATGAGCGCGCCCGTCACCCGCGATCCCTATCTGGACCTGCCCTTGGCCGGCGTGCAGCTGATCGAGGCCAGCGCCGGTACTGGCAAGACCTTCACCTTGGCCACGCTCTTCACCCGGCTCGTGGTCGAGCGTGGGTTGCGCATTGGCCAGATCCTGTCGGTGACCTTCACCGAGGCCGCCACGCAGGAGCTGCGCCGGCGCATCCGAGAACGGCTGGTGCTGGCGCTGCAACTGGTCCCGGACGAAGCGCCTGCCGCGGCGCTGCCCGACGCGCCCGATGCGCGGCTTACCGCCGAACTGCTGCGCGCGCATCTGGCCCAAGGCACCGAAGCGCCCTCGCGCCTGCGCCGGCGGCTGCAGCAGGCTGTCGAGGAGATCGACCTGGCCGCGATCTTCACCATCCACGGCTTCTGCGCCCGCGTGCTGCGCGAGTACGCGCTGGAAAGCGGCCAAGTCCTGGCCGCGCCGGAATTGTTGGCCAATGATCGCGAATTGCTCGCCGAAGCCGCCGCCGACCTGTGGCGCGCGCGCGCGGTCGACGCGGCAATGGCCGAAGATCTCATCGCGCTATGGCCGGGCGGACCGGATGCGCTGGCCCGCGACCTCGCCGAGTTGGTGCGCCACCCGGAGCTGCTTCCCGAGGAGCCCGCACCGCAAGCCGATGGCGACGGCGCCGCGCTCGTGCAGGCGTCGCATGAAGCCGCCGCCGCGTTGGGCGCGTCCTTCCGAGCGCAGGGCACTGCGTTCTTCGAAGCCGTGTTCGCCGCCATCGAAGGCGGCGTACTCAGCAAGGTGAGCTACAAGGCCGATTGGCTGACATCGTTGTGGCACTGGTTCGAGGGCTTTGCCGGTATGCCGCACGGCAGCGCGCCCGTCCCGCACCCCAAGCTGGCCAAGCTCGTCGTGGACGAGCTGGTGCGCGGGACCAACAAGAACTTCGCCGGCCGCACGCCGGCCTCGCCGCTGAGCCACGAGATCGACGGCTACCTCGCCGCGCTTGCCCGTATCGAGGAATGGCGGGGGCGCCGTCGCATCCGACTGCCGCACGCCTTGCGCCGGGACGCCATCGCGCGGTTGGCGCTGCTCAAGCGCCAGCGTCGCGTGCAGACCTACGACGACCTCGTCGAAGGCGTGGCGCAAGCCCTGCAAGGGCCGCAGGGCGCCGCGCTGGCACAGCGCCTGCGCGCGCAGTACGCCATCGCGCTGGTCGACGAATTCCAGGACACCGACCCCCGCCAATGGACGATCTTCTCCAACGTGTTCGGCGAGGGACCGCTGGCGCGGGAAGCCGGGCTTGTGTCGGCGCTGCTGTTGATCGGCGATCCCAAGCAGGCCATCTACGGTTTCCGCGGCGGTGACGTACAGACCTATCTCGCCGCCGCCCGCACCGCCGAGCGTGCGCCACCGCTGACGCACAACTTCCGCTCGCGGCCCGGCCTGCTCGCGGCGATCGAAGCGATGTACGCGCAGGCCGGCTACGAGGCGGCGTTCGTCACCGAGGGCATTGCCTTCCACCCCGTCCAGGCTGGCACGCAGCGCGCCGATGCCGACCTGCAACGCGATGGCGCGCCGGCGCCCGCGTTGACGCTCTGGCAAGCGCCGGAGCCGACCACCTCCGACAGCAAGGGCAAACCAAAGCCCTTCAACGCCGGGCCTGCCGCCGAGCTGTGCACGGCGGCCTGCGTGGCGGCCATCCATGGCTGGCTTGCCGCCGCGCGCGCGGGCACGGCCACGGTCGGCGGCCGTGCCGTGCAGGCCGGCGATATCGCGGTGCTGGTGCGCGACCACCGGCAGGCCAGCCGTATCCAGCAGGCGTTGGGCGCGGCCGGCATTCCCGCCGTGGCCGCGGGCCGCCGCAGCCTGTTCGCCACGGCCGAGGCCCGCGAACTGCTGGCGCTGCTGCAGGCGCTGCTCGATCCAGGCGACGACGCCCGGCTGCGCGCCGCGCTGGCCACCGTGCTGGTGGGCGAGGACGCAGCCGCGATTGCCGCGCTGGAACATGACGGCGAACGCCATCGTCGCTGGCAGCAGCGCGCGCTGGACTGGCGCGAGCGCTGGCAGCGCGGCGGGCCGTTGGCGCTGGTGGGGGACATCGGCGCCGAACAGGGGCCGCGCCTGCTGACGCTGTTCGACGGAGAGCGCCGCATGACCAACTACCTGCAGTTGGCCGAGCTGCTGCAGGAAGCCGACGCGCGCGCGCTGGGCCCGCACGGGCTGGTGGACTGGCTGGCGCGGCGCATCGCCAATGCCGATGACAGCGACGAAGCACAGCAGCTGCGCCTGGAATCGGATGCGCACCGCGTGCAGATCGTCACCCTGCACAAGAGCAAGGGGCTGGAATATCCGCTGGTGTTCCTGCCATACGTGGGCATCGGCCGGCGCGCGGGCGGGCCGGGGAACTACTGCGTCGTCCAAGGCCAGGACGCACGCCGCGTGCTGCACTGGAACGTCGGCAAGGACGACGCGGGGTGGAGTGCCGCCGAGGCCGCGTGGCGCGAGGAGCAACGTGCCGAGGACGCGCGCCTGCTCTACGTTGGCCTGACCCGTGCCGAGCACGCCTTGTGGATCGCGACCGGGTGCTTCCATGGCCATGAGCGCACCGCCCTGCGCGGCATGGTGGCGGACGTCGCCGCCTTGCAAGCGGCCACCGGCAACGGCGTGATCGCCATCGACCGCACGCCGCCACCGGTGGCCTTGCCGCGCCTGCCCGCTGACGAGGAGGGCCAGGTGCCGCCCGCGCGCGTGCCGCAGCGGGCCGTGGCTCCCGACTGGTGGGTCTACAGCTTCACCCAGCTGGCCAATGCCGATGCCGGCATCGCGCATGACCCGATGGCCAGCGCCACGGTCGAGAGCAGTGGCGGGGGCGACGAACCCGGCACCGACACGCCGGTGGCCCCGGTGGAGTCCGAACCTTTCGACCCGCGCTTTGCCGGCAACCGCTTCGGCGTGGTGATGCACGAAGTGCTGGAAGCCTGCGACTTTTCCGCATGGGCGGCATGGAAGCCCGGGCAGCCCGCGCCGGCGAGCGAAGCGGCGGTGATCCTCCAATGCCTGCAGCGCGGCGGCTACGCCCAGGACGCGTGGGCCGATGGCGTGGCCCTGCTCACGATGCTGGTAGGACAGACGTTGACGGTGCGCCTGCCCGAGGGCAGCCAGCTGGCCTGCGTGCCGGAGACGGCGCGGCGCAACGAGATGGAGTTCCACTTCGCGATGCGCCCGACGCGCGTCGATGCACTGCTGGGCCTGTTGCATCGCCACGACCTGCTGCCCGCGCGCCAGGCATTCGGTGCGCGGCAGCGGCTGGAAGGCCTGATGACCGGCCTGATCGACCTGACCTACCAGCACGAGGGCCGCTGGTACGTGCTCGACTACAAATCCAACCGCCTGCCCGCCTACGACCCCGCCTCGATGGACGCCGCCATGGCGCACAGCGAGTACGACCTGCAGGCGCTGATCTACACCGTAGCCTTGCATCGCTGGCTGCGTTTCCGGCTGGGCGAGGGCTACGACTACGCGCGCGACTTCGGCGGCGTGCGCTACTTGTTCTGCCGCGGGCTGGACGCTGCGAGCGATCCTTCGCCCGGCGTGCGGGCCTGGCGCTTCGAACCGCCGCTGGTGGAGGGCATCGATGCCTTGTTCGCCGGGCACGCCCTGCCGGAGGCCCTCGCATGAGCCTGCTCGACGCCCTGTATCGCGCCGGTACGCTGCGCACGCTGGACCTGTCGCTGGCGCAGACCCTGCAACGGCGGGCGCCCGACACCGACGAGGCCACGCTGGCCGGTGCGGCCCTGGCGTCGCTGGCGGTGGCCAGCGGCCATGCCGGCTTCGATCCGGCGCGCGCCGGCGTGCTGCTCGAAACCCGCGAGGGCCCGGCGCCCCTATTGCCCGCGCCGCAGGAATGGCAGCGCGCGCTGGCCGCCTCGCCGTGGGTCGCCCGGCCTGATGCGAACGAGGTGGCTGCCGCCGATTGCCCGCTGGTGCTGGAAGCAGGCCTGCTGTACCTGCGCCGCTATCGCGAGTACGAACGTCGGCTGGCCGCCGGGTTGCGCCGCATTGCCGCACAACCGATGCCGGATCTGGAGGCGGGCCTGCTGGCGCCGCTGTTCGCGCAACTGTTTCCCGCCGCGACCACGGGCAGCGATCGGCAGGCGTTGGCCGCCGCGCTCGCGCTGCGGCGTGCGCTGTTGCTGGTCACAGGCGGGCCCGGCACCGGCAAGACCACGACGATCGCGCGCTTGCTGCTGCTGCGCATCGCCCAGGCCCAGGCCGCGGGCGTCGCCGTGCCGCGCGTCGCGCTGGCCGCGCCTACCGGCCGCGCCGCCGAGCGCATGGCCGAAAGCCTGCGCGCTGCGGTGGCGCAGGCAGTCGCCGAAGGCATTGATCCTGCCGTCGCCGCCGTGTTGCCAACCGGTGCCAGTACGCTGCATCGCCTGCTGGGGGTCATCCCTGGGCTGCCGAGGTTCCGTCACGACGCGGACAACCCGTTGCCGTTCGATCTGGTCGTGGTCGACGAAGCCTCGATGGTGGACCTGCCGCTGATGTGCAAGCTGGTGGAAGCCGTGGCCGACGGCGCACAGCTGATCCTGCTGGGCGACGCCGACCAGCTCCCCTCGGTCGAAGCGGGCGATGTGCTCGCGGCGATCCTTCAGGCCACCGGCCCGGGCGATGCGCCGGACAGGCAAGATGCCCGCGCGCTGGCTCCCCTGCTCGGCGGCGCCAGCGAGGCGGTTGCGGGCGAGGGCGGCGACCTAGCCGGCCATCGCGTGCACCTGCTGCGCGGCTATCGCCAGGCCGAGGGCTTCGCGCTGGCGCCGCTGGCCGATGCCGTGCGTACCGGGGACGCCGATGGGGCGCTCGCCCTGTTGCGCAGCGGTACGCTGGAGGGCGTGCGGTTCCATGAGGACGTGGACGATCCGCTGCAGTCGCACGGCGAAGCCTTGCTATCGCACTGGCGCGCGCTGGCGACGGCGGCCGACCCCGCGCAGGCACTCCGCGACGCCGGCCGCCTGCGCCTGCTGACCGCGGTGCGTGCCGGGCCGCAGGGCGCGCGCACGCTCAATGCGCGTATCGAGCAACTGCTGGCCGAAGGCGGCTCGGGTGCCCGCCGTCTCGGTGGCGCCTCGCCATGGTTCCAGGGCCGGCTGCTGCTGGTCACCGAAAACAGCTATCGCCACGGCCTGTTCAACGGCGATGTCGGCATCTGCCTGCGCGATGCCCAAGGCACGCTGGTGGCCTGGTTCGCCGGCGAGGGCGATGCGCCGGTGCGCGGCTTCCATCCGGCCGCGCTGCCGGCGCACGAAAGCGCGTTCGCGATGACCGTGCACAAGGCGCAGGGGTCGGAGTTCGATGAGGTGTGGCTGCAGCTGCCGGCACGCGATGCGCGCGTGCTCAGCCGCGAACTGGTCTACACCGGCCTGACCCGCGCGCGCCGCCGCTTGCATCTGGCCGGTAGCGAGGGGGTGCTGCGCGCCGCATTGGCGCGACATGCGCAGCGGATCTCCGGGTTGGCCTGGCGGTTGGGGGCGCCGGACACGGCGGTCGACGCCGCACCCGAACGGCCGCCCGCCCAGGGCAGCCTGTTCTGATCGCGCCTCAGCGGTAGGGGCCGGGGCCGCGCCAGACGATCTCGCCCTGCTTGTAGACCTGGATCATGTTGATGACCTCGCGGCCATCGCCAATGGCCTGCAGCTCCGGCGAGGAGGGGTCGAGCAGGCGGCATTTGCCCGAGCCGCGGCGGATCGCGATGTCCAGCTCGCAGACCATCCGGTAGGACGTGCCCGGCAGCGGGATCGCCAGTTCCTTCATGCCCTGGTCCTTCCAGGTGCGCAGCAGGGTCTCGCTGCGCGTGTCGTAGTACACCTGGTAACCGCCCACTTCCATGCTCGGCTGCCCGCCGGCATCGTTGCCCCGGCCGCGCGTGTAGCCCGGGCCACTGTCCATGCCCTGGTTGTCCAGCGCGGTGTCCTGGGGCGCCCATCCCGGGGGATGGCCGGTCCAGGCCTGCGTGCGACGGGGCGCGGGCGGGCTGGAGGCGGGCCGGCGCGCCAGCCGCGACCAGTCGTCATCGGCTGGGTTGGGCTGCGGCGGTGGCGGCACCTCGCGCTGCGGCTCGGGCTCGGGCAAGTCTTCCGGCGGCACCGGGTCGGGCGAGGTCATCACCAGCGTCGTTCGTACCTGCGAGGTGGCCTTGCGCTTGCGTACGGGTGCGGCCGGCGGCGGCGGGCTGGGAGGGCCGGGCTGGGTGTCGCGCGGCTCGCCAAGGAAATCCACCTTCATGCGGCTGCCACCGGAGGCGCCTTGTGGCGTGGAAACCACCGGCTTGGAGGCGTACAGCAGCATCAGCAGCAGCAACAGGTGCAGCAGCGCGCTGACGAGCGCGGCGATCCACGGCTGCAGGCGGTCGATCCTCGGCTCCTTCCGGGCATCGGTGCGGCGCGATGCCTTGCTCATGCCCACGGGGATGCGTCGAGGTGGCGGGCCTTCATCGGGAGCGGAATCGCGTGCGGCGGTGGGGAGCGGCATCGTAGCGCGGATGGGGCGGCTGGCGTTTGGCAGCCGATGCCCGCAACGCAAGTCGATGCCGGCTCCACGCGGCCCATGCCGCAGGTGAGCGGGATGAACACAATCGTCCACCTATACTCGGGGCAGATCCACGAATGAAGGTTTGCCCTGAATGAGCGCTTCCCCCTCGTCACCGCTCGGCACCGCCAACCCCGCCCCCGGCGCGCTGCGCCGCTCGATCTCCAATACCCTCAAGGGTTCGGCCGGCAACCTCGTCGAGTGGTATGACGTCTACGTCTACTCGGTGTTCGCCAGCTACTTCGAGTCGCAGTTCTTCTCCAAGGAGGACAAGAACGCCACCTTGTATGTCTGGGCGATCTTCGCGGTCACCTTCCTGATGCGCCCGATCGGCGCCTGGTACTTCGGCCGCTTCGCCGACCGCTACGGGCGCCGCCTGGCGCTGACCGTGTCGGTGTCGCTGATGGCGGCCTGTTCTTTCGTGGTGGCCATCACCCCCACCGTGGCCTCCATCGGCGCGGCGGCGGCGGTGATCCTGTTGCTGGCCAGGCTGGTGCAGGGCTTCGCGACGGGGGGCGAGTACGGCACCAGCGCCACCTACATGTCAGAGGCCGCGATTGCGGGACGGCGTGGCTTCTTGTCGTCCTTCCACTACGTCACCCTCGTGGGCGGCCACGTCATCGCCCAGGCGGTGCTGCTGGTGATGCTGCACCTGGTCGACAAGCAGCACATCTCCGAATGGGGCTGGCGCGTGGCCTTCGCCCTGGGTGGCGTCGGCGCGCTGGTGGTGTTCTGGCTGCGCCGCACGATGGACGAGTCGCTAGGCTCGGAATCCATCGCCGCGGCCAAGGAAGGCAAGGCGCGCGCCTCCGGCTCGCTGCATGAGCTGTTCGTCAACCAGTGGCGCCCGCTGCTGCTGTGCTTCCTGATCACCGCCGGCGGCACCATCGCCTTCTACACCTACTCGGTGACCGGCCCGAAGATGATCCAGACCGCCTTCGCAGGCGACGATGTCATGGCCGGCACCTGGATCAACCTCGCCGCGCTGGTGGTGCTGATGCTGATGCAGCCGGTGGGCGGCTGGCTGTCGGACATCATCGGCCGCAAGACGTTGCTGGTGTTCTTCGGCATCGGCGGCGTGCTCTACACCTGGTACCTGGTGCTGTACCTGCCCAGGCAGAGCGACTGGCTCACCGCCTTCGCCATCCTCACCGTGGGTTTCGTGATCCTCACCGGCTACACCTCCATCAACGCGGTGGTGAAGGCCGAGCTGTTCCCGACCCACATCCGCGCGCTCGGCGTGGGCCTGGGGTACGCGCTGGCGAATTCGGCCTTCGGTGGCACCGCCCCGCTGCTGTACCAGGCTGCCCTGCATGCCGACCGGGTCGACGACTTCGTCATCTACGCCACCGCCGTCATCGCCGTGTCCTTGTTCGTCTACATCTTCTTCCTCACCAACAAGGGGTCCAACTGGCTGGACCACGAGCACGAGATGCACCGCCGGCACGGGACCCGCGGCGGCTGATCTCCCGCGGCCCCGGCCCCCCACCATACAACCGACGCGGGCCCCCGCCCCCCCCCCCCC